>CALVVZ010000043.1 GCA_944364075.1 uncultured Clostridia bacterium
AGTACACCGACATGATCGAGCGCGGCATCATCGACCCCACCAAGGTGACCCGTTCTGCACTGCAAAACGCGGCCAGCGTGGCGGCCATGGTGCTGACCACCGAAGCCCTGGTGGCGGATATTCCCGCTCCCGAACCCGCGGCTCCGGCCGGTGGCGCGGGTGGCATGGGCGGCATGTATTAAGCCCTTTGCCGGTACGGGACAATCACAAAACAAATCAGGCGCTGTCGCGGCGAAAACCGCGGCAGCGCCTTTTTGCGTGGACGGACAGCGCATTGGAGCCGAGCGGGCCGCTACCGCCTGCGGACGACGCGGCGCGCCAGCCATTCCACGCCCAGAAGCAGGAAATAGAATCCCAGCCAGCAAAGGCAGCTGACGGCGCGAATTTCGGGCGTTTGCACTGCGCCTGCGCCGTCCACGGTACGGAACAGCAAAAGTAGCATCACCGCCAGAAATACCAGCAGCTGGATCAGTTGGCATGCATGCCAGGGCGTAAGCTTCTTCATCATGCATCATCCTTTCAGGTATCGGTATCTTCTTCGGTCTGCCCTTGAGGGAGGCGCTGGCGCACCCGGGCCAGGAGTCCCGCGGCGCATGCCTGCAATTCCTGCGCAGGGGGAAAGACAGCTTCCTTTCCGCCGTAATAGGCAAGCACCGCCCGGATGCCCTTGGCTTCGTCCGGGGAAAGCCTGCCCAGCGCCCATTCGCCACCCTGACGCTTGGAGAGAATACGTCCGCTCTCCAGGTATGCCCAGGTACGGCACAGATTCAGCAGCGTATAGGCAGGGTCGTGGCACAAAGCCGCATCGGGGCCAATATCTTCCAGCACGCTGTCCAGGTAGCAGGACCGGGGAACCGGATCAAAAACCTCCGCAATGGCCTTGCCGCATAAGACCACGCCGCTTTGACAAAGGACCGCGATATGCGCGGCCAGGTCCTTGTCCGTGCCGCGCATGGTTTGGCAGTAGGCCGCGAGGTCATGCATTGCCCGTGCGCGGTGCATCCTGGAATAATGGAGCACATAGGGGGTGGGGTAGCGGAAGGGCTTGCAGGCGTCCTGACACAGCAGGCTCATTTCGAAACCCTTGGGAGGCGCGTCAGATTCCAGCTGCAACAGGCCGGCGATGAGAGCCTCCTTCTGCGCTTGGGCAGGCTCTTCCCGAACCACGGCGAGAAAATCCACGTCGCTGCGGCTCCATTGGAAACAACCCAGCGCCAGGGAACCGTGAAGATAGCAGCCGGTCAGCTGGTCACCCAGAACGGTTTCGTACAGCTGCCGGACGGCACGAAGAAGATTTTCCACGGTCATGGGATTCCTCCTGCAAAGCAACGATCAGGGTGTGTCTATTGTAATATGCTGCCAGGTCCGGCGTCAATCGGAATCCGCGGTATCCTTTTGACGGGAGAAGCGCATACTTGTCCAGAGGAGGCGAAAGCATGCGGGACGTAAGGACGGACTTGGCCATGGAACGGGCGGGCGGAACGGCGGATAACGCACGGGGCGTGGAGGTAAGAAGCCGCTGTCAGGGCGCCATAGAGACAACGCTGGTGCGCATTATCAATCAGGAGGCGGCAAAACGACTGCATAAGGCGCAGGGGGAATATTGGACGCTGCAACATCCTTGTTTGCCGGAGCTGGAGCCGGAAGAACGAATGCGCATGGCGGAGATAACGGCGCAGGAGATCCGGCGAATGCTCCCGGCGGAAGGTGAGGTGCTGGTGGTCGGTCTGGGAAACCGGTTTATGACCGCGGATGCCCTGGGCTCCCGCACAGCCGAAGGCGTATATGTGACCCGGCACCTGAAGGAGCAGGAACGGCACGCCCTGCGCCCTGTCAGCGCCATGGCGCCGGGCGTGCTGGGCATTACAGGCGTGGAGACGGCGGAAATGGTCCGCGGGGTGGTGGAGCGGGTGCAGCCCGGCGCGGTGATTGCAGTGGACGCACTTGCGGCCATGGAAACCAGCCGTATCTGTACTACTATCCAGGTGACGGATACGGGCATTCAGCCCGGAAGTGGCGTGGGAAACCATCGGGCGGGATTGACCCGGGATACCCTGGGAATCCCGGTAATTGCCGTGGGGATTCCCATGGTGGTGTATGCTTCCACCATCGTTCGGGATGCGCTGAAAGACATTCTTTCCCAGGGTAGCACGGAGGATGCGGCGGAAACCATGGCCGACAAGCTTTCACAGGGCGCGCTGGGAGAGATGGTGGTAACGCCACGCAGCATTGACGAGCTGGTAGCGCACCTGGCCGATACCCTTGCCTTGGCCATCAATCTGGCATTGCAGCCGGCTTTCACGGCCCGGGAGCTTTCCTATCGCCTGCATTGACGCATATTCATTTCTGGACCTTCATACCTTGTACCAATTCTTGGGGTGAGGTGCGTGGACATGCGGATGATTGTTTGGAGCAAGGGACAGGCGCTGTCGGTGCTGTCCATGCTGCTGGGATTGACCATGGGAATAACGGCGCTGATTCTGGCGTCGCCTACCGGTCAGCCGACGGAAGAAGAGGCGGTGGCGGCCTTTGCGGCAGGGAGCTTGTTTACGGAGGAAACCACTCCCGCCGCTTCGGAACCGGCGGAGGATACAATGGAAGAAACACCGGAAAATGACGTTGAAGTGGATACAATGATGCAAAACAGCGATGAAAACGAAAAATATGTGGAGGAATATGCTGAATTTACGGACAATAAACAACTTCAAGTGGAGATTATCCGCGCAACGCCTGCGCCGGAGACGGGGAAATCCATTCTGATTTATCACACGCACACATGGGAAGCTTTCGCACAGGTGGAAGAAGCGCCCTACGTGGAAACGGAAAAATGGCGTACCAAGGATAACGGCGCCAATGTGGTGGCGGTGGGGGATGCCCTGACGGCGGCGTTGCAAGCCATGGGCTATACGGTGGTGCATGATACCACCGCCTTTGAACCGCCGAACCTGGATGACGCCTATACGCGCTCCCTGGCGATGCTGGAGGAGAGAATCGGCCGGGGGGAGCGCTATGACCTTTATATCGACCTGCATCGGGATGCCTACGTGGAAGGCTCCGGCATTGCGCAAACGGTGAACATCGGTGGCGAAGAAGTCGCAAGGCTGATGATGCTGATCGGCAAAGGCACGGGGAACAGCTTTACGGTCAAGCCTGACTGGGAAGCCAATTATGCGCTGGCGGAACGCATTACGGAAGCGCTGAACGACGTTCGGGAGGACTTCTGCCGCCGCATCAGCGTCAAGACCGGCCGTTTCAACCAGCATGTAGCGCCCAACTGTGTGCTGATCGAATGCGGGAATAACATGAATACCTTGGAAGAGGTATTGCGCAGCGTGCCTTACCTGGCCCAGGCAATCCAAATGGCGTTGAAAGATCCATAACGCCAAAGCGCGCATGAGGCGGACAAAAGATTTACAAAGAAATATGAAAAAAAGGGAAACGCTAGAGGAAAGCGCATAAGTTGTGTTGAATTGTATTCTATATGGGCTCGTTGCAGGCATGCGCTCCCTTCCGTGCAGCCATGGGAAGATATTCCCTGCGCGGCGGAAGCGGTAGGCATGGCGTGTGCCGGGCGCATCTCTTTGCCAAAGATTCGGATAAGAAGAACATTCGCCTGACCGGCGTCGCGCCAGGATTCCGGCGAAAAGAAGGAGACAATACCATGGGCAAATACTTTGGTACCGACGGCTTCCGGGGAGAGGCCAATGTGAACCTGACGGCAGATCATGCGTACAAGGTGGGCCGCTTCCTGGGGTGGTACTACGGCGAATGCAAGCGTCGGGCAGGGGACCATACGCCGGCACGGGTAGTCATCGGCAAGGATACCCGTCGCTCTAGCTACATGTTTGAGTATTCTCTGGTAGGAGGTCTGGTAGCCTCCGGCGCGGACGCCTACCTGATGCACGTGACCACCACGCCTTCCGTGGCGTACATCGCCCGGGTGGACGCCTTTGATTGCGGCATCATGATTTCCGCCAGCCATAATCCCTACTACGACAACGGGATCAAGCTTATCAACGGTCGCGGTGAAAAAATGGACGATGAAACCATCGCGCTGGTGGAAGCGTATCTGGACGGGGAACTGGAAGCTTTCGGACAGAAATGGGTAGAAATCCCCTTTGCCCTGCAGGAGAAAATCGGCTGCACGGTGGACTATGTGTCCGGCCGGAACCGCTACATCGGCTATCTGGTTTCCCTGGGGATGTTCTCTTTCCGAGGCGTCAAGGTTGGTCTGGACTGCGCCAACGGCAGCGCCTGGAGCATTGCCAAGGCGGTTTTTGACGCCCTGGGTGCCACCACGTACGTCATCAATGCGGAACCCAACGGCCTGAACATCAACCGAAACGCCGGCTCTACCCACATCGAAGGCTTGCAAAAGCTGGTGGTGGAGAAAGGGCTGGATGTAGGCTTTGCCTACGACGGTGACGCAGACCGCTGCCTGTGTGTGGATGAAAAGGGCAACGTGGTCACCGGGGATCATATCCTGTATATCTATGGCCGCTACATGAAGGAGCGCGGGAAGCTGCTGACCAATACCGTGGTAACCACCGTCATGTCCAATTTCGGCTTGTACAAGGCTTTTGACGAGCTGGGGATCGACTATGCCAAAACGGCGGTGGGCGACAGATATGTATATGAGTACATGATGCGCAACAATAACCGCATCGGCGGCGAGCAGTCGGGGCACATTATTTTCAGCAAGTATGCCAGCACCGGCGACGGTATCCTGACCAGCCTAAAGATGATGCAGGTGCTTATGGATCGGAAGAAGCCGCTGAGCGAGCTGGCGGCACAGCTGAAAATTTATCCGCAGGTACTGGAAAATGTGCGGGTAAAGGATAAAGCGGCAGCACAGGCCGATGCGGAGGTGCAAGCAGCGGTACAGCGTGTGAGCGAACGTCTGGGAGAAACCGGCCGCATTCTGGTGCGTGAGTCCGGTACCGAACCGGTCATCCGCGTCATGGTGGAAGCGGAAACCGAAGCGGTATGCCGGGAATACGTGGACGAAGTGGTGCGGATAATCCGGGCAAAAGGTCATACGCTATAAGAACAAATGACGGAAGAGCCGGCATCCCCTTGGCGAGGAGGTGCCGGCTTTGTACAATAGGATGCATATTAAAAACGGTCTGCATCTGTTAAGGGAAGCCTTTTACGCAGGTTCTCCTTAAGCGTTCGCATGGTAGAAACCAGGACGCGCCTTTCCCATGGATTACAGTCTGCCAACAACTCGGAGACTTCGTTGGCAAAGGCTCTGTCTGATTTTTCCAGACTGTCGCACAACAACTCGTCCACAGAAGCACCCAGGGCGTTCGCAATATTGACGATGGTGGGTAATCCCAGCTTGGTCGCCCCGCGTTCAATGTGTGAAATGTTGGACGGATCCTGGTTGGAAAGTTCCGCTAAGGACTGTTGCGTCAACCCTCGTTGTTTTCGAAACCGGCGGATACGTATCCCAATGGCTTTATAATCAAGCTCCACAATACTACCTCTTTTTTTTCTTTTTGTTATTGTATATCCTAATTGGGTATGTTAAAATAAACTGTGCATCCGATTCGGATTTATATTCATATTATGGCCCTGGGAAAAATCCGAATGCATAAGATGCCGTGGATGAGACAGGAGTGAGCAAAGAATGCAGGTACAAATGTCGTTGGTGGACTATTTATCCTATCGGATGGGGTGTACCTTTCTATCGGATTTGCACAGTTTGGACGATGGTGAACGGAAATATATATGTGGCGTTTTGCGGGAAATTTCACCCACGGACGCATCCCTGTGGGAATGGAACGACGCGTTAACCTATTTGACCAATGCTTCGCCAGAGAAGACGCAGCAGGCTGCCAGGGAACGTCTGCTGGAATTGCTTTCAACGCAAGGCCAGGGCAGCGAAAAGAAAGGGTGAGCCTTCCCACAAACGATGACAAGTATTGCATGTCGTGGTTATGATGTTGTAAAAAGGCCAGGAAGCGTGTAAAAATATTGACGGAAGCGAAAGGGGCTGGTATAGTAAAGCAAGCGTTTACGAATCAGCCTGGATGAATTCCGGCGATTCTGGGCGCGCCATCATCTTAACGGCGTGTTGTTCTTCGCAGAAAAGGGCGGGAATACCTATGATGACCTTTCTAACTGGTTTTTTTGAAGAAATGGATGAAATGGTCTATATTTCAGATCTGGAAACGTATGAAATCGTTTATATGAACCACCGCCTGCGGGAAGCGATAGGTTGCGCATCCGCTGACGACTATCGGGGGAAACGTTGCTTCCAGGCGCTTCAGGGGCGGACGTCCCCCTGCGCTTTTTGCACGAACGCTTGCCTTCAACAAGGCCAATTCTTTTCCTGGGTACACAAGAATCCTGTTCTGAACAAGCGCTTTCTGATCAAGGATACCGTACTGCTTTGGAATGGGCGGCAATACCGGGTGGAAATTGCCGTGGACATGGATGCTCATATGACCATGGACACGCCTTATTTCTATGCGCAAAGCGAAAGCATCCTGAATGAATGCCTGCAGCAGGTTTTTTCTACGACAAACCCCGAAGAATCTCTGCGCAGGATTCTGGCATACATAGGCAAAACCTTTGCATGTGACCGGGTATATGTTTTCGAAATTTCAGACCACACGGCCAATAACACTTATGAATGGTGTAATACGGGTGTGATGCGGCAGCAGGAGATTTTGCAGGATATAGCGCTGTCGGACCTGGCGTGCTGGATGAAAATGTTCCGGGATAAAAAGGTGGTCACCATTTCGGACCTGGAAGAAGTCCGCACCAATTGCCCTTCCATTTACGCAATTCTAAAGCCCCAGCAAGTCCGGCGCCTGGCTGCGGGACCCATCGTGATTGAGGATCGGGTGGTGGGCTTTATCGGCGCGGATAATCCAGGCGAAGAGAAGTTCCATCTGCTGCGCTCCCTGATGCAGGTTATCGGATACTTTATCGTTTCGCTGCTCAAGCGCCGGGATCTGCTGAACCGGTTGAATGCCTTGAGCTTTCAGGACGTGCTTACAGGGGCGTTCAACCGCAACGCCATGTTTGAGCGTTATGAAGCGCCGTGGCCCGGCACTTCGCTGGGGGTCATTTATTGCGACGTGACCGGCCTAAAGCAGACCAACGATACCATGGGCCATGGCATTGGCGATCAGCTTTTGCAGCATTGCTATACGCTGATTCGGGATACGCTGCGGATTCCGACCATTTTCCGGGCGGGAGGGGACGAATTTGTTGCCGTATTCCAGGATGTGGAACAGCAGGAATTTATGGAGCGCTTCCAACGGCTGCAACAGGGCATTCGGGAAGACCGCCATCATATCGCGGTAGGATATGCCTGGTCCGACAAGCCTCCCCTGCGCCTGGAAGACCTGATTTCTCAAGCGGACCGGGTAATGTACCGGGATAAAAGGCAGTACTATGAGGCAAACTGCCGCGTCCCCGGGATTGACCGGCGCAACGGTAGTGCAGGCGACGATGACGAGCGTGTGGACAGCCTGTTCTACCAATTTATGAATACCACTTACTGCGATATGGAGATGTTTTTCAACGCCATCTCCCAGCAGAACACAACCAGCTATTTCTATTTCGGAGATATGCAGAAGGACTTGTTCTATATTTCCGATAATATGCGGGATGAATTCGGCTTTCAGAGCAACGTTGTGCCGGGGCTGCTCCAGGACTGGGCCAAGCGCATTACCACGCCCAGGGCGCGGGAGATGTACTGGCGGGAACTGGAATCCATGTTGCAGGAAAAGCGAAGCATCCATGACCTGCGATACCAGGTGCGTACCGCCGAGGGAAGAAATATCTGGATCCGCTGCTATGGTGTCCTGAAATGGAATGAGGACAAGAGCGTGCCGCTTTTCTTCTCCGGCCGTGTAACGCATCAGGATGAGGATTTTGTGGTGGACCCCGTGACGAATTTTCCCCGGGAAGCTACCATGTTCCGCATGCTGGACGAGGTGCGCAAAAACGGCGTGCCCGTGCTGGCCATCGGCTTTAGTTTCAACAATATCACGGAGATCAACAGTACCCGCGGACGCACGTACAGCGATAATATGGTGCGGAGCATTTCGGAGGAACTGGCGGAAAAGCTATCGGATAAAATGTCCTTTTTCCGTTTGGAGGGCATGCGATGTGTAGCTATTGTGGATCCGGCGTGCAAGGAGACGAAAGAAGAGCTGGTTGCGCAGATACGGAAAATCATCTCACGGCGTTACCATGCGATCGGCATTGCGTTTCAAAGATCCTGCGCCTTTGCTGTGATGGAATATCTTAAGGCGGACATTATGCCTGCTGATTTTTTGGAGCAGATGGTTTCGCTGATTAAAATTGCCAAGCACGAGGTAAACCAGGATTTCCTGGAGTATACGGACAGCAACATAGAAAAGACAAGGCAGCTTTCGAATCTTGCGTTGACCCTTAGCCAGGATGTACTGCATGGGATGAGGCATTTCCGTATTGTGATTCAGCCGGTGGTTGCCAGCAAGAGCGGCGCCGTGCTTGGCGGTGAAACGCTCCTACGCTGGCAGTTTGATGGAAAAGATGTTTCGCCGGACATCTTTATTCCGCTTTTGGAAAAAAACAATATGATCCATCTGGCGGGCAGATGGGTTTTTGAACAGGCGGTGCGTACATGCTTGCGCCTGCATTCCTATGATCCCGAATTTTATTTGACCTTTAACGTAAGCCTGCAACAGATGTCCGACGAGCGGCTGCCGGACTTTATGGAACAGATACTGGCCAAGTATCATCTCCGCGGGGCTTGCCTGGTGGCGGAGGTGACGGAAAGCTGCATGGATGAGCAACCGGAAAGGCTGCTGCGCTTTGTGCAGGTATGCAATCGCAATGGCATACGCATTGCGCTGGATGACTTTGGCAGCGGGTACTCATCCTTCCGTATGCTGTTGCAGTATCCATCGGACATCATCAAACTGGACCGTTCGTTGTTGCGGGAAATGACGGAATCCGACGACAAGATGAATTTCATCTCCAGTATGGTGTATGCTTGCCACCGCTTTGGCAAACAGGTGTGCATGGAAGGCGTGGAGACGGCGGAGCAGAACACCCTCATTCAGGAATCAGGCTGCGATATGATTCAAGGGTACTACTATTATCGGCCCATGGAAGTGGACCAGATTTATCAACTGCTTTCCGTTCAGCCGCCGCAGGACGAGAGCGGACAAGGCAATACACGGATGTAAGGGACGGCAGGCGCTTCCGCAGGGAAGCGCCCGCTGCTTTTATGCATAAAACTTTTTCTGCACGTGCTGATTTGTGCCGCTGCACCGTCTAATAGGCGTAACGTTACAAGGAGATGAGCGGATGGACAAGAACTTCTTTGTACGGGAGCTGGAAGCCCACAGCGGTATGCTGTACCGCGTGGCCTGGACCATCCTGCGCAACGACGACGCCTGCCAGGACGCCATGCAGGAAGCGGCGCTCAAGGCATGGGAAAAGCGCGACTCTCTGCGGGAAGCGCGCTATTTCCGTACCTGGATTACCCGCATTCTGATTAACACGTGTTACGACACGCATCGCAGGGGGCGCCGTGTTGTTTCCTTGGAAGAAGTTCCCGAGCCGTCTGCGGCGCCTCCCGACCTAACGCTTTCCCTGGCGTTACAGGCGCTTCCGGAAAAATTGCGGCTGCCGCTGATGCTGTGTTACTCGGAAGGCATGAGCTATGAAGAGGTAGCGCAGACGTTGCGAATTCCTGTCACCACGGTGCGCGGAAGGATCCGCCGCGCAAAGGGTGCGCTGAGAAAGGAGCTGAATGCAGAATGAAGCGCGAGCAGACGGAATGGAACTTGCGGGATGCCTTTCCTCAAGAGCCACAGGCATGTCACGAAGCGCTGATGCGTGCGGCTTACTCGGTAAAGGAGGAAAAGAAATTGAGACGGATGACTTGGCGCACAATACTCGTTACTGTGCTGATTCTGCTGGCTACCATTTCTGTGGCATTGGCCGTGAGTCAATGGCTTGGATGGACGGATTACCTTTCAAAGCAGTACGGCATCCACATAACGGAGAGCATGCAAAAAAGGATGGATGCAACGGAGCAGCGCAGTTTCCAGGTAGGCCCGTTGACATTGACATTGCGTCAGTGCCTGGCTGATGGCAGGATTGCTATTTCCAATTTCGAGGCCAGCACCACCGATGGCTCCGCGGCACTGTATATTGGAGAAATGTGGGCGTTTGATCCGATTGGTTCCATGGGGGACGCAGAGGCGGACCGCCTGGGCGTTGATCCTTCCCTATCCTGGGGTGAAGCTGCGGAAAAACTTGGTCTACCCCTGTACAATGTGCGAGCGCTCATGGAGATCACTTCTTCCGGCAATGCGGGTACAAGCATGGAGGATATACTCTGGGACCATGAAGGCAAGCTGAACTACTTGAACCTGACTTATCTGGAAAACACACAGGTGAAGGATACGCTGCCGGTTCGCTATTTTCTGTCGGTGAGCAGCTTGGACCCTGCAACAGGAGAGACGCTGGATCATTGGACGGTGGAGGAAGAAGCAGAAATTTCCGTGCTGGACAAGTTGGAAGAAAAAAGCTACGTTCCACCGGAGAGCACGTCTGAACATGGCTTCCAAATTGAAGAGGTCAAGGCGGAACTGTTTGAAACCGGCGTATACTTCATAGCAAAGCTGACTGCACCGGATGGAATGGAAAAGAATGATGAAGCCGTGTCCATGACGGTGAAAGACGAGAATGGGGAAGAGCTGCCCCAGGGGGTATTGTACAGCGACTTGAACGTTAAACAATGGCCTGTAATCTATATGGCGCAGATGGCGTCTTTGGAAGCGCTGCCTGAGCGTATTATGCTGGATGGCGTGGTGCTGGAATAGCCTGCGCTGTCTGCCCATAAGGAGAGCAAAATGAAAACTGCATATGGAAAACGCCTGCTATGCATGGCGCTGTGTTTGCTGATGCTTTCCGGCGGCGCGCAGGCGGTGGAGCAGGGCTATACCGTGTTCCATGGGGACAGAAATCGGGCGCGCATTGCCCTCACGGTGGATGATTGTTACGATGGTGAGCATGTAATGGAGATACTCGACCTGTGCGAAGCCTACGGCGTGCCGGTAACCTTCTTTGTCATTGGCAGCGCGCTAAAGCTGGACGATCGGGAGGTGTGGATTCGCGCTTTGGACCTGGGCTGTGAAATCGGCAACCACACCTGGAACCATCCACGCCTGCCGGAGCTGAACAGCCGGGACATCAAAAAACAGCTGCGCCGCACCCAGGAAAGGCTGGATGATCTGCTGGGCTTCCCATACATCATGCAGGTCATGCGCCCGCCCTACGGCACGCTGTCGGAGGACCCGCACAAGAAAAGCGACATCTGGGTTGTGGAGGCTATCGAGGAGGCGGGATACCTGCATGCTGTGCGCTGGGATGTAAGCCAGACCGATCCGGACAAGGCGGTCAAGGACGTGGAAAACGGCAGCATACTGCTTTACCATGCCAACCCGAAGGATGTGCGCTGCCTGCGTCAGCTGATTCCTGAACTCATGCAAACCTACGAGTGCGTAACGGTCAGCGAATTGCTGGATCTCACGCCGCCCGCCTACGGGGAGCATGCTGCAACAGGAGAAATCGAATAATCATACCGGAGCTGCATGGACCCGCCGGGGAGACAGCAAGCTTTCTCCCCCGGCGGGACTTTTGACGTATTTCACACGGCGAAGGCTGATTGCGGCAGGATTGAAGGGGCCCTTCGGCGTAATACCACCATGGGAAGTTTCCGACGGAAGAGTGAAGGATGGGGGAGCCTATGCAACAAAGGAAGAAAGCCTTTCTTGCCGCGTTGGTACTGTTTCTGGCGCTGCTCACGGGCGGCGCACAGGCGGTGGAAAAGGGGTATACCGTGTTTCACGGGGATCGGGAAAAGAACATGATTGCCCTGACGGTGGACGACTGCTACGACAGTGAGCGCGTGGCGGAGGTGCTGGAGCTGTGCGAAAAGTATGACGTACCGGTAACGTTTTTTGTCATTGGCAGCGCCTTGCAGGATGCGGATGCGGCGCTCTGGGCACGGGCGCTGGAGCTGGGGTGCGAAATTGGCAACCATACCTGGAGTCATCCCAAGCTGCCTAGTTTGGATGCCCGCCGTATATACCAGCAGCTGACCCGTACCCAGACACGGCTGGATGAGGTGCTGGGTTTTCACTATCCCATGCAGGTGATGCGCCCACCCTATGGCAGCCTGGCAAAGGATGCGCACCACATGAGCGATGGCTGGGTGGTAAACGCCATCGCGGAAGCCGGGTATCTTCATGCCGTGCGTTGGGATGTGAGCCAGACAGACCCGGAGAAGGCTGTCAAGGATGTGCAGAACGGAAGCATCCTGCTCTACCACGCCAATACCAAGGACGTCCGGTGCCTGGAAAAGCTGATACCGGCGCTGTTGACAGACTATACCTGCGTGACCGTCAGCGAATTGCTGGCATTGCCGGCGCCAGCGTATGAGGCGCCGGAAACGCCTGTATGAAAAAACAGCCTGCGGCAGGCCTGCAGGCTGTGGAAAAAAACAGGGAAAAGCCGGAGGGGCCGCGGCCCCTCCGGCTTTCATGTTGCGTCCGCAGGAAAGGCGGCGCTACGCGGTTTTGCCGACGCAGTGGCAGGCGTTATAGAGTAACCCCTTGCTTGAAAATGGCCAGATCATGAAAGCCTGCTTCCTCGCTTTTGACCCGTTGGCCGCCGGCTACCGCCAACACCTTGCCATAGAGTTCCTCGCCCATCCGGTCAATGGATACGCCCTCCAGCACCGGTGCGGCGCTGAAATCAATCCAGCCAGCCTTGCGATGGGTCAGGGTGGGATTGCTGGCGATTTTCACCGTGGGCACGGGGCAGGCAAAGGGCGTGCCCCTGCCGGTGGAAAACAGTACGATCTGCGCGCCTGCCGCGGCCAACGCCGTGGCGGCTACCAGGTCGTTTCCCGGGGCGCTGAGAAGATTCAGCCCCGGCTTTTCCACCTGGTGGGCGTAAGGAAGCACGTCCACCACAGGCGCGGAACCGGACTTCTGGGTACACCCCAGGGACTTGTCCTCCAGGGTAGTGATACCGCCTTGTTTGTTGCCGGGGGAGGGGTTCTCATAGACCGTTTGATGATTTTCGGTGAAATATCTTTTGAAATCGTTGATTAGGGATACCGTTTGCCGGAACACGGCTTCGCTTTCGCAACGGTCCATGAGCAGCGTTTCCGCGCCAAACATTTCCGGAACCTCGGTAAGGATCGTCGTACCGCCCCGGCGGATCAGGTGGTCGGAAAAGGCGCCAATGGTGGGATTGGCGGTAATGCCGCTGAAACCGTCGCTGCCGCCGCACTTGAGACCGACCACCAGCTTTTCCGTGGAGACGGGGACGCGCGCCCATGACGCGGCCTGATCGATGAGTTCCCGCAGCAGCGCTTCACCGGCGGCCAGTTCGTCCTCCACGTCCTGACATATCAGCGTGCGCACCCGAGGCAGTGGAGCTTCCCCCAGGTAGGGACGAAGCGTTTCGATACCGCTGTTTTCACAGCCCAGACCCAGCACCAGCACGCCGCCGGCATTGGGGTGGCGAATCAGTCCGGCCAGCAGGCGGCGGGTATTCTCCTGATCCTCTCCCATCTGGGAGCAGCCGTAGGGATGGCGGAAGGCAATGACGTCCTCCACGGAACCATGCAGGAGCCGTTGCGCCCGGCGCGCCAGGGCGGAAGCCACATCGTTGACGCATCCTACCGTGGGAATGATCCATATCTCATTGCGTACCCCTGCCCGTCCGTCTTCCCGTGGAAAGCCGGGAAAGGTATCCGGCGAGCATGGCTCCAGCCGGGGATGAGTGGGCGTATAGACATAGGTCAACGCATCGGAGAGATCCGTTCGCACGTTATGGGTATGAAGCCAGCTGCCCGGCGCGACCTCCGCCGTGGCATGACCGATGGGAAAGCCGTATTTGACAACCTTCTCCCCGGGATGCAGGGAGGTTAGCGCGACCTTGTGTCCGGCGGGAATATCCTCCAGCAGGGTGACCCCCGCGGCGGCTTCGCCGGCGCGCAGATCGGTAAGCGCGACGGCCACATTGTCCTGGGGATGAATACGAATGCTCTTCTCCATGCCTGCGCCTTATCCTTTCACCGGGAATCGTGCGGCCATGGCCTGGCGCATCCCCTGGGCGCGAATGTCCGCCAGGGCACGGGAAACATAGTCTTCCAGACCGGGCACCTGGGTCAGATCCTGGCCGAAGAAATCCTCGTTGCCCAGGAAGGCCTGGGTCAGCCCCTGGGGATCATCCTGGCTATGCGCGGCAAAGAAGCTCAGTACCGGCGCGTCGTCCCGGATGGGATATTCTTCCCCGTTGCGGTGACCGATGAGCGCGCCGTCCCGGATCTCCGTTCCCTGATAAAAATCCATGAGCGCGGCCAGGGAGAAGGCCAGGCGGCAAGGCAGTTCTCCCTTGCGCTGAACGTACGCCAGCAGGCTGGGCATGCAGCGGGCGCGCCACTTGCTTACGGAATTCAGGCTGATGGCCAACAGCGCATGCTTTACAAAGGGATTGTTGAAGCGGTCAATCACCGCTCCGGCGAAGGACTTCAGGTCTTCTACCGGCAGGTCCAGGGTGGGAATGACCTCCTGGAAGATGGTGTCGTTCATGAACGTCCGTACCAGATCGTCCTCCATGCACTCCCGCACAATGTCGTGCCCCATGCGGTAGCCTGCCAGTACAAAGGAAGTATGCGCGCCGTTGAGGATGCGCACCTTGCGCTGCTTATAGGGCTTCTGGTTATCCGTAAAGATGACCGGCAGGCCGGCCTGGGGCAAGGGAAGCTCCTGGGAAATGTCCTTGGCGCTTTCGATGACCCACAGGGCAAAGGGTTCGCCCGTGACGATGAGGCGGTCCTCATAGCCCCACTTTTCCCAAAGCTCTTGCGCTTCATCCTGCGGATACCCCGTAATGATCCGATCCACCAGGGTACTGGTGAATACGCAGGCTTCCTCAACCCATGCCTTGAAGTCCGCTTCCAGTCCCCACAGCTCTATGAGCTGTAACACGCACCTGTGCAGCATGATGCCGTTGTCGTCGATCAGCTCCACGGGCAGCATGACCAGGCCCTTGCCGGGATCGCCGTGAAAGTGCTTCCACCGGGCATGCAGGAACTTGGTCAGCTTGCCGGGAAAGCTGTTGGGCGGGGTCAGCTCATACCGGTCTGTGGGATCAAACACGATGCCGGCTTCTGTAGTGTTGGATACTACAAAGCGCAGGGTTTCCAGGCCGGCATACGCCATAAACCGGTCGTATTCTCCATAGGCGTCCACCGCGTCCTCCACGCTGGTGACAATGCGCTCCTGAACCGTAGGGGTGCCGTCCACACGGCCGCGAAGGGAAACGGTGTAATTGTAGTCCTGCTTGGGAAACTGCTCCAGGGAACCGAACGCGATGGGCTTGACCAGCACGATGCCGCCGTCAAACAGTCCCTTTTCGTTAGCAATATCCATCATGTAGTCCACAAATCCCCGCAGGAAGTTTCCTTCTCCGAATTGTAGCACGCGGATGGGCCGCGTCGCCTTTTGCACCTTCTGGGAAATGGTCATCGTGCGATCCCTCCATCATTGGCAATCAATGAGATTGTGTAAATGCTTACACGCTTCATTACTCTATTCTACCCACCTCCCATGGGAAAGTCAAGGGGACATGGCAAAGAAGCTTGTGAGAATTCTGGCGAAAACATCCCGGATTTTAGGTGAAGGAGGAGAAATGGGCTTGCAATTCCGAAAGCTCCATGCTAAAATAACTCCAGGCAAAGCGTAAGCACTTACATGAAGGGGGCGTCGGCATGAACATCTATGATATTTCCCAGCGTGCCGGTGTCTCTATTGCCACGGTTTCCCGAGTGCTGAACGGTTCCAGCCGGGTCAGCGAGAGCACCCGGCGAAAGGTAGAGCAGGTCATGGCCTCCTGCGGCTATACGCCTAATGCCTTTGCAAGAGGCTTGGGGCTTGGTTCCATGAAAACGGTGGGATTGCTTTGCGCAGACTTTGCCGATCCGTATCTGGCGCAGGCGATGGCCTATTTGGAAGCGTTTCTACGCGCACATGGATACGATTGCCTGCTAGGTGGTTGCGGAGCGGCCGGGAACAAGCAGGGCATGATTGACCTGCTGCTGAACAAGCATGTGGACGGCTTGGTTCTGGTAGGTTCCAGCCTGGTGGAGAGCGATCCCGCCATGAATCAGCCGATTCTGGACGCCGCCAAACGATTACCGGTCATGATTCTGGGCGCGGCGCTGGACGGGCCGGGAATCTACTCGGTGTTTTGCGATGACCGGGGCGCCACGGAGGAAGCGGTAACCCGGCTGCTGGCCCAAGGCTGCCGCCGGGTGCTGTACCTGTACCATTCGCCCTCTTACAGCGGGTTGAAGAAACTCCAGGGTTACCGGGATGCCCTGGCAAGCGCGCATGTGCCCGAGGATACCGCGCTGATACGCCTTATGGAAGGGGAACGCGCCAATCCCACCGCAGTACGGGACGAACTGCTGCGGTTGCGCGGGGAAGGGTTGCGCTTTGACGCGGTGATGACCAGCGACGACAAGCTGGCGCAGGGCGCGTTGAAGTATGCCCTGAAAGCCGGGCTGGCTGTGCCGGGAGAGCTGTCCATTGTGGGGTTCAATGATTCCACGCTGGCCTGCTGCTGCGAGCCGGAGCTGAGCAGCGTGGATAACAAGCTCCGCAGTCAGTGCGTCCAATGCGTGGAAACCCTGGCGGCAGTCCTGGCAGGGAAGGATGCGCCCAAGCGCACGGTATTCTCAGGCGAATTGACTTGCCGCGGCACCACAGTATGATGCTTTTTGCATGTGACCCAACGGCGGGAGTACGTTCCGCCGGTACCATACCCAATTACAATGACGGCGAAGGAGGAGTTTTCCAATGAAAGCTTTCATGGACAAGGATTTTCTGCTGACTACGCCCACAGCCCAGACGCTCTACCATGCATACGCGGAGCAGATGCCGGTGATGGATTATCATTGCCATATCAATCCCAAGGAAATCTGGGAGGACCGGCAGTTTGAGAATATCACCCAGGTCTGGCTGGGCGGCGATCATTATAAATGGCGCTTGATGCGCGCCGCCGGCGTGGAGGAAAAATACGTTACCGGAAACGCCACCGACCGGGAAAAATTTCAAAAGTGGGCGGAAACCCTGGCTACCGCAGTGGGGAACCCCCTGTACCATTGGAGCCACCTGGAGCTGAGGCGCTTCTTCGGCTATGAGGGCATCCTCAACGGCGACACGGCGGAAGAGGTCTGGCAGCTGTGCAATGCCAAACTCCAGGAAAAGGATATGAGCGTGCGCAACCTGATTCTGCGCAGCCATGTAACCCTGATCTGCACTACGGACGATCCCGTGGATACGCTGGAGTACCATCAAAAGCTGGCGGCGGACGCCTCCTTCCCGGTGACGGTGCTGCCTGCCTGGCGGCCGGACAAGGCCATGAACATCGAGGCGCCCGGCTGGATGGATTACCTGGCGCAGCTTTCCGCGGTTGCGGGCAAGCAGATTGCTTCCTTTGCGGACATGAAAGAAGCGTTGCGCGTCCGCATGGCTTATTTCCACGCAAACGGCTGCCGTCTGTCCGACCATGCTTTGGAGTATGTCATGTATGTTCCCGCCAGCGAAGAGGCCGTGGAAGCCATTTTCGCCAAACGGCTGCGTGGGCAGGCTGTCACACGGGAGGAAGAATTGACCTACAAGACCGCCTTTATGGGCTTCGTGGGCCGGGAATACAAGAAACTGGATTGGGCCATGCAGCTCCATTATGGCTGTAAGCGCAATAACAACGGTCTGATGTTCCGCCTTTTGGGACCGGATACGGGCTACGACTGCATCAACAATTATACGCCTTCCGCGCAGCTGGCGGACTTTTTGGGGTCCTTCGCGGACAGCGGCGAGCTGCCCCGGACCATCGTATATTCCCTGAATCCTGCCGACGATGCGGTGATCGATTCGGTCATCGGCTGCTTCCAGAACAGCGACGCGGTGGGGAAGGTACAGCATGGGTCTGCCTGGTGGTTCAACGACCATATTATGGGCATGCGCCAACAAATCATGACCCTGGCCAGCCAGGGACGTCTGGCGGGTTTTGTGGGTATGCTCACGGATAGCCGTTCTTTCCTGAGCTATCCCCGTCATGAGTATTTCCGCCGCATCCTGTGCGAATATCTGGGAGATCAGGTTGAAAACGGCTTGTTCCCCAATGATCTTGCCACGCTGGGGCGTATTGCGCAGGACATCAGCTACAACAACGCGGACCGTTACTTCCATTTCCCCAGGAAGTGACGCGCATCGCCACGTGGACGATCGGCTGCAATGATCCATACAAACGCCGGAGGGGCTGCTGCCCCTCCGGCGTTTCAGCGTGTCGAAAAAGTGGTTTTCACCACTTTTTCGAGAAAGCACCTTCGGCCAACCAGAGGTCGTCCGAAGGTG
>CALVVZ010000044.1 GCA_944364075.1 uncultured Clostridia bacterium
CATGCAAACGCTCGCTTCCAATCCCCTGCGCACCCGGGAGGACCTTGCCCGGGCTGCCGCGGACATCATCCGCCCCACCGTGGCCTGCCTGACCCCCGGCAAGGCCCGCATGATCGCCGGATACGGCGCCGCGCACTATCCCGAGGACGTGGCGGGCATGGAGGGCTTCTCCCGGGTGCTCTGGGCGCTGACGCCCATGCTGGCGGGCGGCTGCCCCCAGGCGGAGGCATTCTGGCCCCTGTGGCTGGAGGGCCTGATCCACGGCACGGACCCGCAGAACCCGGAATACTGGGGAGACATCGGGGATTTCGACCAGCGCATGGTGGAAATGGCCGCGCTGGGCGTGGGGCTGTGCCTGGCGCCGGAACGCTTCCTTGGGGAGCTTTCAGAACCGGAACGCCGGCGCCTTTGCCGCTGGCTTCAGCAGATCAATGAATTTGACATGCCCAAGAACAACTGGCGGTTTTTCCGCGTGCTGGTGAATCTGGGCCTGCGCCAGGCGGGCTATGCCATGGACCCTGCCCGCATGGAGGAAGACATGACGCTGCTGGAAGGCCACTACGTGGGCGACGGCTGGTACTTTGACAAGGCTACCCAGCGGGATTACTACACCCTGTGGGGCTTCCACTTTTACAGCCTGATCTATGCCGCGGTCATGCGTCAGGAGGACCCGGAGCGCTGCGCCCGCTTTGTGGAGCGTGCGCGGCTGATCGCTCCCCGCTTCGTCTGCTGGTTTGACGGCCAGGGCCGCGCCCTCCCCTACGGGCGGAGCCTAACCTACCGTTTCGCCCAAAGCTCCTTCTGGGCGGCCATGGCCTTTGCCGGCGTCACGGCGGAAGGGCTCGGCTGGGGCGAAATCAAGGGCCTGCTGCTGGGAAACCTGCGCGCCTGGCTGCGCCTGCCCATCTTTGACCGGAGCGGCCTGATGACGGTGGGCTACGGCTACCCCAACCTGTGCATCTCCGAAGGGTACAACGCCCCCGGCTCCCCCTACTGGGGATTGAAGACTTTCTTCGCCCTGGCCCTGCCGGAGGATCATCCCTTCTGGCAGGCGGAGGAAAAGCCTTGCCTACCTCCCCTGCGCTTCCTGGACGAGCATGTGCGGCTGCTGCTCACCCGCGACCCGGAGAACCGGCAGGTGATAGCCTACACCGCGGGCAATCATGCCTACGAGCATATGCACGAGGACGAAAAATACGAAAAGTTCGCTTACTCCACCCACTTCGCCTTCTCCGTGGTCAAGGAGGCCTCCACCCTGCAAAAGGGAGCCTACGATTCCATGCTGGCGGTGAAGCGCGTGGGGCGCGACCTGTGGCATGCCCGCAGCGGCTGCGACAGCTTCCGCCTGGAGGAGGACCGCGTCCGCTTCACCTGGCGGCCCATGGAGGGCGTGACCATTCGCACGGTGATCGCGCCCCTAGGCATGTGGCACGTGCGCAAGCACATCATCCGCAGCGAATACCCCGTCGAGGCCGCGGAGGGCGCCTTTGCCGTGCCCAAGGACTGGGCGGGCCCACGGCCCTGCGACCGCATCCGCGCCCGTCAGCTGGCCGCGGCGGACCGCGCCGCCGCCCATGGCGCCCGGGGCACCAGCGCCATTTTCGCCCTGGCAGGCTATGAGGAAGGCCAGGTGATCCAGGTGGAATGCAACACCAATCTGCTGTACCCCCGCACGGTGCTCCCTTCCCTGCTGGCACAGCTACCCGCCGGGGAAAGCACCCTGCTCTGCGCCGTGTACTGCGACACCGGCGACCGGCTTCCCCAACAAATTCCACAGGAGGTGCTCGACCTTGCCCATGGACTATAAGGCAACCCTGCAACGCGCCGCGGAAAAGTTCCGCGCCTCTGCGGCCCTGGCCGCCGCGGAGGGACTCATCCCCTACAAGAGCGAAAACGGCTGCTGGATTCCCTCCCCCTACGATGGAAACAGCTGGTGGACCGGCGGCTTCTGGCCGGGGCTTATGTGGCAGTTCTACGCCGCCACCGGGGACGAAGCCTTCCTGCGCGAAGCCCGGCGCACGGAGGCGCTGCTCACCGCGGAGTTCCGCCGCTTCACCTACCTGAATCACGACGTGGGCTTCATGTACCTGCTTTCCTGCGGCGCGGACTGGAAGCTCACCGGCGACGCTCAGGCCCGCATCGACACCCTACATGCGGCCAGCCTGCTCATGGGCCGCTTCAACCCCGTGGGCTACATCCGTGCCTGGAACAACCTGGAGCATCGCGGCTTCGCCATCATCGACTGCATGATGAACCTGTCCCTGCTGTTCTGGGCCTCCCGGCAGACGGAGGACCCCCGTTTCGCCAAGGTGGCCACGATTCACGCGGATACCTGCGCCCGGGAATTTATCCGGGAAAACGGTTCGGTGAGCCACATCATCGAGTTTGACCCGGACACCGGCGCGCGGGTAAAGGAGCATCCCGGCCAGGGCTATTGCCTGGGCTCCAGCTGGAGCCGGGGACAGGCCTGGGGGCTGTACGGCTTCACCCTGGCCTACCTGAACACGAACGACCCCCGTTATCTGGAGGCCGCCGAGAAAATCGCCGGGTACTTCCTGGCGCACATCCGCCCCGACGGCCTCACGGACTGCGACTTCTGCCCGCCACCGGAGGAGGAGCGCATCGACAACATCGCCGGGGCCGTAGCGGCCTGCGGCCTCATGGAGCTGGCCAGGGCCACCGGAAAGCAGGTCTATCAGGAGGGGGCGCAGCGTCTGGTGGACGGCCTGCTGACCCGCTGCTGCGACTGGACCTCCACCCGCCTGGGCCTGCTGACCCACTGCACCGCCAGCTACCACGACGACGGCGCGGGGCGGCACACCAACATCACCTACGGGGACTACTTCCTGGTGGAGGCCCTGGCCAAGCTGACCGGGCAGGACCCCATGCTCTGGCAGTAAACGCCGTCGCCCCGGAGCCGCGTCTGGTTCCGGGGCGTTTTCATAAAAATTCCCGCAGGCCGCGGCAAACATGACATACCGTTGTCGCCGCGCCGTGGTATGCTGGAAGCGAAAGGAAGGGCTCCCATGAAGATCGACCGGCTCATCGGCATTCTGGCCCTGCTGCTGCAGCAGGAACGGGTCACGGCCCCCCAGCTGGCCAAGACCTTTGAGGTGTCCCGCCGCACCATCCAGCGTGACGTGGAAGCCCTGTGCCGGGCAGGCATTCCCCTGGTGACCGCCCAGGGCCAGGGCGGGGGCATCTCCATCATGGAGGGGTACCGCATGGACAGCGCCCTGCTCACCTCCGGGGACATGCAGGCCATCCTGGCCGGGCTGCGCAGCCTGGACAGCGTCAGCGGCACCCATCGATACCTGCAGCTCATGGAAAAGCTTTCCCCTGGCGCTTCCACGCTGATGCCGGGCAGCCAGAACCTGCTCATTGACCTGTCCTCCTGGTACCGGGATTCCCTGGCTCCGAAAATCGAATGCATCCGTCAGGCCATGGAGCAAAGCCGGAAGATCGTCTTCCGCTACTATGCCCCCGGCGGCGAATCCCGGCGGGTCGTCGAACCCTATTACCTGCTGTTTCACTGGTCCAGCTGGTATGTATGGGGCTATTGTACACAGCGGAAGGACTACCGCCTTTTCAAGCTCAACCGCATGGCGGAGCTGGCCCTGGATGCCGCCTTCGTCAAGCGGTCCGCTCCCCTGCCGGACCTGTCGGACCAGCGGGTTTTCCCCGGGGGCATTCAGGTGAAGGCTCTGTTCGATCCCGCCTGCAAATGGCGCCTGGTGGAAGCATTCGGCGAGGGCTGCTATGCGGAGCAGCCGGACGGACGGCTGCTGTTTCAATGGGAATACACCTACCCGGACAACCTACTGGCCTGGCTGATGACCTTCCGGGACCAGGTGGAGCTGCTGGAACCCGCCTCCCTGCGCCAGGAAATCGTCGACGCCTGCCGCCGCATCCTCCGTGCCTATGCGGCTCCGGAGCACCCATCCGACCCATAAGGAGTGACAAACATGCGCTATTCCTGGCTGGACGCCTACTTGCTGCGCAAACGCGGCGTAACCAAGGACCTCCAACCCGACTGGAACTGGATCCGCTACCATGTGGGCGGGCGGATGTTCGCCGCCGTCTGCCTGGACAAGGAAAACAAGCCCTACTACATCACCCTGAAGCTGGACCCCCTGGAAGGCGAGCTGCTCCGGGGGCAGTACGCGGACATCGTCCCCGGCTACTACTGTGACAAGGTGCATTGGAATTCCGTCAGGCCCGACGGGCAGGTGCCCGACCAACTGTTGCAACGCATGCTGGATCAGTCCTACCGCCTGGTGCTGGCCGGTTTCAGCCGAAAACAGCAGCGGGAAATTCTGGGGCTAAGCAGCTGCGGGGCGGATTGCTCCGCTTGCGCGGCCTATCCCGGCCAATGCCCCAGCTGCAACGCCTGCCAGGGCAAGGTGTTCCACGCGCCCAAGGGCAAGGCTTGTCCCCTGTACGCCTGCGCGGTACACAAGCATCGCCTGGCCAACTGCGCCGCTTGCCCGGAACTTCCCTGCGGCCTGTGGCGCGCCACCCGCGATCCCGCGCTTTCCGACGAGGCGTTTGAGACTTCCATCCGCGAGCGCGTGCAGCGCCTGCAGGAGACGTAATCCAGGGAAAGGAGTTCTTCCCCCATGGCCTTCGACTACAAAAAAGCCTACAAGGACCTGTATCTGCCGCCCCGGCAGCCGCAGATCATCACTGTACCCCCCATGAACTTCCTGGCCGTACGCGGCGCAGGCGACCCCAACGCGGAAGGCGGCGACTATCAGGCCGCCATGGGTCTGTTGTACGGCGTTGCCTTCACCATCAAAATGAGCAAGCTGGGCAGCCACGCCATCGACGGCTATTTCGATTACGTGGTTCCGCCCCTGGAAGGACTTTGGTGGCAGGAAGGGCAGACCGGGCTGGACCTTACCCGCAAGGAAACCCTGTGCTGGATCTCCCTAATCCGCCTGCCGGAGTTTGTTACCCCGGAGGTTTTCCGCTGGGCCGTTCAGGAGGCCGCCGCCAAAAAACATGCCGATTTCTCGGCGGTGGAGTTCTTTCCCTATGCGGAAGGGCCTTGCGTGCAATGCCTGCATGTGGGGCCCTACGATACCGAAGGAGAAACCCTTCGCGCCATGGATGCCTTTGCCGCCGCCCAGGGATATCTGCTCGATTGCGGCTCCGGCCGTTACCATCACGAAATTTACCTGGGTGATCCCCGGCGGTGCAAACCGGAAAACCTGAAAACCGTGCTTCGCCATCCCGTACAAAAAAGCAAACAGTAAAGGCGTAATGTTCATTCCGCCGCAGCGTGTCGAAAAAAGTGGTGAAAACTACTTCAGGCTGCCGAAAAAGGCATGTCTTTTTCAGCAGCCTGAAGTCACAACGCGACTTGGTTTTTCCAAAGAAAACCTAACCTTTAGCCGACAAAGCCGCCGGATGCGAATAAAAGTCGGAGGGGTTGCGGCCCCTCCGACACCTCACCGGGCGTTTTTGACAGTTTGAGAGAGGCCGCAACCTCTCTGATTTTTTTATATCAGCCGGTTTACCAAGTTGCTTTTCCGTCCGGAAAGTTCCGGCCTTGCCGCCGTTTCAGCGCAGACACCAGCCGCTCTCCATACAGCGCCTGTCCCAAATCGTTGGGATGCAAGAAAGCGTCCTGCATAAGCTCCGGTACCGCCGGGAACAGTTCATCCCCCCGCACAAAGCAGGCATCGTGGCGCTTCGCCGCTGATGCAAGGATAGACTGTAGATCTGTAAAAGGAAAGCGCTCGGGAAACTGCTCCTGATCGCCCCGCCACAGGGGGCCAACCACCACCAGGGGCACCCGGGGCCACAGCCGCCGGACACCGTTCAGGTACTCCTCCGCATCCCGCACAAGCATCTCCCGCGGCTTGCAGCTCCAGTCGTTGGTGCCATAGGCCACGGTAATCAAGTCGGGAATAAAGCCCAGCGCGCCATCCAGCATGGCAGCATGAAAGGTCTCCCCGGCAATAGCCTGGTTCAGCAGCGCCATATCCAGCGCCGCCGCCAGGCGCGCAGCATAGGAGAGGATGGGGAAATGCACCGTATACCCCTGCGTAATGGAATCCCCCAGGCACAGCAGACGCTTTCCGGGCACTACCGGCAGGGTTTCCGTTCCGCCCAGCCATTCCAGGCGGCTGATGAGAACGCTGGCCAGGCAGGGAAAGTAAAGCTGCACGCGCTTGCGTCCCTCGGGCAGCTTCACCCGCCAGTTCACATGGGGCGTCTGAGCAATGCTGTCCTCTTTATGCGCAAAAAGACGCTTGTCCACCAGCAAGTCAAAGGACCATATATCCCGGGTGGAACCTCGGAAGGCGTCGCCTTCCAGAATCAGCTCTTCCGCATCCGTTTCGCAGACCAGACACATGCCGGAACTGGCCTGGGAACATGCGTGATAACCGGGGTCATCCGCGTAAACCGCCATCTGCGCAGGAGTGAAGCGTAGGGGCATGCACCCATCCCCCCGGCGCTCCTGGTCAATCATCCCCTGCATAAGGCTGCTCCACTGGGTATGCGCCATAAGCATGCCTCCTGTTTTATTCATCCATCAGTGTCAAAGCGAAGCGCTTGCTTAGCCACGCCTCGCACAGTTCCACCCACCGGGCCGCCTCGGGTTCCACCTTCCGGCGAATCCCTGCAGACGCGGAGCAGGCCAGGGCCAGCCCATGCTCGCCTGCTTCAAACATATGCGTTTCCACCGGCACACCGGCTTGCAAAAGCGCCTCGGCCATGTGCAGGGTATTGGCCGCAGGCACCTTCCTATCCGCTGCGGTAGCCCACAGAAAGGATGGCGGCATATCCCCGGTGACCAGGCGCGAAGGGTCCGTAGCCTCCAGCAGCGCCTGCCCCGGATCTTCCGTACCGAAAAGTCCCTTCCGGCACTCGTTCCGTACCATCCGAGTGAGGGGATCTGCGCAGCGCTCATCCGGCCAGGCCATGTAATCCACCACCGGATACCCGGCAATGCACACGGCCGGGCGCAAATCCTCTCCAGGATTTTCAAAGCGCTCCTGCAGCCAGGCACGCTGCCAACTGGCCGCATACAGCAGGGCTGCGTGCCCGCCTGCCGAAAAACCGCAAATGCCCACGCGCGACGCATCCAGGCACCATGCTCCGGCATGCGCCCGGATGTACAGCATGGCACGGGCCACGTCCAGCAACGGCTGCGGATATAGGCAGCTGTCGTCCGCCGGGCGCAGGCTGTAGCGCAGCACCCAGGTATGGTAGCCCATGGCCGCAAAGCGCACCGCAATGGGGTCTGCCTCCCGGTGGGCGTGGGATTGATACCCCCCTCCCGGGAGTATCAGCAGGCCGGGCCGTGGCCGGGAAGCATCCTGCAGGGCGGGAGAAGATTCCCACAGCAGCGCGGAGAGCGTCACCTCTTCCCGTTTCGGGTCCAGGTGTATGGTTTGCGTTTTCATGATGTTTGTCCTTTCTCTGGAGCCATTGGAGCGGTGTCCTCAGCAGCGTCTGCTCCCCAACAGACGCTGATAGCGTCTCAGGCTGTCAAAACCCCCAGGGAGGTGTCGGAGGGACCGCAGCCCCTTCGACGGTTGGCAAAGTGTGTGGTTTTTTTCGTAGGTTGCACATTGCATTCTTGCAAACACGGAGATTTCGCGCCTGCGGGCGCGACCAAAGTTGCGTCCCAGGTTTGCGCGTCCGTGGCCTCTTGCGGAGATTTCGCGCCTACGGGCGCGACCAAAGGGCTTTCCGATCGCCCTTTGGAAACCTTCGGCCCCATACGCTATGAAATGCATGCCTTTTCAGCAGACTGTCAAAAACCCCAGGGAGGCGTCGGAGGGGCCGCAGCCCCTCCGGCTTCCATTGGCATAAGCCGGCTTTGCCGGCTAAAGGTTGGCTTTCCTTTGGAAAAGCCAAGTCGCTTCGCGGCCGCTGTTTTCATGTATGAAAACAGCGCCTTGCCGGGTTATTGACTTTGCTTGCAAAATCAATTCCTTACACCTTCAGACGACCTCTGGTTGGCCGAAGTTGCCTTCTCGAAAAAGTGGTGAGAACCACTTTTTCCACACGCTGAAATGGCAACGCCACTTGTCTGACACGCTGAGATGCTTATAGCGTCTCCCCTGCCAGCAGGGTTCCCTTGAGATAGTCCACCAGCACCTGCATCTGCCGTACTTCCTCCTGGAAGGTGGGAGTCAGCAGGCGGCAATCCTGGGTGCGGCTGTGCAGGGTGATGGGAAGTCCAGCGGTTTGCAAATGGTACTTGGCGTTCACAGGGTAAAGCTGACGCTCAATTTCCGAACAGATGGTCAGCGCCGCCTGCACCGTTTCAGCCCGGCTGTCCTCCACATGGTTCAGCAGCCAAGCGTACAGCTCCGGATGGAAACTGGCCATGACGCCGGAAAATCCCGCAGCTCCCGCCCGCAGGGAATCCAGCAGGGTGGTGGTATTGGCGTTGTACAGCCGCAGGTTCGTTCCGCGCAGAACCTCCAGGCGCGCCCGGAGCGTGGCGATGTCGCAGCAGGTATCCTTCATGAAGTGGAAGCGGCCCGTCTCAGCGCAGGTTTTCAGTTCTTCCAGGCTCATCAGTCGCTTATAGGGCGCGGGACACTCATAGAAACCCAGGGGCATGGCAGGGTCCAGGCGATCCACCAGATACATCAGGTTATCCATCCATACCCGCGGGTCCTCTCCGGCTCGGGCCATGCGGTTGGTAATCAAAATAACAGCATCCACGCCCGTATCAGTCACCCGGCGCAATTCCTCCAGCTGCGCTTCCCGGCCATCGGATACATGTCCAGAAGCAATCACCGGCACATGGGCATGCCTCTTGACAAAGTCCGCAATTTTGACCCGTTCCTCCAGGCTCAGGTAAAAGATTTCGCTGGACTGGCAGATCGCAAACAGACCGCTGCATCCCCCGGCCTCATAGAAAGCAATCAAGCGCTCCAGCGCATTGTAATCTACCTCTCCACGCTCCGTAAAGGGCGTGAGCATCACCGGCCACATTTCCTTCTTGGTAAACATCTTCGGTTGCTCCTTTTTTCGCTTATTCCGCCGCCTGGGTATCAAAGGCGGTAATGTAATACACGCTCTCCTGAATCAGCATTTCCCCTGCGCCGGGAAGATCCTCGGCAGGCAGGAATTCCCGATCCTCGTCCAGATAAGGGGCCAAGCGTTTCTTGCCCGTACGGAACACCAGGCGTTCCACCGTTGCGGCGCTGTTAAAGAATTTCCAGGTCATCTTTTCTCCGCCGTTCACCGAAAAGCTCACGGTTCGCTCCACGCAATCCACTTCCCAGGTCATGTCCAGCTCGTTCCCATACACACCGGCCACAGTGAAACCGTTGCCGTGCTTGAGCTTCAGCGTCCGGTCGGAGTCCAGTATGACGCGGTACACACACACGCCTCGGCCATCGGTAAGATCAATCTCCAGGCGACCGAAGTAGTTCTGCCGGGGCAGCACAGATGCATGAATGCGAATCTTCTCGCTCTCGGGGAACACGCGGGTGGCGCAGGCATAGTCATAGGGATCTTTGCTGCGCAAGCGCAAGGCATTGCGGTCCGGGCTTCCAGGTTCGTGGATGGTCTCCAAAGAAACGCGGCTCCATACTCCGCTATACACGTTCCATCCCGGTACAAACGTCCGGGGCGTCATGGCCTGGAAGTCATCATGCACGTGCTCCGTCACACGGCCTGTAATCGGAACCGGCACCCTGGAAACCCAGATGTCCTCTTTGTTCACCGAATAGGTAAGGTACATGGCGCCATCCGGAGCCACGGCACCGGCTTCCAGTCCGCGGATGTAGTTAGGACCACAGTCCCGCCAGAAGCCCCAATACCGCTGCGGCGGCACTTCCCCGTGGACGCACAGCATGTTCCGGAACTCAATGCCATCCTCACTGGTGACCACCGCCAAAGGCCAGCGGTGGCAGGAGTCCGTATTGGGATTGTAGCACAGGGCATAGCGCCCGTCCGGGGTACGCTCCCCCCATATTTTTCCGCCGCTCATCACCAGGGAAGGAGAAATCTTCACAGGCGCCCAGGTTTTTCCCCCATCCTCGCTGATGGATACCCTGGATTTTTTCCATAGCCCCACCAGGCGGCCATCAGGCAGCTGATAGTAGTTGAAGGCTTCACCGCCGCCCCGAATGGCAAAAAAGTCCTCCGCCGGATAGTCCCGGTTCTCTTCCCACCATTGCAGCACGGTCAGCTTGTCCGCCAGAAGCTCGTCCACCGCGGCCACAAAACCGGCGTCCGGGCTTTCCTGATAGTAAGGGAAGCGGCAAGTTTCCCGGTTATAGCCGCAGCGGGTGCTGTACAACGCCATATAAATCGGGCCAAAGCTACCATCTGCATATATTTCCCGGACAGCCCGGCCGATGCCGTTGCCCATGCAGGGCATGGTGAACACTTCGGGAGATAGCCCGTAGAAGCCCAGCGCCAGCAGCCGGCCATCCTTGGCAATATAGAAATTCATACGCTGGTGCATGCAGGCATAGGCCTCGCCCTCCTCAAACATGTCGGCGTGAGGTCCGTTGTCCAGCGAGAGATCCAGCGGGTAGGGCGGAAACAGCACCTGCGGCTTGGTCCAGTGCAGGGCATCCGGCGATGTACACAGGAACGTCTGTCCGGCGCCCAGGTGCTCATGCACGGGGTTGGACAGGTAGGCCAGGTAAAATTTCCCCTGCCACCAGGTAATATTGGGCGCATGGTTGTAAGTGTTGCCTACGCCGTCGGCCCACTGAGGATGCGCACGGTTGGCACGCACTACCTGCACGTTCCACGTGCCCACCGCCGGGCGCAGTCCGCCATCGTGAAAGACCAGGTTAGGCGATTCATCACCGGTATAACGAATGTATCCGTCTTCCCTTTTCAAGGCATTTCCCTCCTATATGCACGCATTCAGCTCTTCTGTCCATGAGCCAATTCCCGATATTCGCTAGGGGTTACCCCTTCATACTTGCGGAACAGGCGAATGAGCGTGGAACGGGAGTATATCCCCGCCGCCTCACTGATGCTGGCGATGCTCATATCCGTTTGCATCAGCATTTCCTTGACATGTTGAATGCGCACTTCGTTAATATAGTCCGACAGGTTTCGTCCGGTCTTTTCCTTGAATACTTTGGAAATGTATTTCACCGACAGGCCCAACTCCTGAGCAATTCGTTCCAGATACAGGTCGCTGGAGTAATGCTTTTCCACATAGGCCACAATGCTGGCCGTGAGATTGGATTCGCTTCCGATGCTCTGCACGTCCGTCAGCTCGTGATAGAATTCGTTCAGCAGTTTGCGCTTGGCCACGATGCCGCCAGGCAGCTCCACATCCGCCCGCAAGCCACGGTACAGGCTGTGGGTCGGTAAGGTCACATCCCGCTCCGCCAGGTAGCGCATACCCGTTACAAACAGGTCATGAATCCGGAGCTTTTCCTGTTCCTGGCTTACGCGGGCGCATTCCGCCAGCATTTGCCGCACCAGATCATACATTTTTTCCTTGTTGTTGCCGCGCAACGTGCTAAGCAGCTGCATCTCATCCTTGATGGTGAAAGCTACGGCTGCAGGCTGCTGGGTCTCCTCGGCCCAGCGGATGGTATAATGCTGCTCTGGAGCCTGTGTATTCAAGCAGCGCACCACCAGTTCATATTCTCTGGCCAGCTCCCGCAATGCACAGCCCTTCCCCACGCATATGTCCATGCCTTGTACCGCAGGGTTCTCCTCCATTTGCTTGAGCAGGTATGCCATGATGTCGTACAGTGCTTCATCCTCCACGCTGTGATTGACCAAACAGATATACTGATTGGGGCGTTCCTCCAACACCAGGCAAGGCATGGTATGGGAGAGATACTCCGCCAGGTCGCCGCGGAAGTTCAGCTGCATGTTGATCCGTTCCGTATCCCGGAAGGCCTCCTGCTCCTGGCTGAAGGCTACCTCCACTACACACAGCTGGTATACCGGGTCGGTGAAGGCGCATTCCCGCTCCAGCTGACGGGTCAGGTCCTGAATATGCGTATCGTGCCCCGAAAGCAGACGCAACACCGCCATCTCCACGAAGCTGGTACGCAGGGACCGCTCCTCTTCCTTCGCCTCCTGATAGTTGCTAAGGAAAAAGCTGAACCGTTGGCTCACATCCTGGAGAGATTTGGGTTCTTCCCCCGTCTTATCCCCGATGGAGGAATAGATCCGCTGAATGGGACGGGAAATCTTATAGGAAAAGTAAACCGCCAGTCCGCCCGCCACCAGGCACATCACCAGCGCCGCCACAATAAACAGCAGGTAATCATCGCTCATGGCATAGATCACGCTATCCGGCACCGCCAGATAGTATTGCAGCCCCGATTGCTGGGAGGTCGTAGAAATCACATGATAGGGAGCATCGTCCAGCTGTATGCGTTCATAGCCGCCCATGCCGTTCGTTCGGATTAGCCCGGTATCAAAATCTTCGTACACCAGGCGATTTTCCTTATCCAGGATTACCAGCTTCATTCCTTGAGTGGAGAGATTATTGCGCACCGTGGCCACCATGCTATCCACAGAAAGAGTAATCACCGCAACCACTGTTCTACCGGAAACGCTGGTGGTATATACCACCGGAATGACCGTCTGCGTAGTGCTGACTCGCTTCTGGGTCATGTGAGTAGCCGGCAGCATCTCCAATATAATGCGCTGATCCAACAGGCTGCGCCAATAATCCGCGTCATAATCCGCAAAGGAATATAAGGTATTGAAATAATCCTCAAAGGAATACAGTCCATCCGAAAACACATATTGATCGTCCATGTACAGCAGCATGGTTTCCGTGATCGCATCGGTAATAGCCACCATGGCGTTAATGGTGCTGTGGATTTCAACCTGTGCCGCTCTGTCCTCCGTGCTGCTCAAGGAAATCGGCTTGAGATGACGTTTCACACGGTTATCATAAAATAAAGTAATGCAGGCCTTTTTGGCAGCGTCGATGGAGGTATCCACCGATTGTGTTCCTGCTTCCAGCGTCATGGAGATACGGCTCAGCGTTTCTCTGCTTTCATTTTGCACAAAATGGCTATAGGCATAAGAAAGGATTATCAGCAAAGGGAGCAAAACAATGGCGAAGTAGCAGACAATGCGACTGCGCAATGTTGCGAATAGGCGTCTTTTCCCCACAGCTCACACTTCCTTTTCTCATCGCTTCCCGTGAACAATAACGTTATATTATACCACGAGAATTTATGATCTCCTTTTCTACGCCAAATGCATACAGCTCATATGCGGCAAAATGGCCTGCCCAACCGATGTCGGACAGGCCATTGCAACCTGGTGAAAAATCAGCGGGCCGCGGCGGTATTGTAGATCTCGCAGATACGCTCAGCGCTCTCACGGATCTGATCCTGAACCTGCGTCCACTCAGAGACCGGACGCTGACCCATGATGAAGGCATCATACCCGAAGCAATATAGATGGTGCGGAAGTATTTCGCTTCCATCATGAACTGTATTCGCTCCCCGCCCAGAGACTCGATCACGTCATTGATGGGGCCGCTGTTGGACAGGAAATTCACCACCATACCGCACACAACCACCGTGGAAATAAAGTGCGGCAAGTAACTGACCGTCTGCACCGCCTTCTTGTACACGGAGGAGCGAAGCTCATTAAGCATTAGCGCCAGGATAATGGGCGCGGGGAAGGAGAACACCAAGCTGTATATATTCAGCAACAGCGTGTTGCGAACAACCTTCCAGAAATACGGGTCCGTAAGATACTTTTCAAAATACTTGAATCCCACCCAGGGACTGCCTTCAATTCCCATGCGCACGTTGTACTTCTTGAACGCAATCTGAACGCCATACATGGGCCAGTAGCAGAACAGCACATAGAACAGCACGGGAATAACCAGCATCAAATAGAGATGCCGATGTTGCCACAGCCTCACCATAATACGCTTTCTCCCATGCGGGTGAGCGTTGATCACCTTGGTTGTCACGGTGTCCTCCCCCTCTTCTTCGGAATGTCACAGGACAGTAGCATCAATGAAAAGATGAGTGAAGAAACTAATTCCCATTAATATTCATTCATCCACTTGAATGATGTACCCCCGCGGCTCTGAAATTAGCATAGCACGCCCTTTTCCTCGATTTCAAGCACCATTTCCTTGTTTTCTGTATCATTTTGCCCTGTTTCATTTCTCCCAATGTTTCATATTTCCACTTTTACATGGTTATTCTGGCTACTATTTACATGTTTTTATCCATTTTCCCCAGAGAGGCGCAAGGCTTCCCACTTTTACCTTATATTGCCGTTTTCTCATAACTATGCGCTTTTATGTAATAATATACATTGATGATTTTCACCGTATCCCCAGCCTATTTCGTTTCCATACTCCAATGTGTCCATAACCGCATCCGCAGTAAATAAAAAAAGCCCTGTATGGGGACCAAGGAAAGCTGCGTTTCAGATCATCGACTGTTTCTTCATTCGGAATAATTTTCCGCATTGTTTTGTCATACACGTTTCCCCTACCAGAAGGTTGATTTTATCAGGTTCCTGTTTGGAGAGTGGCCTAGGCATGCATTCGAACATTTCTTTCTAAAAAAGGGAAGCAAACGCTGACTTAGAAAAAAAACAGGTTCGTGAGCTATCTTCTCACGAACCTGTTTGATATGTGGCTCCGATAGGATTCGAACCTATGACACTTCGGGTATGAACCGAATGCTCTGGCCAACTGAGCTACGGAGCCATTTGGTTGCGGGGGTAGGACTCGAACCTACGACCTTCGGGTTATGAGCCCGACGAGCTACCAAACTGCTCCACCCCGCGTCATGACCGCTTCCGGTCTTAGCGCATCGCTTGCGGCGACAAAAGATATAATACACGAAAGCGGTCTTCTTGTCAAGATATTTTTTACATTATTTGAATTTTTTCTTATTCTTTGCGCATTCAGGCAGTCTTCTCCGTCTCTGCCTTTCGAAACAGTTCGATCATGGCCTGAGCAATATGCGCATGCTCCCGGGAAATGGTGCATACATGGGGCACATCTTCCAGATACATCACGCCCCGGCGCTGGCTGCTCACGCCGTTGACGATCACCTCCGCACTGTCGGCCGTAATGGTTTCATCCTTGCGGGACTGCACGGCCAGCAGCGGGCAGGTAACCGCATACAGGTTCCGGCGGGCCAGGCGCATCAAATGCAGCAGGTCCGCACCGGACTTGGTGGGGAAGCCCGCATAGCCGTAATCATAGCGCTGATCCAATAGCCGTTCCCGTTCCCGGTCCCGCTGCCAGTAGGTGGTTTTCATCACCAGGGACCCCAGGCGGGCGAAGGGCAGCAGCCGGTTCTGCACGCCCATGGGCGCTGAAATCGGCACCGCGGCGGTAATCTCCATCTGCTCGGCAATAAGCAGCGTCAGCACGCCGCCCATGGAGAGTCCTGCCACGCTTACATGCTGGCACTGTTCCTGCATCTCCGCTACGGCCAGCTTGGCAGCCTGCAGCCAGTCCTTCCAGGTGTACCGCGCCATGTCTTCCAGGCGCGTACCGTGGCCGGGCAGATTGATTCCGCGCACGGTAAAGCCTGCCGCGTGCAGCTGATCCCCCAGCAGGCGCATATGCGCGCAGGTTCCCGTAAAGCCGTGGATCAGCACCACCCCATGGCCGCCCCCCGGAAGGAGAAAAGGCTGCGCCGCGGCGTCGCTCATATTCCGCTCTACCACACGTTCCATAAGCGTCCTCACTTCTCGTTGATCTTATCAATGGCTTTCTGCGTGCCAAGCACCAGCAGCACGTCCCCGGAGTGCAGCAGCGTATCCGCGCCGGGGGATACCAGAAACTCCTTGCCACGGTGGATGGCGATAATGCTCACGCCCCAGTTGCGGCGGATGTTCAAGTCCAGCAGGGACTGGTCCCGCCATTCCTCCGGGCAGCGCACCTCCACCAGGGCGTACTCGTTGTCCAGCTCGATCATTTCCAGGAAATTGGGCGATACCAGGGACTTGGCTACCCGCAGGCCCATGTCGCGCTCCGGGTACACCACCCGATCCACGCCGACCTTACGAAGCACTTTGGCATGCAGCTCGTCCACTGCCTTGGCCACCACATAGGGCACGCCCGCTTCCTTGCACAGCACGCTGACCAGAATGGAGTCCCGCACATTGCCGATAGCCACAATGGCCGCGTCAAAGTTGCGCACGCCCAGCGCCTCCAGCGCCGCTTCCTCTGTGGCGTCCGCCTGAACCGCCTGGGTCACATAGGGGGCGAGCGCCTCCACCAGCTCCGTATCCTTGTCCACGGCCAGCACCTCATGACCCAGCTTGCACAGATTCCGCGCCAGGCTGTCGCCAAAGCGTCCCAATCCCAGGACAAGATATTGCTTGCGAATCGTTTTCATACCTGCCTCCGTTAACCGATCATAATTTTTTCTTCGGGATACCGCAGCCGCTTCTGGTTTGCACCGCTCTTGTGCGCCAGGGCCAAGGCCAAAGTGAGGGGGCCCACACGGCCGAAATACATCATGGGAATCAGCGTCGCCTTGCTCACGGGGCTGAGGGAAGGCGTGGACGCAGAGGATACCCCCACCGTCGCAAAAGCGCTCATGCCCTCAAAAAGCAGATCCAGGAAATCCTTTTGTTCGTTTTCCGCCACCGTAAGCACCATGGTACCCACCAGCACAATGCCCAGGCTGATGACCAGGATTACCAGCGCCCGCCGCATCAGATCCGCCGGCAGGCGGCGCTTCATCACGTTGACCTCTTCCTGGCCTCGGATCACGCTGAGAACCAGCAGCAAAAGCAGGCTGACGGTGGTGGTTTTGACGCCGCCGCCCGTGGATGCCGGAGAGGCGCCAATGAACATCAGGATTACGGACATCAGCTTGGACGCCTCCCGCATACCGGCCAAGTCCACGGTATTGAAGCCCGCGGTACGCATGGTCACTGACTGGAAAAAGGCGTTCATGATCTTGCCGCCCACGCCCATGCCTTCCGCCCCCAGCGTTGCCGGGTTGCTCCACTCCAGAACCAGGTAAAACAGCGTCCCCGCCACCAGCAGCAGCGCCGTCATCCCCAATACCAGCCGCGCATGCAGGGAAAGCTTTCCCCGCGCGCCCACGCAGTGCACCGCCTCGAAAAGTACGGAAAAGCCCAAGCCGCCCAGAATAATCAGCGCACCGATGGTCAGCACCACCAGCGGGTCCTGTGCAAAGCCTGTCAAGCTGGCATAATTGCCAAACAGGTCGAATCCCGCGTTGCAAAACGCGCTGATGGCATGAAACACGCCATAATAGATGCCGCGTCCCCATCCGTACATGGGAACGAAGCGAATGCTCAGCAGCATCGCGCCGATCACTTCGATTCCTAGAGCCAACCCTCCGTACCACAGCGTCAGGCGGATCAGCCCGGACAAGGTCGCCGCGTTCATGGATTCCCGAATCATCATACGGTTGCGCAGGGTCACCCGGCGGCCCAGCGCCAGCATCACCAGGGTTGCGAAAATCATAAAGCCCAGGCCGCCCGTCTGAATCAGGGCCATGAGCACACACTGGCCGAAAATCGAAAAGGTAGGCCCCGTATCCACCACCACCAGCCCCGTAACGCATACTGCCGAGGTGGCCGTAAACAATCCATTGAATAAGCCGATGCTCTGGCGGTTCACCGTGGAAATGGGCAGGGACAGCAATAAACCGCCCACCACGATCAGCGCCAAAAAGCCCGCCGCCATCGCGCGTTCAGGCCGAATGGCTTTTTGTCTCCAGCCCTGATCGTTCTTTTCCTGCGCGGACTCCACCCTTCTCATCCTCCTTAAAAACAAATTCGGCTCTTATTATACAGCATTCCGCAGCAAATGTACAGCATTCCGCGCGTATAGATTGCCCACATCCGCGCGTATAGATTGCCCACAAAGGCCGCCCTGAATCGCCTGTCCCGCGCGTTTTTCCCGATTGCCTGCACCAATCAAACAACCGCCGCGATTGCCAGAATGATCCAAAGCAATCGCGGCGGTTGATCTCAGCTTTCTTCGGCTGCTTTTCGTTTGTGCTTTTTCTCTTTTTCCCGCCGCGTCACGCGGATCACCGCGCAGCTGGCGTCGTCATGCATAGCGTCCCCGGCCTCGTCCAAGGCGCGCTGCATGAGGCTTGTGGCGGCGTCCTCCGCCGTGGCCTCCCCCGCGGCGCGCAGGCAAGCCGCCCGCAGCTCGCTTTCCTCCAAAATGTCAGTGATGCCGTCGCTCATCAGGAAAAGCTGCTGTCCGTTCTCCAGGTGGAAAGTGGCGCTCAGGGGCGCGATCTCCTCCAGGATGCCCAGGGGCAGCGCCGCGCCCTCCAGGAGCGTTTCCCGTCCGCCGCACACCAGCACGCTGCAGCAGGCGCCCAGCTTGTGCAGCTCCGCGCGGCCCAGCCAGGGGTCCAGCACCAGC
>CALVVZ010000045.1 GCA_944364075.1 uncultured Clostridia bacterium
ATGACGGAAGCGGGCGGAAGTGCTGAAACCATGACAGGCGGGGAACTGATTACCGTGCAGCGGGCGGCGTTGCAGGCAGTATATGACGCCTTGGGCAGCATTCTGCAAGGAGGGTGATGCCGGTGCAGTGGTTGGAGCAATACGGGGAAGCGGCGGGGTCGATCAGCGCTATATTGGGGCTGGTGGCGCTCATTCTGGTGAAACCCGTCAAACGGTGGGCACACAAACGCAAGGATACCAAGGCAAAAGCACGGAAAGAACAAGCTGAGTTCCGCAAGGAGCTGCGGGACAGTCTGGCGGAGATCACAACGGCCCTGGGTGGGCTGTCGGATGATATTGGCGATTTACAGTATGAGCGGCTGAGCCAGGCGCAGGACTTTTACACGTCGCGGGGATGGTGTCCGGGGGCGAAGAAGGAGATGCTATGCAAGATGCATGCATCCTATCGGGCCAAGGGGCGGAATCACCTGTCAGAACACTATGAAGAAGAGATTTTGCGGCTTGCGGACAAGCCGGAGAAGGAGGAGGAATCATGAAGAAGGCAATGGCAATCTGGATGGTGATGGCGCTATTGTGCTTGCCGGTGCTGGCGCTGGCGGAGCAGGGGGAGGCGGCAGTGGCCGTGGACTGGACGGCGCTGGTGGTGGCGGTGATCGGCATGGCGGCGGCGTTCCTGGGTGCGTGCTTGCGGCAGGTGTGGGTGAAGTATGTACGGCCCTGGCTGGAGCAGCGGGACCTGAGCGACGCGGCAAAGATTGTGGTGAATGCGGTGGAGGCGCTGCTGGGGCGGTATTGCGGGGCAGAGAAATGGGAGCTGGCCTTGCAGAAGATGGCGGAGCGGGGATTCAACATAGACAGCGATGCGGTGATGGACGCGCTGCGGGCGGCGTGGAAAGAGCTTGATTTGCAGCAGATTATGGCGGGGGAAAAGCAGTTCATAGAACTCGAAAAGCCTCCAGAAGGTGAGAAAGCAGTGTAACCAAAGCGGAGGAAGCTTTCCCCGCCTCCTAATAAGAAAACATGAGCAAGTCCAGTATTCCCCCGACGAACTGCCCGGGGAAGCCTTCGCGGAGTTCGGCTGGCGATACATGGAAGATGAAGCTCTGGCGCGTCAGTTTGCCGGGGATGCCTTTGTAGACCAGTTTGAAGCAAACCTTCGTCAAGCGGGCCTGGACAAGACCATTCACAAGGCCACCCAGCAGCTACGCACCTGGCTGAATGCCGCCGTGAATGACCGCATTGGCGCAGTCATTGTGGACAAGAGCAAGGCTGCAAAGCCGGACAGCTGGCGGGTGCAGCTTCGGGCACTCATCTCCCAGCACGTTGATGATACCGCAGCCGCAGAGCCCGTTAATGCCGTCATTCGAGAGGCTACCGGGAAAAACACAGTGCCCCTGAATCAGGACGTCCGGGCCAATGCACTGATGAAAAACTTCGCCAATCGCCGGGCCTTTGCCATTCTGACCGAAAATCTGACTGATGCCAACTGGAATATCACCGGGGAAAGCCTTGCCTCCCGCTTTGAACGGGCGGGCCTGAAAGCAAAGGATGCCAAGCTGCTCAACGAGTACATGCTCGCTCTGCATTCGCTCGACCGTGACGCGCAGGACAAGCCTGTGTTTGATGTGGTCAGCATTTCCCCTGCGCAGCGCCAGCAGCTGATCGATGACGTGCAGCAGAACCACCCAGAAGTGGCCGCGGCAGAAAAAGAGTTCCAAGCCTTCCGCAAAGAGTTTTTACAGGCCTTCCTGGTAGATACGGGGTTCCTGGATCAGGCGGACTTTGACGCCATGAATACGATGTATCCCCATTATGTTCCAACCTTTCGTGTAAAAAATGGCAGGAAGGCGAACCGGGGGAAAGGAAAAACCTATCAGATCAAGCGTGCTACCGGCAGCACCGAGGACATCATCAACCCGATGGACAGCTTTGTCAGCATGGTGGATAGCATCGTTACCATGGTGAGCGCAAACAATGCCGCGCTGGCCTGGGACAACGCCTATCGCCAGAACGAGAGCCTGGGCCTTTTCGGACGCAGTATCACCCCTGACATGCACCAGGTGAGCGTGAATGTAAGCGAACTGCAGCAGCAGATCACCCAGCTTCTGGCAGGCCATACGGATGGCGATGTATTCCAGCAGGTGATTGACCTGGTAGGCACGAGACAGACCCAATGGGTACCGCAGGCCGGCACCAACATGGCCAACGTCATAACTGTGCAGCGGCCAGACGGCAGCACGGGATACTACGAGATGTTCGATCCGGAACTGTACAAGCTCCTTGCCTCCCAGCGGGATGGCAGCGGCAGCAGCAACAAGCTGCTGGCCTCACTGGGCAAGCTTACCCGTGCCATGACCATGCTGACTACGGGCAGCAATCCGGTATTTACCGTGCGAAATTTCATGCGTGACTTCCAGAACTCCGTCAACTATGGCTCCTGGGCCAGCAACTACGGTTCAGGCCTTTTGAAGTGGCTCCGTGCCGCCTATGACATATGGAAGCAAATCGGCGAATATACGGATTATGTGGCCCTGGGCGGTGGAGGATGGACCCGTATCGAAGCTGGAACGAAAAAAGGTGCGAATGATTACCGCTCTGCCCTGTACAAAGGCTACAACACTTCCACGGTTGGAAATACAGTCAAATGGGCTGGAGAGAAGGCATGGAACGCTATCACTTTCTCCAGACTGAACGAGATCATCGAACAGACCAGTCGCTATGCCGAATATAAATACGGCCAACATGACAAAACAACCAACGAGGGGAGAGCAGAAGCCTTCCTGGCTGCACAGGATGTTACCGTGGACTTTGCCCGCATGGGCAACAGCGGTGTGGCAAGCATATTGAAGCAAGTGATGCCTTTCCTGGGGGCAAGCACGCAGGGTGCATACCGCACCGGACGAGCCTTTACGCAGGCAGAGCGCGACCGTGCGCCGCAGCGCTTCGCCAAGACGGTTATCAATACTGCATTGGCCAGCGCGATCAGTGCCGCAATCATGCTAAAATTCTCCGATGACGAAGAGAAGGAAGAGTTTGCCCGCATGAGCGATGACCTGAAGGCCCAGCACCTGTATTTCCCGAACTTTGCCAAGGATGTTCTGGGACAGCAGCCACTCATCCGTATACCCCTTGCGCAAGACCCCTTGACCTACGCCATCCATGGCACTGTGACCAATGCTATTTGGAATGGCACCACGGATGAAATGGTAATCGACCTGACGGACATTGCCAACACCATCGTCGATAACCTGAATCCCTTTGGTAACGGTACGATCTTTGAGCCTATGCTGGCTGTGACCCGTAACAAGAACTGGTACGGAAGCCGCATTGTCCCCAGCTACATGAGCGACTGGGATGTGACCACACAGTACACAGAGGAAACACCCGAAATTTTCAGGGCTGCTGGGCGTATAACAGGCATGGCTCCCCTGAATGTTCAGTACCTGGCCGAGCAATATACAGGCTTCCTGGGTCAAATGGCCATCCCTGCGCTCTCCATGGATAGCACGGGCAGGCTGGGCGGGCTGAATGCCATGATAACCGCCGTCCAGAAGAGGTTTACCAGCGATCCGCTTATCAGCAATGATGTGATCGGCTGCGTGTACGACAACGCTTCCTTCCTAACCCAGGTGACAAAAGCCGCCTCCAACGACCGGCCCGCAAACATGCTGCGGAGGGGTTTGTCCGAGGACGAACAAAAAGCTGCCTACCAGGAGGCATATGACCTGACCCACAAGGGCGGTGCGATCGCGGATGCCAAGACTTTCATTTCTGACGGGTACAACCGTATTGAGGCTATCAATGCCAACGATACACTGACCCCGGAGCAGAAGTACACGCTGACCAGCGAGGTGCGCCGGGAGATGATCAAAGCAGCGCTGCAAGCCAATGAAGCAGCGGACGCCTACAATCAGAAATACGTGGCAGGCCTGAACATTGCGACCAACGCCTTGATCGAAGGCTCCTATCTAGCGGTACCCACCGCAATGGACAAACTGGACCCAACCTTCAAGGCAGACAATGACCAGACCTACATGCAGCGGGCTACGGCGGTATGGGAGGCCACAGGAAGCGATGCTGCCCTTCCGCATCCCAATACCAGTTACACATCCGCTGGTGTGACCTACACGGTGAATGAAGCGGACATGGAAAACTGGATACTCCAGTACAAAATGGGCTACCAGGAGTACCTGGTGGAAAAGGGTAAGCAGTGGAATACCCTGACTGATGGAGAACGGTTGGAAATCCTGAAAGGAGCGCACACTGCTGGGAACAACGCTGCCAAGAGATGGCATATGAAATTACACGGTATTGAGTAAAAAGGGGCCCTTCGGGGCCTCTTTTTACCGTTAGTCACCATGTTAGTCAACGTGTTAGTCATAACGTGGTACAAGTCAGCTTAACGGGGAACGACAAGAAGAATCGGGAAATAAGAAAAATCCTTGCAAATCAACGGCTTGCAAGGATTTTCAATGGTCGAAGTGGCGGGATTCGAACCCGCGGCCTTTTGGTCCCGAACCAAACGCGCTACCAAACTGCGCTACACCTCGATATGAAAAGTGGAGCCAATAATGGGACTCGAACCCATGACCTGCTGATTACGAATCAGCCGCTCTACCAGCTGAGCTATATTGGCAAAACCCACGCGGATTATTATAGCAAAACTTCTTTGGTTTGTCCAGAGAAATATTCCATTTTTTAAAAACTTTTTTATAACAGGCAAAATGCTTCAGCAGTCAGTGTGCCCCTTGCCCTCGCCGCATTCGTCCCCAAAAGCGCATCCTGAGTTTTCTAGCAGTATACTGCGCATTCGCCTCATCTTCCCGGTATGCTCATGCAAATCAATGGAAAGCAAAAGCGCATGTCTATCCATCAGAAACGCCATGCGCTTTGTATAGGGCAAATACTTGTTCTTCAAAAAAGCGAAAGCAATGGAAAATACGCCATAGGTACAAAGATCGCAGGAAGCAAGTTCCCCACAGCAATGTGTTTGTCAAAAAGCATATTCAAACCGATGCCCACAATGAGCAAACCGCCTACGGCGCTCATCTCCGTAATAATCACATCAGTGAGCAAAGGCTTCAACCAGCCTGCCATTAGTGTGATGCTCCCCTGATAAATCAATACCGTCAACGCAGAGAGCGCTACCCCAGGACCCAACGTACTGGCAAAAATAATGGCGGAGATACCGTCCAGCGCCGATTTCGCAATAAGCGTAGCATGGTCACTCTTTAAGCCGCTGTCCAAAGCGCCCATAATGGCCATGGCACCCACACAGTAGACCAGGGATGCGGTCACAAATCCCCGTGCAAATCCGTCTCCCCCACGGGCCAACTTTTGCTGTGTAAGATTTCCCAGATTCTCCAAACGTTTTTCGACATTCACCGCCGCGCCCAGCAAGCCGCCAAGCACCACAGAGATAATCACGCACATGGTGTCTGACGTGCCAATCGCCCCGGATAAACCAATCAGAATCACGCACAAGCCTAGTCCCTGCATCACTGTATCCCGCAGGCGCTGCGGCAGCCCCTTACGCAGCAGTAGTCCCAGCGCGCATCCCAGCAAAATAGCGCATACATTCACTACGGTTCCCAGCAAAGTCCTTCGCCTCCGTCCACAAAAAACCTGTCCGCCTATGCAGACGGACAGGTTTTGGTTTGTACAAACCTTACTGCGCGTTGGCGGCGTTCTCCACGGGATAGACGCACACCTGACGCTTGTCGCGACCCAGACGCTCGAAACGAACAATACCATCCTTGAGCGCATACAGCGTATCGTCCTTGCCCTTGCCCACGTTCAGGCCGGGATGGATGTGGGTGCCGCGCTGACGGAACAGGATGTTGCCCGCCAGAGCCAGCTGGCCATCGGCACGCTTGGCTCCCAGGCGCTTGGACTCGCTGTCGCGGCCGTTACGGGTAGAGCCCATACCTTTTTTATGCGCGAACAGCTGAAGATTAAGTTTCAACATGATGTTTCCCTCCGTTCTTCTATGGAAAGCCTGACATACTTCGGATAGCCTTCTACCAAATCCGCAAGACCCTGGCGCAGCGCGCCCAGAAGTATCTGACAGTCGTGAAGCTGGGACGTAGAAAGATCTTTCGGAAGTTCTGCGTCCAATGCTCCTTCCGTACCCCCGGTGATATGCGGCACGACACCCGCTACCGTTTCCATGGCGTTTACGCAAGTCGTAGTCAGCACCGACACCGCCGCGCAGACAATGTCGCTTCCTGCTTCCGCGTAACCCGTGTGCCCCCGTACCGAGAAACCCGTATAGTTTCCCGAGCCGTCCAGATGCAGAATACAGCGCGTCATTTACGCGTTGATCCCGGTGATCTCCACCTTCGTGTAGGGCTGACGATGGCCGGCACGACGGTGATAGTTCTTCTTGCTCTTGTACTTGTAGATCATAATCTTTTCGCCCTTGACCTGCGCAAGCACCTTGCCCTGCACCTTCGCGCCGGGCACCATGGGATTGCCCACCTTCACGCCGTCGTCACCCGCCAGCATGAGCACGTCAAAGTCGATGGTGGAATCCACATCCTGCTCGATCTTCTCCACGAAGATCACGTCACCCTGGGAAACACGGTACTGTTTGCCACCCGTAGCAATAATTGCGTACATGAGTAGCACCTCCTCTACTTACTCGCCGGGACCGAGGTTGCGTAAATCGCATTTGGACAGACCCCTCCCGAGCGGCTTACCGAATGAGTTTACCACAGCGTAGCCCTGCTGTCAAGAAAAGACGGAAAAAAACCTTGCTTTAAGACGGAAAAAAGCCTTGCTTTATGGAAGAATTCCCGTTATCCGGCAAGCAAGGCGCTTGGCTGCATGCCTTATGCCTTAAGCAGCGCCGCAATACCCGTATGCATGCGCTGTTCCACCTGTGCGGCCTGCTCCACATTCTCCCCGCGACTGAACAGGTAGGCTTTCAGCTTTGGCTCCGTACCGCTGGGACGGATCATCACCTTGCATCCCCCTGCCAGGCGGAAAGCCAGCACATCGGCTGACGGCAAACCATGGACGCCCCGAATATAATCGTCCACCTGTTCTACCGCCATATCGCCCAGGGTCTCCGGCGGTTCCTGGCGCAGGCGCGCCATGATCCCCTGCATTTGTTCCATGCCCGCCGCACCCTCAAACGTAAAGCTGTACAGGCTGTTCAAATGATACCCATATTTCCTGTACAACGCCTGCATGGCTTGATACAGCGTGCATCCGCGATGCTTGTACCAACGGGCCATCTGGCAAATCAGCATAGAGGCATTCACCGCATCCTTATCCCGCACGTGGCTGCCGGACAGGTACCCGTAGCTTTCTTCAAAGCCAAAGATATAGCGTTGTGTCTCGCCTGCCTTTTCCAGCATGCCAATCTGTTCCCCTATGAACTTGAAGCCCGTTAGCGTACGCCGCAGCTCCACGCCATAGTGCGCCGCCACGCCGTCCGCCATGGCCGTGGACACGATGGTACTCACCACCACGGGCCGTTCAGGAAGCGTTCCTGCCTCCAGGCGTACTCGACAGATGAAGTCCAGCAGCAACACACCCACTTCGTTGCCTGTCATCAGCACATAGCCGTCGCCCTCAGGCACGGCAATACCCACCCGGTCGCAATCCGGGTCGGTAGCCAGAAGCAAGTCCGGATGATATTGGCCGCAGTCCCGCAGCCCGAGGGTCAGTGCTTCCCGAATCTCAGGATTCGGATAGGGGCAAGTGGGGAAGTGACCATCCGGCAGGCGTTGTTCCTCCACCACATGCACATCGTTCACACCGATTTCCGCAAGGATGCGCTGCACGCATTCCAGCCCCGTACCATTCAAAGGCGTATAAACCACCCGCAGCGGCGTATCCGCCTCCACAGGCATAGCCTGCGCCTTTACCGCCGCTACAAAGCGGTCCAACGTATCCTCGCCGATATAGCGTATCATGCCCGACGCGAGCCCCTGCTCAAAGTCCACGGCACGGACCCCGTACAGCGGGTCAACGGGAGTAATCTCCGCGCCAATGGCCTCCGCCATTTCCAGGGTAATCTGGCAACCGTCCTCACCGTAAACCTTGTAGCCGTTATACTTTGCCGGATTATGACTGGCCGTGACACAGATACCCGCGCCGCAGCGCAAATCCCGCACCGCAAAGGAAAGCGCAGGCGTAGGTTCCAGCCGGGGATAGATCCAGGCAACAATGCCGTTGGCCGCTAGCACCGACGCAGCCCGGCGCGCAAACTCCTCGCTGCCTATACGGCTGTCATAGGCAATCGCCACGCATTTGGGCAGCAGCGTCTGGTTCAAGTAGTTGGCCAGCCCCTGGGTAGCCTGACCCACGGTGAAGAGATTCATGCGGTTGGTGCCCGGTCCCAGCTCGCCGCGTAAACCGCCCGTGCCAAAGGCCAGATCCCGGTAAAAGCTGTCCAGCACCGCCGTATCATCCATGGCCTGGAGCTGCGCGCGGGTATCCGCGTCCACCGTTTCCGCCGAAAGCCAGCGCTCCCATGCCTGGCGCGCTTCCTGCATCGCATTTGCCATTGCTCGATCCTCCCGCCTCATTCATGTATTTCCAAGGGTAATCCATCCGGGTCATGAAAGAAAGTCATGCGTCCCCCTGTCACCTCGTCCGTGCGCAAGGGTTCGCAAGCAATTCCCCGCTCATTCAACGCACGCACGGCAGCCTCTGCGTCCGCAACGCGAAAAGCAAGGTGCCTCAGCCCCAAAGCTTCAGGATAGGAGGGCCGTTTCGGAGCATCCGGCTTGATGAAAATCTCCAGCTCCATCCCTCCCAGCCGCAGGTCCAGCTTGCAGTCCCCCCGGTCAGGGCGGCGCGTTTCCCGCAAAACCTCAAATCCCAGCGTCTCCACGTAAAAGGCCCGCGTCTTTTCCAGGCTGGAAGCAATGATCGCCACATGATGCACCGCCGTAAAGGGCAGCATACGCATTCCTCCTCATGCAAGTTACCCGCCCAAAATGCGAAAAATCCCCTTCCCATGGCAGGAAGAGGTTTTCGCACATCCGTATAGGCTTACATCGCGGCCTTGGCCAGCTTGATGGCAAGACGAGCCTTTTTGCGATTGGCGGCATTCTTATGGATGATCCCCTTCGCCACGGCCTTGTCCAGGGCGGAGGTGGTCTCACTCAACTGCACAGCCGCGTTCTTGGGATCAGATGCAATCGCGGCGTTGAGCTTCTTAATAGAAGTACGGACGCTGCTCTTCACCATGCGGTTCCGCAGGGTCTTCTTCGCAGTAACCTTTACACGCTTCTTAGCGGACTGAATGTTCGGCAACTTGTTTCACCTCCTTAGGTAAGCATAAACCAGCAACTGGCATTGTACCATGTCCAGGCGCAAATTGCAAGCCTTTTTATACAAAAATCCCCGGATTTGCCGTAAAGCAGGCCTGTTTTTCCGTTACGGCGCGCAGTACGGAAAACCTTGGCGCGTTACGGGCATGCCATACGCATAAAGCGTTTGAACGGGGGCAAACGCTGACATATTTCTCTTGCAAAAATCAGGCGTTCTGCTATAATTTTTTTATTCCACATGATTTGGAGAGGTTGTCATGCTTCCCGTGGTTTTTCTGGATGACGACGCGGAATACGCCCGTATGCTAACCATTCGGTTCCAACGCGTAGCACAAGATGCCGGCATTTCCTTCAATATCGCATTATGCTCCACAAGCGTGCAGCAAACGCTGGACTACGCCCATGCACATCCCGATGGCAATTTGTATTTTCTGGACATCGAACTGCAGGACGTTGTCAACGGACTGACCGTTGCGCAACAGCTTCACGCGATTGATCCCAAGGGGCATATTGTTTTCGTCTCGGCCTATGAGCATTACATTTGGGAGGCCATGCACGCTCATGTTTTTGACTACCTGCTCAAGCCGCTGACGGATGAAGCCATCAGCGCGTGCCTGCAAGGCGTCCTACGGGACCGTCAGGAGCATTCGGCGGCTTCGCGCCGTCTTATGATCAAGAGCGGCGAGCGCACGCTGTTGTTGCATCAGGAAGACATCATATATTTGTGTGTAAACGGCAATTATCTGACCGCCATATTGACCAAAGGCGAACCCTGTCAGTGGTACGGGCGCCTCCAGCAGATCACTCCTCTGCTGGACGAGCGTCTGTTTGTACAGGTAAATCGGAACTGCCTGGTAGCAATCCGCTATGTCAAGGGTATTGATGCTGGGGACAATACCTGCCTGCTCGCCAATGGAGAAATCTTGAAAATATCCCGCCGCCGGGCTGTTCAGCTGAAAAAAATCTTTACGGATCTGGAAGCATGATGAATTGCTTAGAAACTGTATGCGTATGGCTGTTGATGCTACTGATAGATGGAGTGCTTTTGTACGCCTTCTCATGCGTCGTGCTCTATCAGCGGCCGTCCATTCGTGGTCAAAGCATCTTTATGCTCTCCTTAATTTCCATCGACACCTTTTCCATGCTCTGCTTTGACGGAGGCTTCAGTGGTTGGAGCCTGCTGCAAAACCTGTTGCACCTATGCATAGCCGCAAGGTTTGTTTTCGGACTGCGGCGAAGAAATTTGGTAGCCGGTATCCTGATGCTGCTCAGCGTACACCTGATAGTGTCACTGTTTGCCGGGGCCGTCTCCATTTTGTCGCTGGGCACGGAACGAGTGAACACCTTAATGCTGTCGTGGACCTGGCCTAGGCTGTGGTTGGGATTGACGCATCTGCTTCTTTTTGTACTGCTTCCCCCTGCCTATTTGCTGCAACGCTTGCGTAAACGCAGCACGCATACGCTTCCAGACGCGCTTTATATCGTGCGTTCGGTGATGCTACTGTTGGTAACTGTATTCTGCATTGCCACGCTGTTCAATCATTTGCCCTCTCTTGCGGTTTCATCACGGCTTACCCGTGTAGTCTTTCTGTTCAGTATCACCGCGCTCATGCTGATCATCTGTCTTTCCTATCTGGCACAGGACATCCGCTTTCTGCGCATGCGCAAGTACAATGAAACCCTTGAAAGGCAAAAGCATATCAACGATGCGCTCGTTGCAGATCTGCGTCAGTTCCGTGGCCAGGTAATCCAAATGGTGGACGGGCTGGGAGGAATCCTGTCCGAAGGATCACAAGAGCAAAAACGCGCTTATTACGACCAGACCGCCCGTCAATGCGCGCAAATCAATAACGACAACGTCCTCGCGCTTCAGCGGATTACAGATGCCGCGCTTTCCACGCTTCTATTACGAAAACTGGCGCGCTGCCACAAGTTGCTGCTTCCTATTTACCTGCATCTTTCTGGCCGTCCCCGCTTCGACAAGACGCTTTCGCCCGTTCTGTGCGAAATCATGGGCGTGCTATTGGATAACGCCATTGAGGCCGCCGCAGACTCCGTTTATCCGCGCGTAGTCGTGCAGTTGACAGAGCTGACCAAGGGCGTTGAAATCAACATCATGAACACCTTTCCCGAAGCGATGGATGTAAACAGCTTTCTTGACGGAAACACTGCCTCCACCAAGGAAGGGCATGCCGGAGAGGGGCTTCGGAGCGTCGCTGCGCTTTGCCAAAGGTACGCCAACCTGAGCGTACAGTACACCATGCGCGGCCGCTTCATCGTCTGTTCGCTGATGATCCTGTAAATTGTCAAGGAGGTCCACCATGGCTCCGAATTTGGAAGCCTTCCTTGCCGCGTTGAGCACGACGCTTCTGGACGGTATCGTGATGTACCTCATATGCTGCGTGGCAATTGCAGAAAAAGCCACCCTGAAAAGTTGCGCGTGTTTTATTGGATGCATTGTCTTTCTGGAATCGCTATTTATGCCGCTGCTTGGCACAGGCTATTCCGGTCTATCCTATCTCTTGTGCTTTGTTCTCACCATGCTTCAGTCCCGCTTCGCCTTTTTCAAGCGCGGCCCCGCATTTTGGGCATGCACAGGAATGAATTTGCTGGCACAGTTTGGCCTTGTGATCGTTGTTGCACCCGTAAGCCTGATGTTATTTGGCGATGAGCGCGCCAACGCCATCATTCTCAGCCAGGGGTGGGATCGTCTGCTGCAAAGCTGTGTCAATGTAGGCGTCTCCGTTCCGTACGCTGCTTTGATTTGGGAGATACGCCGCCTGTTGCGCCGGCTTCCCACGCGCCTGTCGGATCTGCTATACCTTTCCAGATCGTTTCTACTCCTGACAACAGCATTCTGCTGTGCCTTCATGCTGCTGAACCAGTTATCCCCGCTGGTAGCATCCACGCGGCTTCACTCGGCCATTGCATTGCTGAGCGTTATCCTGCTGATGATTCTCGTATGCCTATCCTATCTTATTCAGGATTTCCGTTATTTGAAGATGCGCCGAAGCAACAATACCCTTGAGCGTCAGAAGCTGATTACGGAAACGCTCATTGCCGACACGCGGCAGTTTCGACATAACATGCTGAACATGATCTACGGTTTTGAAGGGGCGCTTCTAAGCGATAACCCCCAGGTGTCCGCCGCCTACTACCGGCATCTGGCATCCAAGTGCGCCATGATGAATCATGAAAACATATCCGCCCTACATCAGCTGGATAATCCGCAGCTGGAGACGCAGTTGTTGGCAAAGATACAGCAAGCCAATCAACAGGATATACCGCTATATTTGAGTGTTCATGGCCCACTCCCATCCAAGGCCGCGCTGTTGTCCCGAATATCGGAGGCGTTGGAGCTGCTGGTAAGCGGTGCCATCAACGCGGCTGTACCCCAGGAAGGCATTCATTTGTCCATTCACGTCCAGGATAGATATGTCAGGCTTCGCCTGCTTGCCGGAGGCTCCGCAGAAGCCGCTGCGCGCATAGAGGATAGCCTGCGCCGTCTGCCCGGCAGCGCTCACCCTCTCTATGTGGGTATCGAGCAGCTGGGACGGTATACGCAGCAAACCGTGGTGCTGCATTGACGAATGCTTGTCAAGGCGCAAGCGCCGCATTGCAAAGAACAATGGACAAGTTTTACGCCGGACGGAAAGCCATCCGTCCGGCGCAATGTTTTCTCCATATTGTTTTTTCATCGGTAACTGTTGCCGGTCCGTCCATCGCCAAACGGCTTTTCCGGCAGGTTATGTGTCTTGCGCTTCCGACGCCGTCAAATACATAAGCTCGCCCGTACCCATGTTCACCTGCGCGGTATACTGGCATTCCCAAAGCGCCTGGTCTTGCTTCCAGCAGAACCACGAAAAAACATAGCAGCGTTCTCCCATGACTTCCGAGGCTTCCGCCCGCATTTGCCAGGCGTCCAGCGTCTCCGTTTCCAGGCCGTAACGGTGCATCAAGCCAAGCCGTGCCGTAGACAACGCCTCCGATAAGGGGATTTCCCACTGGTTGGGCAGCACAGCATTTTGACGGTATCCGGCAAGCTTGGCAATGGGTGTCTGCGCAAAGGCGAATTGCTCTTCCACCGTCCATTCCGCAACATCTCGTCCCAACCTACGGTTCCATTCTTCCATGGTATTATGCAACGTATCCGTCACCGTATGGCCATTCGCGTTTCTTGCCTGCATGAATGCATCCGGGTTGGAGGTGCGGTAAAGTTCCCCCGTATCTGCCGTAAGCTGCAACAGGAAGGAACTCTCTGCACAGGCTTTTTCTTCAAAGGTGAATTGCCAAAGTCGCACATGGGGTTCCATACGGCTATGGCCAAAGGCTGTGAAAATATGCCATTCTCCCGTTTCCGCATCAATCCCCCACAATTCCCGGAAGCAGTCTTTTGCCCGGTCTGTGGCTGCCTGCTGGTCGATTTCGTCATCGGCAGGCAGCTCGTTCACCCACACATTCAAAATCCCGCAGGCTTCTTCCAGTCTATCATGTTCCAGACGTTGATCCAACGGCCAGGCACGCGAATCTGCGCCATACGCAGCCTCCGCCTGTTCGCGAAATGCCTGCAACGCCTGCCTGTCTGCTTCCTCCTGAGCAACCTGTTTCAAAAAGTCCGCATCCATTCCAGCAATCGCCTGTTGCGCCGGTTCCGCGCACGCCATGGGAATCGTGCCTATTTGCTCGCCGGCACGGACAAGCCAGTATACGTCTGTCTGCCCCAGCAGCGTCAAAGTCTCGCCCGGCTCCAGTATTTCCCGGGTAATATGCTGATCCTCGGAAAGCAGCGTCACCTGCTCATCGCCCTGCAGCGTTACCTGCGGCAGCTGCATGTCCGGCGCTTCGTCAGCCACCTGGTCCACACGCACATAGCCCAAGAGCATACCCTCCTGCTCCGTATGCCCCAGGTGAATCCATCGCCATTCCCCCTGGTGCGCGACCACCGTCACCGGCGTACCGGGGAAAACGCATCCCAGCCGGCGGCTCTGGTCATTGTTCTCCGCAAAGATCACAACGCCTTTCGAACCGCAGATATAGCCATAGGTATAATACTCCTCCCCCTGCGCGCATCCCGTCAGGATAAGGCACAAGCACACTGCCAGCAGCCGTTTCCACATGCGCTTTCCTCCTTCATTCGCTTACCCTTACCGTCCAAATTATGGTCTATATGATGCTAGCATTTTCCAAGGAATTCTGTCAATGCATGTATGGGAATCGTTACACCTGCAAACAAAAAAACAGGCGGATAAACATCATTTCCGCCTGTTTTTTCATTCATCAGCGGCTACGCCGCGTTATCGTCTGTTTTCAGACACGGTCTCACCCGTGCAACACTTGGTAGTCCCGGATGCCCATCCTTGCCGCCTCCTTTCCTTTGATCTGGCACTAGTATACCGCTCCCGTTTGACGGGCCAAGGAAAGGAACATGAAGCATATGTGAAAGGTGCCGTACCAAAAAGTGAACGTCACGCCGTGGAAAAGCGCCTACTCCGCAAGCTCCCGGGTCAGCTCGTACATCATGATGCCCGCCGCGACCGCCGCGTTGAGGGACTCGGCTCCGCCTCGCATGGGCAGGCGCAGGCGATGGGTGGCCTCCTGCTGAACCTGCGGCGATACCCCGCTGCTCTCGTTGCCAATCACCAGCACATAGCGATCCCCCACTCCCTCGCGGCAGTAGAAGGGCGTACCATCCAGCTGTGAGGAAAGCACGCTGTATCCGTCCTCCCGCAAGCCGCGCAGCCGGCCGGGCAGGTCCCCCGTAATCTCCACCGGCATGCGGAAAATGCTGCCCATGGTAGCGCGAAGCACTTTGGGGCTGAACACGTCGGCGCATTGTTCGCTGAGAAGCAACCCTTCCATGCCCGCGCAATCCGCCGTACGCAGAATCGTCCCCACATTGCCGGGGTCCTGCACGCCATCCAGGGCCACCAGGCGCTTTCCCGGGCGCGAAACGTCGCTCATGCGGACTACGGCGGCGATGCCCTGGGGCGTTTTGGTGTCGCACACCGCCGCCAGCACGTGGGCGGGCAGAAGGACGGCTTCGCTCCGCTCCAGCAGCGCGGCGTACTGCCCCGCCTGGGCCTCGTCGCACAGTATGGTTTCCACAGGAAAGGCGGAGGCAAGCGCCTCGGTTACCATCTTGCGTCCCTCCACCAGAAACAGTCCCGTTTCCTTGCGGGCTTTGCGATCCTTGAGGCTGCGCCACAGCTGCACCCGGGGATTCTTAAGGCTGGACAGCGTTTCCAAGCGCCTGCGCCTCCTTTCGCTCCTGGCGGATGTTCAGCGCCATGCCCAGCGCCACCACCGCGCCGCCCACCAGCGTACCCATGGAAAAAACACCCAGCAGCAGCGCGTCCAGCAGCATGCTGGAAAAAATCTGCCCCACAAACAGAATCACCGTAAATTGCAGCGCAGAAAGCCGGGGCGTCACCAGGTTGCACAGAAAAATCGCCACCGCCCCCAGCGCTCCGCCCATATAAATAAGGAAGCTTTGTCCCTCTGCCGGAATGGGAGGAATCTGCCGGGAGGTAAAGCACAGATAAATCAGCAGGCTGCCGCTCAGGCCGGTAACGTAGTTCATTACCGTGCTGAACCCCACCCCGGCGCGCTGGGCCAGGCGCGCGTTGCTGATGCGCGCCAGCACCATGGAAAAGCCCGACAGCAGGGACACCAGCACCGCCAGCCACACGGGCGCGCCGCCTTCCGTGGCCGTACCCGCGGACCACAGCAGCATGGTGAAGTCTCCCGCGGCAATCACCGCCAGGCTGGCCGCGCGGCCCCGGCTCAGCTTCACCTTCCGGGAGCCGAAAAGCCCGAACTGATCGATGATGGCCGAGCAGATCAGCTGCCCCAGCAGCATCAGCACCAGGTTTGCCGTAACGCCGATGCCGCTGATGCCCACATTGCAGCAGGCCACCGTGGCGATACCGATCAACCCGCCGCTATACAAGTACCACGGTGCGCGGCCCTTCGGGCGTCCCCATCCAAAGGAGAAGGGAAAAAGCACGGCCAAACCCACCAGATGAATCATCACCGTGGCGGCCCAGTTCCCGTAGACCGCCGAAAGCCGGGCGTTCATCAGATTCATGATTGACAGCAGCGCTCCATATACGCCGCCCAGCATCCCATACATGCCGTGTCCTCCTCAGTTGATGCCGCGGAAACCCTTGCCAATGATCTCGCCGGTGTTGGTAATCAGTAGGAAGCAGGTGGGGTCCACCCGCTTGATATAGTTCCTTAGCAGAATGGCCTCGTGACGGTTCATTACCGTCAGAAGCACCGTGCGGCCCTCGTGGGTGAACACGCCCTCGCCCTGCAAAGCCGTAGCGCCCCGGTGCAGGTGCTCCACAATGAACTCCTGAATTTTCTCCGGGTGCGCGGTAACGATATGAAAGCATTTATGGGTGTTGATGTTTTCCAGCACCATGTCCACCAAGAGGGACTTCATCAGCAGGCCCAGAATGGAGAACAGCCCCGTCTCCATGCCGAAGGCCACGCAGGCCATGACCGTAATGATGCAGTCCGAGCACATGAGCGCGCGGCCAATGTTCAGATGGGTGAACTTCTTCAGCACCATGGCCATAATGTCCGTGCCGCCGCTGGAGGCATCCAGGTTAAAGAGAATGGCCGATCCCACCGCCGGCAGAGACACCGCAAAAATCAGCTCCAATAGCGGCTGGGAAGTCATGGGCGCCTGCATGGGGATCAGCCGCTCCAGTAGCCATGTAAGTCCGCTGAACAGCAGGCTGGCATAGGTGGTGCGCACCCCAAAGCTCCGCCCAAACACAGCAAAGCCCAGCAGCAGCAGGGCCACGTTGATCACCGTGACAAAGGTGCCCGGCGTCATGTCCGGGATGTAATGGGCCAGAATCACCGCCAGGCCGCTGACCCCGCCGGTGGAAAAATTGTTTGGAAACTTGAAGAAGTATACGCCCACCGTCAGGCAGACGATGCCCAAAGTAATCAGCAGCCATTCCCGGACGATCTGCTTGCGTGGTTTTGCACGTTCCATGGATAGCGCGTCCTTTCCTGTGTTTTGCATGGGAAATGTCCAAGAAAAAAATCAGCGTCATTATAGCAAAAAAGCATTTGGCAGGCAAGGGCCTACCGCTGCGCGTCCCGGGCCCACTACCGCTACGCGTCCCGGGCCCAGGCCCATACGGCTTCTGCCGCGGGCCTGCTCATGCCCGGAGCTGCGCACAGCTCCTCCAGCGTCGCCGCGCGGATCGCCTTGAGGGAGCCGAAATGGGCCAGCAGCGTCTTGCGCCGCTTGGGGCCGATGCCGGGGATATCCTCCAACTGGCTGTGGATGCTCGCCTTGCCCCGTAGCGCCCGGTGGTGGGTGATGCCAAACCGGTGCGCCTCGTCGCGGATGCGCTGCACCAGATGCAGCTCCGGGGTGTGGTGATCCAGGCAGATGGGGTCTTCCCGGTCTGGCAGGTAAATCTCCTCCTGCTTTTTCGCCAGGCCGAACATGGGCACTTCCGCCCCCAGTTCCAGCAAAGCCTCCCGGGCAAAGCGAAGCTGCTGGGGACCGCCGTCGATAAGCACCAGGTCCGGCAAATCGGAAAACTTGCCGCCGATGGCGGGCAATCCCGCCGCCTCCCGCTCTTTTTTTTCGGCCAGGCCATGGGTGAAGCGCCGCCCCAGCACCTCGTTCATGGAAGCGAAGTCATTGGCGCCCACCACGGTTTTGATACGGAAATGGCGGTACTCCTTCTTGGCCGCCACCCCGTCGATAAACACCACCATGGAGGCCACGGAGAGCACGCCCTGGGTATTGGAAATATCGTAGCCTTCGATGCGCCGCGGCGCCTTGGGCAG
>CALVVZ010000046.1 GCA_944364075.1 uncultured Clostridia bacterium
GACCCGCCCCGCCGGCAAAGCCGTCGGATACGAATGAAAGTCGGAGGGGCTGCGGCCCCTCCGACACCTCCCTGGGGTTTTTTGACAGTCTGGGGAACCAGCATCACGCCGGTTCCCTTTTTTTAGACGATTGGAGGTTGCTCTGCTGCCCAAGGATAAAACAGTTCATCCTCAGGAAGCCAGTCCAACTGTCCATCCGTAACCCGTGTCAATTCCTCAATGACACCGGAGGCATCCGCCTGCCGCATAAGCAGCGTAAAGGTCACTGCGGTGGTGAACTCACTGCCCAGCAACTGCGCAGGCAGGCTTTTCAGCGCATGGCGTACCCGATCCCATTGCGGATAGGCTACTTCGCACAGATAACGAACGGAAGGCTCCATGGTTACTACTTCCGCCGCTTTCAAGGCAATGGCGCATCCCTGCGTATATGCCCGGACCAATCCGCCAGCCCCCAGCAGCACGCCGCCGAAGTATCGGGTAACTACAACGCATACGTTGACCACGCCCTGGGCCTTGAGCACCTCCATGATGGGCATCCCCGCGGTTCCGCCGGGTTCTCCGTCGTCGCTGTACCGCATGATCCCGGCATTCAGGCCGATGATATAGCCATAGCAATGATGCGAGGCGTCCTTATGCTTTTGACGGATGGACTGCAAAAAAGCCAGCGCCTCTTCCTCGGTTGCCGCGGGGGAGGCATAGCCGATAAAGCGGCTTTTATGGATGATGATCGTATCCGAGGCCACCTGCCGGACGGTTTTATAAGGTTTCATGCCTTAAATACCAGGCGGCAGAAGCCTTTTTTGCCTTTTTTGAGCATGATGCCATCGCCCTGCAACTGCTCGGCGCACACCTGTGCTCCAAAGTCCTCAATTTTATCTTCGCCCAGGAAGACAGCGCCGGACTTGAGCTGATTGCGGGCGTCGCTCTGGCTCTTGCACAAGCAGGCGCGTACCAGCATGGTGGTGACGCGCGCATCCTCTGCCAGCATTTCCGCGGTGATCTCGCAGGTGGGAATGCTGCCGCCCGTGCAGCCGCCCGCAAACAGGGCCTGCGCTGCTTCCGCTGCCTTTTGCGCCTCGGCTTCGCCATGTACCAGTTTGGTTACCTCAAAGGCCAGCACTTTTTTGGCTTCGTTGATCTCGCTGCCCTCCAGAGCGGCCAGGCGCCGTACTTCATCCATGGGCAGGAAAGTCAGCAGACCCAGACACTTTGCCACATCTTTGTCATCCACATTCCGCCAGTACTGATAGAAATCGAAGGGCGACGTTTTCTCGGGATCGAGCCACAGCGCGCCTTTCTCGGTTTTTCCCATTTTCCGTCCGTCATGGGTCAGCAGCAGCTGGAAGGTGCAGGCAAAGGCGCTTTCATGCTCTTTCCGGCGGATTAGATCCGCGCCGCCGAGCATGTTGCTCCATTGATCGTTACCGCCCATTTGTAAACGGCAGCCATAGCGATGGAACAGCTCCAGGAAGTCGTAGCTCTGCATGAGCATGTAAGTGAATTCCAAGAAGGACAAGCCGTTGGTGGTAGCCATGCGCGCCTTGTAGCATTCTGCGGTCAGCATCTTGTTTACGGAAAACAGCGAGCCGATGTCCCGCATAAAATCAATGAAGTTCAGATGGCGCAGCCAGTCTGCGTTATTGGCAATGATCGCTTTTCCTTCGGAGAAATCCAGGAAACGGCTCATCTGCTGCTTGATATGCGCTACGTTGCTATCGATGGTCTCTACGGTCATCATTTTGCGCATATCAGTTTTGCCGGAAGGATCACCGATCATGGCGGTACCGCCGCCCATGAGGGCAATGGGCTTGTGTCCGGCGCGCTGCATATGGGCCATGGCCATGATCGGAATGTAATGGCCGATATGCAGGGAGTCCGCAGTGGGGTCAAAACCTACGTAGAACGTCGTGGGCTGCTCCAGCTGCTTGTAAAGCTCGTCTTCAAAGGTAGTCTGGGCGATAAAGCCACGTTCCTTGAGAATATCCAGAATGTGAGGCATGGTTTTCTCTCCTTACCTAAAATAATCGTTAGCTGTGGGCGATGACGTCCCGAAGAACGCTCATGCCCTCCTGGATCTGTTCTACCGTGCTATTGGAGAAATTCAGCCGCAGGGTATTTGCATGTCCGCCCTCGGCAAAGAAGTGCGTCCCGGGGACGTAGGCCACATGCCGCCGTACGCATTCGTTGAGCATGGCGGTGGCGTCCAGCCCCTGAGGAAGCTCTACCCAGATGAACAGGCCGCCCTGCGGTCTTGTATAGGTGGTTCCGGCGGGGAAAGTTTCCAGCTGCTCCAGCATCGTGCGTAACTGTACGGCGTAGCTTTGGCAGATGGCGTGAATATGCTCCGGAAGCAGATTCTCCCGAAGGAACTCAGCCACGATAGCTTGATTCAGGTTTGCGGTATGCACATCCGAAGACTGCTTGCCGATGGTACATTTGCGGATGATACGCGGATCGCCCGCCAGGTAACCCACGCGCAATCCCGGGCTGATAATCTTGCTGAAGGAGCCCAGGAACATGACCCAGCCTTCGTGATCAAAGGATTTGATCGCAGGCAGCGGTTCGCCTTGGTAGCGCAGGTCACGGTAAGGATCATCCTCCGCCACGATGACGCCATATTTGGCCGCCAGCTCCGCAATGGCCTGGCGGCGTTCCGTGGGCAGCGCCTTGCCTGTGGGATTCTGGAAGGTGGGGATGACATAGAGCAGCTTAGGATGATGTTCCTGCATGGCGCGCTCCAGACGCTCAATAATCAGGCCGTTCTCGTCGCTTTCCACGGGTACGGGGCGCGCCTGGTACAGGCGCATGCATTGGATGTTGCCCAGGAAGGACGGATTTTCTACCAGTACAACGTCCCCAGGATTCAGCAGCGCCTTGCACAGCAGGTCCATGGCCTGGGTGGAGCCCGTGACCGGAAGCATTCCGCCTTGAGGAATCTCTACACCAAGGGTGGAGCGCAGATAGGGATAAAGGTATTCCAACAGCGCAGGATAGCCTTCCGTGGCGCCGTACTGTAAAATTCCTTTGCCGTTCTCGGCCATTACCTTTGCGCAAAGCCGGGCAACCGTTTCATCCGGCAGCGCGGAACGTGCGGGATTGCCGCCGGCAAAGGAAATCATACCCGGCTGCGCGGTCAGCTTCAGGATCTCGCGGATGGCGCTCCCGCTGACAGCGTCGAAGCGCCGGGCAAACGTAAGTTCTTCCAGGGTCATCTTGCCTCATCCTTTCCATACGTGTAAAAAAAATCCTCAGGCAAAGCCTGAGGAAGGTGAACATTGTCACGGTACCACTTCCACATTTTGGGCGCAAAGCGCTTCTCGTCAGGGAACGCGATGATTCCCTCCACGCGATAACCGGCGCACCGGATGCCGCCTACGCAACGCATCAAGCGCCTTCAGCGGATAGCTCGGAGCCGTATGCGCATCCTCGCCGCCGTTTCCTTGCACCAACCGGAAACTCTCTGAAGGCGGGGAATGAGGCAAGCGCGCTTCTCCTCATCGCCAATGTTGAGAATATTATATCCCATCCCGGACGTTTGTCAAGCAAAAAAATGCGATGAACCGCCGTTACATGAAAGAGCCAGTGTGGATGGTGCGGAAAAACACAAAAAAGCATTGCTAAAAATGGCTTTTTCTTGTATACTAAATGATGACCGTGTGCGGACGGGCTTTTCACGTGCATTCGTACCCACACGTCGCCTCTGCGTATGCCGCTTCCCCTGCGGGACGGCAGCATTGGATAAAGGAGGTTGGGACTGCACCATGGAATGCAAGATCAAGACCGACATCGGTACCATCTATATCAGCGAGGACGTCATGCTCAAGGTCGTGGGTTACGCGGCGCTGGAATGCTATGGCATCGTAGCCATGTCCAGCCGTAGAGCCAAGGATGGCCTTGTGGAATGGCTGGGTCGGGAAAACCTTAGCAAGGGCGTACAGATCCGCAGCGTCGGCGATATGCTGGATGTGGACCTTTTCATCATTGTGGAATACGGTATCTCCATTGCGGAAGTTTGTAAGACCATCGTGGAAACCGTCCGTTATAAACTGGAGAGCATGACCGGCGTAAAGGTTCGCAAAGTGAATATTTCGGTGGAAGGGATCCGCGTTTGATCCATCGCCTGATGTGAACGGAGGAAGAAACCCTTGATTCAGTTCAAAACAATTGACGGTCTGTTGCTGCGCGACATGGTCATGGCGGGCGCGGCTTTGTTGGAAAAGAACCGGGAAACGGTGGACGCGCTCAACGTGTTCCCCGTGCCTGATGGAGATACGGGTACCAATATGTCCTTGACCATGGGCAGCGCTACCCGCGAGATCAACAGCAAGGAATTCCTGCGGGCGGATGAAGCCGCCGCTGCCTTGGCCAAAGGGGCGCTCAAGGGCGCTCGCGGCAATTCCGGCGTCATTACATCCCAGCTCTACCGCGGTTTCTCCCGGGCGCTGGACGGCATTGACAAAATCACGCCGATTCAGTTCGCCAAAGCGCTGAAAAACGGCGCGGATACCGCCTACAAGGCGGTCATGAAGCCCAAGGAAGGCACCATTCTGACGGTGGCGCGGGTCATTGCGGAAGATGCCATCAAACAGGCAGAGGCGCATCCCGACGATTATGACGGCCTGATGACCGTCATGCTTCGCACCGGCGAAGCGATCCTGAAGCAGACGCAGAACATGCTTCCTGCGCTGCAACAGGCAGGCGTGGTGGACGCCGGCGGGCGTGGACTGCTGTACCTGTATACCGGGTACGCGGCGGTACTGCGTGGCGAGGACATCAACGAGACCACCATTGCCGTTACCCATGAGGACGGCGAACCCCGTTTCGAAGACGATCACGACGCCATTGAAACCATCAATTTTGCCTACAGCACGGAATTCACCATGCAAAACCTGCGGGATGACTGCACGGAGGGCGAAGTGGATTCCTTCCGCCGCCGCTTGAACCGTATCGGCGATAGTGTACTGGTTGTAGGGGATATGGCCGCGCAGATCAAGGTACACGTTCATACCAACAATCCTGGCAAAGCGCTCGAATACGGCCTGGAGCTTGGGGAACTGGTGGATCTGAAGATCGAGAATATCCTGGCCGAGCGCCGGGAAGCCGAAGCTGCCAAGGCAGCGGAGGAAGCCGCAAAGAATCCTCAGCCAGCGGACATGCCGCAGAAAGATTTCGGCATGGTAGCGGTCAGCATGGGGGAAGGCTTTTCGCAGATTTTCCGGGATCTGACGGTGGACCATATCGTAGAGGGCGGTCAGACCATGAACCCCTCCATTGAGGATATTCTGGAGGCCATCAATCAGGTCAACGCCAAGTGCGTTTTTGTATTCCCCAACAACGGCAACGTGGTGTTGGCCGCGCAGCAGGCAGCCGAGCTTTCCGAAAAGGAAGTTTATGTGGTGCCCACCAAGAACGTAGCCATGGGTATTGCCGCGGCAGTGGCATTCCAGCCGGAGATGAGCGGGGAAGAAAACGCTCAGCGCATGGAAGAGGCAGCGCAACGCGTCAAGACCGGCATGGTCACTTACGCAGTGCGGGACAGCGAATGGAACGGCGTACATATCAATGCCGGCGATATTATCGGCCTGCACAATGGCGCCATCACATATTCCGGCGCCAACATTCCCGAGGTGGTGCGCGAACTGATGAAGGCTGTCATCACCGAAGAAGACGAGTTGATTACCGTTTATTATGGCGCGGATGTTCAGGAAGCGGATGCGCAGGCAATCGCTGATGAAATCCAGCAGACCTATGAAAATTGCGACGTAGAGTGCCACATGGGCGGTCAGCCGCTGTATTATTATCTGATTTCTGTGGAGTAACGCCATGGATCTAAAAGACCTGAAAGGTCTGGGGCCAGCGCGTCTGGCTGCTTTGCGCGCAATGAGTATCTGCTCATTGCGCGATCTTTTATGCACACTGCCCGTTTCCTACCGTGACGGTACCCGATGGGAGCCGTGCGCGTCAGCCTCCGGGGAAACGGCAGTCAAGGGGATTTTACGGGCCGCGCCGAAACTTAGCCGCTTCCATGGCTTAACCAAAATCACCGCTACCTTACAGGATGCTAGCGGGACCTTGGCTTTAACATGGTACAATCAGCCATGGGTGTGCCAGCAATACCAGTGCGGCGAGGAGGCGCTCATGTGGGGGCGGGTAACGGAAAAAAACGGACGCCGGGTCATGCTGAACCCCCAACGGCTGTCACAGGCACAGATCCTGCCGGTATATCGTGCCGTTCCGGGCATGCCGGCAAAAACGCTTCGGCAAGTGATGGCGCTTGCCCTGGAGCAGGTAGATGATTGCTGCCCGGAGACGCTTCCTCAGGGGCTGCGGCTGCGCCATCGTCTATGCGAAATGAACTTTGCCATTCGGCAGGCACATTTCCCCACATGCATGGAAAATCTCCGCATAGCTAGGCGGCGACTGGCTTTCGAGAACATGCTGCTTTACCAGGCGGGAGTCGGCCTGATGCGCCGGCGTGGGGAGAAAGGCTATCCCATGCCCTTGGACGGGGAGATAGAGAACCGTTTCTGGCAGATCATGCCCTTTCCGCCCACTGCAGCGCAACGCCGCGTACTGGGGGAAATATATCAGGATATGCGCCAGAACCGTCCCATGAGCCGCCTGGTACAGGGCGATGTGGGCTGCGGCAAGACTGCTCTGGCTTTCGGCGCGCTGTGGGCTGCGGTGGGCTGCGGCTTTCAATGCGCAATGATGGCGCCTACGGAAATACTGGCCCGTCAGCACTGGGAGAGCGCGCAAAAAATACTGGCGCCTCTGGGCATACGCTGCGGCCTGCTATTGGGCGGCATGCGCGCGGCGCAGCGCCGGGCAGCGCTGGCAGCCATCGCAGGCGGGGAATGGCAGGTGGTGATCGGCACCCACGCGCTGCTTAGCGAAGGCGTCAACTATCACCGGCTTGGGCTGGTGGTTACCGATGAGCAGCACCGTTTTGGCGTGCGACAACGCAGCCTGCTGCAGCGCAAAGGGGAAAGCGCCGGCGCAGCGCCGCATGTGCTGGTGATGTCAGCTACGCCGATTCCGCGTACGCTGGCGCTGATCCTGTACGGCGATCTGGATATTTCAGTGGTGGATGAGCTTCCGCCCGGGCGGACGCCGGTGGCGACCCGCATCGTTCCTGAGGAAAAACGCGCGGATCTATACGGTTTTCTTCGCCGGGAAATAGCGGCAGGACGTCAGGCATATATCGTCTGTCCCCTGGTAGAGGACAGCGAAGCGCTGGAGGATGTGAAGTCGGCGACAGCGCAATATCAGACGCTGACCGCCGGTCCATTGGCCGGCCTGCGGGTAGGGTTAACCTATGGCAAACAGTCCGGAGACGAAAAAGAACGCACCCTGAATGCTTTTGCGCGGGGGGAACTGGACGTGCTGGTTTCCACTACGGTGATCGAAGTAGGCGTAAACGTACCCAATGCGACCTTGATGCTTATTGAGAACGCCGACCGCTATGGTTTGAGCCAGCTGCATCAGCTTCGGGGCAGGGTAGGACGCGGCACCGCCGCCAGCTGGTGCTTTTTACTGGCGGAACCCAGCGAACGACTTCGCACGCTTACACAAACCAACGATGGTTTTGCGATTGCGCAGAAGGATTTGGAATTGCGCGGACCGGGGGATCTGTTCGGCACACGGCAACATGGGGAAGCCATGGCCGGCTTCCTCATGGACGGAGATGTGCGCCTGCTGGAGGAAACGTCCCGCTGCTTGAAAGAGCTGCGGGAAAATCCAGCTTTGTCGCAGGAACGCCGGCAGGTGGAAGAAGCAGCCGCACGCCTTTTCCACGATAAAATCCGTGACGTAGCGCTCAATTAAAGGAGAAAATAGAGAGGACGAGGGCAAAGCTATGAAACGATTGGCCAGGTTTTTGAAAAAGTACCGCTTTCAAGTAATTGCAGGGCCGGTTTTCAAGCTTATCGAGGCGATTTTTGAGCTGATCGTTCCACTGGTAATGGCCGACATGATCGATGTGGGCGTAGCGCAGGGCGATATAGGCTATATCTGGCAGCGGGGCGGCGTGCTGCTTTTGCTGGGGGTCGTGGGTCTGGCTTCTTCCCTGACTTGTCAGACCCTGGCCAGCCGTGCCTCCCAGGGGGTAGGCACGGACTTGCGCCGGGAGCTGTTTCACCACATCAACACCTTGTCATACCGGGAGCTGGATCATTTTGGCACGCCCAGCCTGATTACTCGCATGACTGGCGACATCAATCAGATGCAAACGGCTGTGGCCATGCTGATTCGTTTGGTGGTGCGTGCGCCGTTCCTGGTCATTGGCGCGGTAGTAATGGCGATGCGTATCGACCTGCAACTGTCCCTGGTCTTCCTGGCCATTGTGCCCTTGCTCTCCCTGGCGCTGTATGTGGTCATGAGCAGGTCGGTGCCGTTTTATAAGCTGATTCAACGCAAGCTAGACCGGGTATCCCTGATTACCCGGGAGAACCTGTCCGGCGCGCGCGTGGTTCGCGCCTTCCGCAAGCAAGAAGAGGAAGAGCGCCGCTTTGAGGGCGCGTGCGTCGATCTGGCCGAGAACGCTATCCATATTGGCAAACTATCCGCGGTGCTGTCGCCGTTTTCCTTTGTTATCATGAATATCGGCATGATCGCGATTCTTTGGTTTGGCGGTATCCGCGTCAACGTAGGCAGTCTCACGCAGGGCGAAGTGGTGGCCTTTATCAACTACATGACGCAGATCCTCATCGCGCTGGTGGTAGTTGCTAACCTGGTGGTGATCTTCACCAAAGCGGCCGCTTCCGCGGCGCGCATCAACGAAGTGTTCGATACCAAACCCAGCATCGTGGAACAGACGCAGGTACCGGTAACGCCTGTGGCCGGCGCGGCCAAGGTAAGTTTCTGCAACGTGAATTTCCGTTATTACCAGGGAGCAGCTCTGGCGCTGAAGGATGTGAACATGGACGTTCCCGCCGGCAGCCTGATCGGCGTGATCGGCGGTACGGGCAGCGGAAAATCCACGCTGGTGAGCATGATTCCCCGACTGTACGATGTAAGCGACGGCCAGGTAATGCTGGACGGCGTGGATGTGCGGAATTACCCCTTATCTCAGCTTCATGACAAGGTGGGCATGGTGCCTCAGGGAAACCTGCTTTTCTCGGGTACCATTCGGGAGAACCTGCGCTGGCGCAAGCCGAACGCCACCGACGAGGAGCTATGGGCGGCACTGAAAGACGCACAGGCCGAGTCCTTCGTTACCGCGCTGCCGGACAGGCTGGATAGCCGCGTGGAGCAGGGCGGAAAGAACTTCTCCGGCGGTCAGAAGCAACGGCTGACCATTGCCCGCGCCCTGGTAGGCGAACCTGGGATACTGATCCTGGACGACTGCTCCAGCGCTTTGGACTATGCTACGGATGCGGCATTGCGCAAGTCGTTGCGCCGCCGGGCGGAGCATGCTACCGTGTTCATGGTCAGCCAGCGGGTGAGCACCGTTCGCGGATGCGACCGTATCCTGGTGATGGAGGATGGCGAAATTGTAGGCAGCGGGACCCATGCCCAGCTGCTGGAAAGCTGCCCAACCTATCAGGAAATTTGCATGTCCCAGATGAACGCAGAGGAGGCGGGCGCATGAGCACCAAGGAAGTTGTCAAACGTCTGATGCACTACGTAAAGCCTTACGCAGCGCTTCTGGCCGGTGCGTTGGTATGCGCGGTGATTTATGTGGTGATGTCTTTGCTCAGCCCGGTGCTGATTGGCGAAGCGGTGGATGGTATCATCGGTCCGGGACAGGTCGATTTTGCGGGAATCGTACGGATCGCCCTGTACCTTGCGTTTGTACTGGTAGCGGGCGGCTTTTTCCAATGGATGATGACTTTATGTACCAACAAAGTTTGCTATCGTACGGTGAAGGATCTGCGCACGGAAGTTTTTTCACGGATCATTCATGTACCGCTGAAATTTATTGATCAGAACGCCCACGGCAATATTATCAATCGAATCGTTAACGATGTGGATGCGGTGAGCGACGGACTGCTTCAAGGATTCACGCAGCTGTTCACCGGCGTGATTACCATTCTGGGAACGCTGGGGTTCATGATTTCCATTAACCCCTGGATCGCCCTGGTGGTGGTTGCGCTAACGCCTGTGAGCCTGGTCATTGCCACGCTGATTGCCCGGGGCACGCATACGACTTTCCTAAAGCAAAGCAGAATCCAGGGCGAACTGGGCGGACACGTAGAAGAAATGCTCAGCGGACAGAAGCTGGTCAAGCTATTCGGCCATGAAAAAGCCAGCGAAGAGAAGTTGGAGGAAATCAATCAGCGCCTGTACGTATGGGGTTACAAGGCGCAAATCTATCCCGCCTTTACCAACCCGTTAACCCGGTTTGTCAACGGCCTGGTCTATGCCGCGGTGGGCGTGGCGGGCGCGTTGGCGGCCGTCCGCGGCGTACTGACCATCGGCCAGCTGTCCTGTTTTCTGAGCTATGCTAACCAATATACCAAGCCCTTCAATGAAGTGACGGGGATCATGGCCCAGCTTCAGACTGCCATGGCGGCCGCCCGGCGATTGATGGCGCTTATTGACGAACCGGTGGAAGAGGAGGCGTCCTCCCTGCAGCATCTTCCGGAAGGAAAAGCTACCATTTCTTTCAAAGATGTCAGCTTCCATTACTTGCCGGAACGCCCGCTGATCGAGCACTTTAACCTGGAGGTACAGCCAGGCCAGCGGATCGCCATCGTCGGGCCCACCGGTTGCGGCAAGACAACGCTGATTAATTTGCTGATGCGCTTTTACGATGTTGTGGACGGCGCGATTACCTTGGGAGGCGTGGATATTCGCACCGTAAGCCGGGACGAGCTCCGCTCCCACTTTGGCATGGTGCTTCAGGAAACCTGGCTGACCCAGGCCACCGTGGCGGAAAACATCGGCTATGGCAAGCCGGGCGCTACGCGAGAAGAGATCGTCGCCGCTGCAAAATCGGCGCATGCGGATAGTTTTATCCGCCGCTTGCCACAGGGATATGATACCGTGATCTCTGAAAACGGCGGGAATCTTTCCCAGGGGCAAAAGCAGCTGCTGTGCATTGCGCGGGTTATGCTTATGGACCCGCCCATGCTCATTCTGGATGAAGCCACCAGTAACATTGACACCATGACCGAACTGCGTGTGCAAAAAGCTTTTGCGGCCATGGTGAAGGGCCGCACCAGCTTTGTGGTGGCCCATCGACTTTCCACCATTAAGGAATCGGACCGTATCCTGGTCATGGATCAGGGCCATGTGGTGGAAACCGGCACCCATGAAGACCTGCTGGCACAGAACGGATTTTACGCCAGACTGTACCGCAGCCAGTTTGAAGCCCAGGAAAAAGCCTCAGCCTGAGCAACTTTTCAGGCGACGCTTTGCGAAACAAAAGCGGACAGGAAAACAAGCCCCCGCTTCCGGCGACATCCGCCGGGAGCGGGGGCAGCAGACTGTCAAAAAACCCCAGGGAGGTGTCGGAGGGGCCGCGGCCCCTCCGACTTTCATTCGTATCCGACGGCTTTGCCGGCGGGGCGGGTTGTTGATTTTGCTTGCAAAATCAATTCCTTACACCTTCGGACGACCTCTGGTTGGCCGAAGGTGCCTTCTCGAAAAAGTGGTGAAAACCACTTTTTCGACACGCTGAAGCCCCCGCTTCCGGCGACATCCGCCGGGAGCGGGGGCAGTTTCGTCAGAAATTATTTTCAGAAAGCCAGAACCGTCAGGGGACGATGGAAAAAACGTAAGGGTCTTCCTTCGTGCCGGTTCCGGTGGCATTGTCCAGCATGGCGCAATCCACATAGCAGGCAGGACGCACGCCTCCGATACGGGTAAAGCCGGCCATGGAGATATGGCCATTGTAGCCAAGAATATGTTCATACCCACCGGCGGCTGTGTGCCGACAGGTACGTGACCAGTACCATGTATTGCCGTTTTCATGCACATAGGCGCCCTTGAGCGTTTTAGCATAAGGCGTAGGGGGACACTCGCGCTCCCATTCCACCTCGGTCAGAATCGGGCGGAACCCATACGCGCGGGTCATAAACTCCTTGTTATTTAGAATGAAGAGCCGTCCGAGTTCATAGGTGTATCGCAAGCATGCCTGCTCCTCCACGGTAAACATATCCGACAGCATGGTGGTATTCATATAGTCGTATAAATCATAATCCGGCCAGTCTTCCTGATCCTCCTTGACAGAGTGGAAGGGCTGAAAATCCACCACATATTCATTCAGCAGGAAAGCATACTGGTTTTCAATCGCCAGCACACGCCACAGGCAGGGCTGCTCCGTACCGTCGCGTTCAAAGGGATAGCTGCCAAAGGTAAGATACACATAGCTTTCGGTATCCGCGTCATATCCGCGCAGCAATGTTTCACCGTCGGTGATGGGTTGGGTTTCCGTAGAGAAGCCCTCTGCCCCCGCGCAGGAGACAGCAAGCATGCACCAAAGCAGCAGAAACAGAAAAACGCGCATCATCCTACGCACAAAAAGCGTCCCCCTTTTCCATAGATATTCCTATTCTAATAAGCATAAAAAAGTTTGTCAAGGCATGGGGGAGCGGCAGCGATGTTTCCGCGCTGTATTTTCCATGGGGGAGGTCTTGACAACAACGCATGGAAGGATATAATAGTACTATTCCCAGGCAAGGAGGTACGCGCCATGTTTCTGTATACCCGTAGCTGCATGATGGCGAAGATGTGCATGCGCATGTCTTCTGTTTCGTCCTGCACAGATCGGTAAGAGACATGGACGTATGGCAGGACGATCCCTTTATCGGGTCGTCTTTTTCTTTGCACGGGAAGGAAACCGGTCCTGCTTGGAAGCGAAGCAAACACGCTGCCGGCGGATCAATTCGAACCGGAAGGAGATTGAATCCATGAAAAAGATTGCCGCGATCCTTCTTTCCCTGGCGCTGTTGTTGAGCGTCGCCGCTGCCGAGAGCTTGACGCCCGTGGTTATCGGCGCCACCACCTCTCCCCATGCTGAAGTGCTGGAACTGATCAAGGACGACATGGCTGCGCTGGGGTATGACCTGCAGATCGTAGAATTCACGGACTATAATCTGCCCAATGATGCGCTGGCCAACAATGAGCTGGACGGCAACTACTTCCAGCATATGCCCTTCCTGAATGCCTACAACGCTACCGTTTCCGAAGAGAACCAGCTGGTAGCGGCGATTCCCGTACACTATGAGCCCTACGGCATCTACGCGGGCAAGACCAAGACGCTGGAAGAACTGGCGGACGGCGCTACCATCACCATCACCAACGACCCCAGCAACGAGACCCGGGCGCTGTTCCTGCTGCAGGATGCCGGTCTGATTACCCTGCCGGAGGATGCCGATGTGGAAACCAGCAGCCTGACGGTGCTGGACATCGTGGATAACCCCAAGAACCTGAACATCCTGGAGGTTGAGGCCAACACCCTGCCCGCTACCCTGGAGGATGCCGATCTGGCCGTAATCAATGGCAACTTCGCTATTGCCGCCGGCTTGTCTCCCGCTACGGACGCCATCTTCCTGGAGCCTTCCGATTCTGAGTCCGGTAAGATTTTCACCAACTATGTGGTGGTTCGTCCGGAAGACGCGGAAGCCGAATGGGTCACCGCGCTGGCTTCCTGCCTGCAAAGCGACAAGGTCAAGGAATACATGCTCAACAGCGAGAAGTACGCTGGCGGCGTCATTCCCGCCTTCTAAGCCCAAACGTTTCTTTTGCTGGAGCAATTCTTCGGAATTGCTCCGGTTTTTTTGTACAGGAGTAAGGCAATACCGCATAAGTCGCGTGCGGCGTGGGCGATGTTTTTTGCGCCATCTGCCGCTTGCTGATTGTTCGATTGATCTCCAGTAAACCTTCAAAATATGCAATGGCATCGGACGGAAATGCTTTCGCTACCGAGCCGATATATTTGCACGGTATGGTTTTAAGAAGATTGCCTCCGTTGCGTGCGCTATTGCTAAACTGCTGCGCAATGGTATATAATAGGCACGGCGAACCTTCGTCAAGTATAGCAAGAGAGAAGCGTGGTTAACGCATGCGGCAGCCCCATATTCGGGATTATCAGGGCAAACATATCCACATGATCGGTATTGGCGGCTCCAGCATGTCTGGATTGGCAGAAATGCTGGTAAAGGAAGGCTACCGCGTTTCCGGTTCGGATCGGGTGAACGGGTACGCGCTGGATAAACTACGCAAGTTGGGAATCGAAATCCACGTTGGGCATGCAGCCGAGAACGTCCATGGCGCAGATCTGGTGGTATATACCGCCGCTATCCTACCGGATAATCCGGAACGGATGGAGATGGAGCGTCTGGGCCTGCCTCAAATGGAGCGTGCCGAGCTTCTGGGACAACTGATGGAGGGCTATCCCCATGCAGTGGGCGTTTGCGGTACGCATGGGAAAACGACCACCACTTCCATGTTGTCCCAGATCCTGGTGGAGTGCGCCAAAGATCCCACCGTGCATATCGGTGGCCAGCTGGATGCCATCGGCGGAAGCACGCGTATCGGTCAGGGCGATACTTTCCTGGCGGAAGCCTGCGAATTCAAGGCCAGCTTTCATCACATGCATCCCACCATGGCCATCGTCACCAATATTGAAGAAGACCACCTGGATTTTTATAAGGACCTTGATGATATTCAAGCGTCGTTCCGGCATTTTTTGCATCTGCTGCCGCCTACGGGCATCGCGATCGGTAACGGGGATGATCCGCGTGTCCGTGAGGAGCTGGAACATGTTTCCTGCCGCCATCAGACCTTTGGGATGGATCAAGGAAGCGACTGGTATCCGGCCATGTTGCGCTATGATGCGGAGGGTCATGGCTCCTTTGATCTCATGTACGGCGGACGCGCTATGTGCCATGTGCAGCTGAAAATACCGGGCGCTTTCAATGTAATGCATGCCCTTGCCGCGCTGGCTGGGGCATACGCCTTGGGCGTCGCGCCGCAGGAAGCCGCCAGCGCCCTGGAACATTTTGCCGGCGCGCATCGGCGCTTTGAGCTGACAGGTACCATGGACGGTGTGGAGCTGTTCCACGACTATGGGCATAACCCCGCGGAAATGCGCAGCGCGATTTCCGTTGCACGTTTGCGGTGCAAAGGGCGGCTGTGGGCGGTCATGCAGCCGCATACATACAGCCGGGTTAAACGGTTGTTTGACGAGTACCTTACCTGTACCCAGGAAGCAGACTTTACCCTGGTGACAGATATCTGCGCTGCCCGGGAAAAGGACCCTGGCGACATCCATTCCGGTATGCTGGTGGACGGAATGCGTCGGCATGGAATCAACGCTGTTTGGACGCCGAGCTTTGACGACACGGAAGCCTACCTGCGTTCCCACTGGCAGCCGGGTGATCTGGTGCTTACCATGGGATGCGGGGACATCAACCTGCTCAACGATCAGATGAACCGGCATGAAAAGCAAAAAAAAGCATAAAGAAAGAAACTTCCAGACCTCCCGCGTTGTATAGACAGCAACGAAGGGAGGTCGGTTTTATGAAAAAAAGGTGGCTTTGCGTTCTGCTGGGCATTCTGCTATGCGGCCTGTTGGGGAGTACGGCACTGGCAGAACGTCTGTGGGTGGTGACGAATCCCAATCCTGAAGACCGGTTGCATTTGCGCGTTTCTCCGTCTCAAAACGCATCGTCTCTGGGCAGGTATTACAACGGAACACAGGTGGACGTGCTGAAAACCTATGCGGACGGATGGGCCAAAGTACAAATCGGCCCGCTGAGCGGCTATATGATGATCCGATACCTCAGCGATGAAAACCAGGCCAGCGCCATGCCCATAGTGGAAGGTTCCTGGCAAGGAACGGTGCTTTACGCTTTGCCGGACATTACCAGCACCTCACAGCAAATATACAGCAGGTGCATGTCGATTATGGGATTTAGCGACGCATGGTGTCATGTTTACATACCGGGCCTGGAAGTCACAGGGTTTGTACATGCGTCGCTGGATTCGCTCCTGAACGACAACGCGGTTGTCAAAAGCTGGGCATGGGTGGATAATCCCAACAGCGAAGACCGGTTGAATTTACGGGAAAAGCCTTCCACCAGCGCAGCGTCCCTGGGGAAATATTACAATGGCGTGCGGGTGGACATTCTGGAGTTGGCAGAAGACGGATGGGTCAAGGTGCGCATTGGAGAACTGGCTGCTGGCTACATGCAGGCAAAGTATCTTTCCGCTTATCATATTTCGGAAGCCATGCCAACGGTTTTTGCAACGAAATCCCAACAGCTTCGTTTGGAGCCGCGAAGCAGCAGTCAAGTGATAGAATCCAGCATTGACGCAGGGATGGGGATGACCGTGCTGGCCGTGCATGGAGCATGGTACCATGTGCGGATGGAAAATCTTGACGGATACGTGCAAGCCTCCGGTACGGATACGCAGTTGAAACGCTAAAGCTGAACAAAAAACGCAAGGATACAAAGAATATACACTGTTTGGAAAAACCATCTCTTGACAAAGCGGTTGCAGGATGCTATGATGCTCTCTGCTAAGTATTCCTTTGGATGATGGAAGGGGGGCCTAGCCTTATGCGGAAACAGCTTTCAGAACCCGCTTTTAAGACGTGCTTCTGTTACTGTACGCGTAGAGGACTTGCGCCCGATTCTCCCTTCCGGTAAAGAAAGCAGAAGCTTTCTGTGCATGGGTAAAGTGCGGCATGCTTGCGCATGCTGCGATACACGGCGCAAGGCCATAACCCCTTTTGCAAAAAAGGGATGTGTCTTTGCGTCGTTTTTGTATGCGGATTCATGGGGGAGAAAGGCGGAGATAGATTGGAGCAGACCATGCTGTCCTCCCGGTTGGGGGCGCTGCTGGAGTGGCTGCACGCGCATCCGGAGCTAAGCTTTCAAGAGCACGAAACCACGCTGCGTGTGCTCCGTGAACTGGAAGAGGCCGGCGTTGAGGTATCCCGGCGCGGACTGGAAACGGGACTTGTGGCCAGCATCCGCGGGGCGCTGCCTGGCCCGGTGATCGCGTTGCGCTGCGATATGGACGCCTTGCCGATCCAGGAGGAAAGCGGCCTTGCCTATGCCTCCGAGTTTCCCGGACGTATGCATGCTTGCGGGCATGATTTCCATACGGCGGTGATGGTCGGCGCTGCCTGGTTGCTCCAGGCCATGCGCCCATCCTTGGCGGGAACGGTCAAAATCATTTTTCAGCCAGGGGAGGAACTGGCGCAGGGTGCGCCACGGGTGATCCATACCGGCATGCTGGACGATGTCCAGCTTTACCTGGGAATTCATTCCTACCCGGGCTTTCCCAGCGGTACGCTGGGCATCAAGGAAGGCCCTGTCATGGCGGCAGTGGATCGCTTTGCGATTACCTTAACGGGGCGCGGCGCACATGGAGCGCAACCCCATAAGGGCATTGATCCCATTGTCGTTCAGGCGGCTTTGGTACAGAGTCTGCAAACCTTGGTCAGCCGTACGCTGGATCCTTTTACGCCTGCGGTATTAAGCGTGACCCATGTGGAGGCGGGTACGACGTGGAACGTCATTCCCCAAAGCGCATACCTGGAAGGTACCGTGCGTACCCTTTCCACGCAGGCGAGGAAACTGCTTGAGGACGGGCTTCGCCGCATGGCGTCGGAAGTAGCTGCCGCATATGGCGCGCAGGCTTCCGTGGACTGGTTTCACGGCCCGCCTGCGGTGATCAATGACGCGCCCTTGTGCGCCCTGGCCCGTGACACCGCGCAGCGCATGGGCTTCACGGTCCAGCGTCAGGAAGACACCATGGGCGGCGAGGACTTCAGCTGTTACCTGGAAAAGGCTCCCGGGATCTTCATCCGGG
>CALVVZ010000047.1 GCA_944364075.1 uncultured Clostridia bacterium
GGGGACACCGTGCATTGGACGGTGTCCCCCGCTGGTTTATTTATGAAAGGATTGATACTCCGAGGGAAAAAACTGGAAGGTGGAAGGCGGCAGCGAATGAAAATATGCCGTGACCATGGGGTTGTCTTCGCTGCGCATTTTCTGCCGCCATTGTCCCGGGGAAATACCGTGAATGCTGCGGAACTGCCGGTTGAAACTGGAGGGGGAGGGATACCCCACCTGCAGCCCGATTTCCGTGACGGAATATTCGCAGTTGTACAGCAGTACGCAGGCACGGTCAATGCGCACCATCTGGACATAATCCAGAGGCGCCCACCCAAGCACCTGCTTGAAAAGCCGGCGGAAATGCGACGTGCTCACATGGCATAGCTGGCTCAGGCGGTCAATGGGAATTTCCTCCATGTAGTTTTCCGCAATGTAAGCGATGGCCGGGGCAATGCAACCCAGCTGGGTATTCACATACCGGTCCTTGCTGGCTGTTCCTGAATAGCTTCGCAGCAGCATCAGGAAAGCGGAGCAGAAAAGCTCCCGGACGATATGCTGATAGTGCAGCTGCGCCTTTTCCATCTCGTCCACAATCATGCGGATCAGCGCAAGCACCTCGGGGAAGCGCTCCCCGGCCAGGATGCATTCCTCGCCACTGAGGCCGCGCTGGTATTCGCCCAGCTTGCTGGAGAGACGGGGACTCAGGTTGGGCAGCATGGTTTGCGGGTCCACATAGATCCACTTGCAGCAGCATTCGGTGCCGGGATCCGCCCGGTGCGCATGGGGCACATTGGGCGGAGCAATCACCAGACACGGGGCGCTGAAATGCAGGACGCTGTTGCCGATATGGAATTCTCCGCTGCCGTCATACAGATAGCCGATTTCCATGCAGTTGTGGAAATGCATGCGGAGCACGGGCACATCCGTAATGCGCCAGGATTCGCCCAGCAGGCCAAGCACCGGAAAATTGGCAGGCAGGTCAAAGTGGCGGTAGAAGATATTGTGCTGAAGCTCTTGCTGCTCCATCCTGATCCCTCGCTTTGTCCGTTGGCAGCGATTACGCGGGCTGGTTCAGCGCGTCCACCACCCACTGGAAGCGATGAACGTCCACGGTGGCGGGCAGCGTGCAGTCCGCGCCCAGAATCACCCCCGTGGAACCGGCCTGGGACGCCAAACGGAGGGTTTCGGCTTCCACCTCTTCCTTGGTTCCGGCATAGAGCACGCCCTGGGGACGGTTGTCAAAGCCGCCCAGCACACAGCGTCCGCCAAAGAAAGCCTTGCCCTGTACCAGGTCCATGTCCTCCACATAGCAGGCCCAGTTCACCGTTTTGGCGGGATAATCCTGCCAGATCTCCATGTTGTTGGGGATACCGGCCCAGCCGCAGCAGTGCAGCACATTGGCGATGCCGAAGCGGTTGGCGTGCTCGAGCACCCGCAGATCCGTGGGGGTGATATGCTCCCGGTAATATTCCGGGGTGAAGCGGTTCTTCTCGCCGCCCTGTACGCAGTAGTAAACGCCGTCGATGCCCGCTTCCGTGACCAGCAGCTCGCTGAGCAAGCAGCAATCCTGGGCGATGACATCCAGCGCATAAGCGATGGCCTTGGGGTCGCGCTGGAGATGATCCATTACCAGATCGTCGCCCACGCTGAAACGGATCAGTGAGAAGGGGGCAAACACATTATAAATGACAACCATGTCGTCTTTCAAGCCCGCTTTGACCGCCTTGGCCCGGGCAACCTGCTCCTGGATGAAGGGATGGCTCTTGCCCAGAGGCTTCATGGCATACCAGTCCTGGGGTTCCTTGACGGCCTTGGCTACCGGGTTGGGATAGTCAAAGTAGCTGTCACACATAATTTTTACCATGTCCACGTCAATGTGGTTATAGTAATCCAGGTGCGCCTGCACGCAGGCCTGCCCTACGCCCTGTTCCGCCTGGAAATGGAACCAGAAGCCCACCGGCAACCGGTCCACCGGTTGGAGATTCATTGCTGCAAGTACCCGTTCACGCTTGTTCATGGTTCACCCTATCCTTTCCTTTATTTGGCAATCATCATGTCCAGAATCACGCGATCCGTGTTCTCCATGCCTTCCTTGCCAAGATTCCCAAGATTTCGAATGCTGCTTTCCTCATCCGTGGCGATGATGCCGTCCAGGCTGGTGGCGCTGACGCCGGCCATGGCCAGCTGCGCGCACTGCATGGCGCTGGCCACGGAGCTGGCGATTTTCAGCGCGCAGCCGGATTTCGCTCCGTCGCAGATCAGGCCGGATATGTCGGCGATCATGTTCTGGATAACGCAGCGTATCTGTTCCAACCCACCGCCCAGCAGATAGACCACCCCGCAGGCGGAACCGATGGAGGAGGCGATGGCGCAGCCGCATAGCGGAGAAAGCTTGCCGATGTAGGACTTGATATGAATGGTCACCAGCTGGCTGAGGGCTTCGGCGCGCAGCATGGCGTCCTCGCCCCGGCCCAGTTTGCGGGCGGCGGCCGCCACGGGCAGCGAGGCGCTGATGCCCTGATTTCCGCTTCCGGCTGTGCTCATAACGGGCAGGGTGCAGCCCGCCATGCGGGCATCCGCAGCGGCGGAGGTATAGGCGCATACGTAATCGGATAGCGACATGTCCTCCACCGAGCGGCCGTCGCACAGCGTGCGGCCCACGCGCATGCCGTAGTCACGCCGCAGGCCTTCCTGGGCTACGGCGTCGTTCATGGCGATGGCCTTGCGCAGGAACGTCAGCTCCGACAGATCCACCGCGCATACAAAATCATAGATCCCCGCGATGGTGAGCGCATGCTCCGCGGCAGCGCCGGGATGGGTGGTGCGGGCGTCCGCATGTTCCAGCACCTGGTCGTCCAGCTGCACATGGGTAATCTGGGTATGGGCATCCTCGATGATGCAGGTGGCCGCATGCTCTCCGGCGTAGACCTGTGCGCGGATATAGAGCTTCTTTTCCGTGTCCTCTGCCGCCACATGGATGATGCCCCGGGCCGCATAGGCTTTGGCGGCTTCGCAGTCGGCGGGGGTTGCGCCGGAGAGGACCTCCAGCCCGTAGTCGGAGTGCCCGGCCAGCGCGCTGAGCGCGGCGGCGATTTCCAGCCCTACCATGCCTGTGCCGGGAATCCCCACGCCCATGGCGTTTTTGAGAATGTTGCGGCTAACGGCCAGGGTGATGCGCTCCGGCAGGCAGCCCAGGGCTTCCCGCGCACGGGCTACCGCCAGCGCCACCGCGATGGGCTCGGTACAGCCCAGGGCGGGCTTGATTTCCTGGTGCAGGGCGTCCAAATAGGGTTGAAAATCCATGTCAGTTCTCCTTTATATGTTCGATCTGATCCAGCGCGACGATGCTCATGGCGTAGACCCGCATGAAGTTCAGCATGTGCTCGATGTCTTCGCTTTCATCGCATTGATGGTAATCGCCCCGCCCCGGACGGAAAATGTGGGGCGGAAATTCCCGGCCGGGCATGCCCGGACCAAACCCGAAGGCGTTGGGCACATAGGCGGCGTAGTTGCCGCCGGACATGACGAAGGGGGCGCTCTGCTGGCCCATGACCCGGTTATAGGTGTCGGTAAGCACCTGCACCACCGGATGTTCCACAGAGAAGGAGCAGCTGGGCCGCAGCCGGAGCCTGCGCACATTTGCGCCCAGGGAGGCAGCCTTTGCCTGCGCGCGCCGGGTCAGGTCTTCGGCATCTGCCGTCACGGGCAGAATGACGTACACCTTTGCCTGCAGGGTTTCACCGTCGCAGCTCAGCTCGGTGGCGCCCATTTGCAGGGGGCCGGACAGCTCGTCGCCGAAGGCAATGTCCAGGCTTTCCCCATGCCAGCTGTCCAGCAGGCTGCGCAGGTGCGCCAGGCTGGTTTGGTCGCCGGGATAGGTTTGTCCCAGTTGCTCCAATAGCGCGAGGATAGCGTTGCAAATGCCGCCGGCGCTAAAGATGTGCGCCGAGTCGCCCTGGGCGGTAATGCGCCGTCCGTCAGGCAGCTCCGCGGAAATTTCCTCCGGGGTTACGGACGGATTGTTGCTTTGACGGATGGTCACCGCGTGCCGGAAGGGAATTTCCACAGCCAGGGTCATGCAGCCGCGCTGCGCGCAGCACACGGGGAAACCCGTGTCGGGTACGATGGAAAGATCGGGGCAGGGATAGTGCGCCACAAAATACCGGGCGTCCTCCATGCCGGTTTCCTCGCTGGTGCCCATGTATAGGCTGTAACGCCTGCGCAGGGGAACGCCCAGCTCCCGCAGGCAGTTCATCACATGAAATACGCCGATGGCCGCCATCTTGTTGTCCTGTACGCCGCGGCCGATAAGATACCGGTCCTCCACCAGCGTCCCTTCAAAGGGCGGATAATCCCAATCCGCGGGATCGGGCACGGGGACCACGTCCAGGTGCGCCCAGATGCCTACTTCCTCATCGCCGGAGGTAAAGGCGATGGCGCCTACGTAGTTGTCATAATTCCGGTGCTGGTAGCCGTGACGCTCCGCCAGAGCAAACATGTAGCTAAGGGCGTCCCGGCAGGCTTGACCGAAGGGCGGCGTGATTTCATCAGGGATGGATACGCTGGGGATGCGCACCAGGCCGATCAAATCGTCGATGATTTCACGGCGGTGCTCCTGAAGCCACCTGTCAACGCGGGCCAACAGCTCTTGATCCATACGTTTCACCTCGCGATACGCTGTTTTTTTCATTTTCTTCATCTTATCCTGTTTTGAGGTGAATTTCTTGCCTTTTTGCGCCATAAAACATGCAGAAACGACTATTTCCACGGAAATAGGGACCGGTATCTGATCGATTCTGCTAGAAATGTGCGCGTTCTTCCCTTGGGAGAAAGGCGCTCATTCCTTATAATAAAGGGAAAGGAGCTGATTACCATGTTGCAGGATAGACTGGCGCGGGTCCGCGACCGGATGCGCAAAAACAATCTGGAGCAGATCATCGTCACGCAGCCGCAATCCATCTTTTATCTTACGGGTATGTGGTGCAATCCCATGGACCGCCTGGACGCGCTGATTGTTACGCAGGACAGCTGCCGCATGCTGTGCTACGTGCTGGCGGTAATTGAGCCTGAAGACTGCCAGGTCAGCGTGTATGCGGACACGGGAGAAACCGTACGCCGCCTCAGCGAAATGCTGGACCCGGTAGCCACCGGTGTGGACGGTTGGCTGCATAGCCGCTTCCTGCTGCCACTGATGCAGCTGCGTACGGATATTCCCTTTAGCGTGTCCCGCTGCGTGGAAGAAGCGCGGATGATCAAAACGCCCCAGGAGATCGCGCTTTTGCGCCGGGCCAGCGAAATCACGGACAGCGTGTTTGCCGACGCGCTGGGAAAGCTACGGGAGGGTATGACGGAGCTGGAGCTGGGAGGCGTGTTTTCGGAAAGCTTTGAGCGCCATGGGGTCGGGCGCTTTGCCGGAGATCCCATGGTATGCTTCGGGGCAGGCTCCGCGGAGCCACATCACGCGCCGGGCAACGCGCGCCTGCGCCCGGGGGACGCCGTCAGCGTGGATACGGGAAAGCGCATCGACGGATATTTCAGCGATATGACCCGCACGGTGTTTTTCCGCCGTGCCACGGAGGAGCAGCGCCGGGTATACCAGGTGGTGCTGGAGGCAAACCTGGCGGCGCTGGAGGCGGTAAAGCCTGGCGTGCTGCTTTCGGAAATCCACCAGGCGGCTTGCCGGGTGATTGAACGGGCTGGGTATGGCGCGTACTACCCGCACCGCACCAGCCATGGTATCGGCATTGATTGTCATGAGGAACCCACCGACGCCTCCGACCGCAGGATTCCGGTGGAAGAGGGCATGTGCTTTTCCATTGAACCGGGCATTTACCTGCCGGGAAACTTCGGCGTACGGATTGAGGATCTGGTGGTGGTGACGGCGAACGGATACAGCCTGCTGAACCATGCGCCCAAGGATTTCACAATAATGGAATGAATTCGATAAAGATGCGCCCGCTTCCTTTTCAACAGGGAAGCGGGCGCGTTGCATTTGGACAAATATTGCCGGTCAGGATGCGGGATTACTGCGCCAGGATGGCGTCGATGGCGTCCAGCTCCGCCTGGGTGAAGGGCGCGGCGTCCAGCGCCTTGACATTTTCCAGAATCTGCTCGGGACGGCTGGCGCCGATCAGGGCGGAGGTCACCACCTGATCCCGGAGCACCCACGCCAGCGCCATTTGGGAAAGCGCCTGGCCGCGCTGCTGGGCAATCTCGTTCAGGGCGCGAACCTTGCTCAGTTTTTCGGGCGTGATGGCGTCGGGCTTGAGGTAGCGCGGGTCATGGGCGGCGCGGGAATCCGCGGGAATGCCGTTGAGATACTTGGTGGTCAGCAGACCGTTCTGCAGGGGCGCGAAGCAGATGCAGCCTACGCCTTCCTGGCGCAGCACGTCGGTGAGGCCGCCCTCAATCCAGCGGTTGAACATGGAGTAGCTGGGCTGATGGATCAGGCAGGGGGTGCCCAGCTTCCGCAGGGTCTTGATGGCCACGGCGGCCTGCTCCGGCTGATAGTTGGAGATACCCACATACAGCGCTTTGCCGCTGCGGACGATCTGATCCAGCGCGCCCATGGTTTCTTCAATGGGGGTATCCGGGTCCGGACGGTGATGGTAGAAGATGTCCACATAGTCCAGGTTCATGCGCTTCAGGCTCTGGTCCAGGCTGGCAATCAGGTACTTGCGGCTGCCATGATCGCCATAGGGGCCTTTCCACATATCATAGCCGGCCTTGGTGGAGATGACCAGCTCATCCCGGTGGGGCTTCCAGTCCCGCAGCATGTGTACGCCGAAGTTGCGCTCGGCTTCGCCATAGGGCGGGCCGTAGTTGTTGGCCAGGTCAAAATGGGTGATGCCGTTGTCAAAGGCGGTGCGCAGCAGGCTTTGCTGTACGCCGAAGGGCGTGATGTTGCCGAAATTGTGCCACAGTCCCAGGGAAATGGCGGGGAGCATCAGGCCGCTTTTGCCGCAGCGGCGGTAGGTCATGGTGTCATAGCGGTTTTCAGCGGGAATATACGTCATATGGATCCTCCTTTGTGTAGTCCCTTGATAGGTAGTATAGGGGAAGCGGGGCGGCTTGGCAAGAGCGATTCCGCGCCGTCCCCGCGCAGAAACGTGCGCTTTAGGGAATCAGGGCGCGTACCGCGTCGACCATGGCGTCCACCTTGGCGCGGGAAATCAGGAAACAGGCGCAATCCTCGCGGACGATCAGGTCAAACTGTTCGTCATAGGCCGCCAGGATCAGGGACCAGTCGCTTCCGTCCGCCAGGGTATAGTCCAGGCGGACGCGGGCGGCTTCCGGGGCTTCCGCCGTAACGGTATAGCGCTCGATGAGCAGGCCGATCATCTGCTGGTACACGGGCAGGAAAACGTCTTCCTCCAGGGGCTGTCCGTTCAGGGTATAGGCATGGTTGGCCTGGTCGGTGGTAAAGCGGAATGTTTCTTCTCCCGTGGTGAGGGTCAGCGCGGATACTTGGTTCAGGGTCACCAGCCCCGGCAACTGCTCGGCCAGATAGGGTACGGTGACCGATTGCAGAAAGTCCAGCAGCGCGCCGTCAATGGTGTAGACCGCGGCGGTATCGTTCAGGCGCAGCGTATAGACGCCCTCTGCCTGGCCGATGGTCAGGGTGGTGGTTTCCTGGTCCTGCAGGACCAGCGTAGCCACGGGCGCATCCAGCCCCCAGTCGGCGTCCGCGCCCTCCACGGCGGCTACGCCGGAGAGGGTAAGCTGCTCCAGCGCCAGGTAGATTTCCGCCGCACGCTCGGAATTGGCCGGGTAATGAATGGGCTGTGTCAGCTCCACGACGGTATTGAAGGGGTTGGCCTCCGTTACCCGGGCGATGGTTATCGTGTCCTTGCCGGGCTGGATGATGGTGGCGGAGAGCAGCGTTTGCGCCGAAAAGCGCTCCCCGAGATCCGGCAGGGCATACAGCGCGCTTTTTCCCGCGTACAGCGTGCGGTGCAGGGCGTTGTTGACCACATGGACGGCCTCCGCACCCGCGATGGCCGCGTACCAGCCTTCTCCCGTGGGCACGGCGTTGCCCAGCAGCAGCGTCAGTTCGCTGCCGTCCGCATAGGTGTACACGACCCGGTCGCTTGCGTCCCCGATGCCGAATTCGGCGGGATCGCCCTGGAGCGTCTGCCGGGAGGTGATGGAAGCGCCGGTGGCCAGCAGCTCCTTGGCCGCGTTGGCGTCCAGGGCGATGCTTTCGCCTGCCAGCGCGTAACCGTCTTCGGTGGACGACAGCGTATAGGTTTCGCCGTCAATGCTCAGCGCGGCGCGGACCGGCGTGCCGCTGCCCGATGGAATCAGCTGGGTAAAAGCGGCGGAGGCGGTGGAGGCCGGAGCGGCCTGCTGGACCGGAGGCGCGAACACGCCGCTGATCCAGGCGCAGAGTCCCAGGAAAATCAGGCAAATCACGGGCGCCCACCACAGGCGTGCCTTCGCCGGACCCTTGCGCAGGGTTTCCGGCGCATCCAGCGCATTTTGCGGTTGACTCACTTCTTTCGCCTCCTTAGCAGCACCACGGCGCCCAGGCATGCGGCCAGCACGGGCAGGGCCAGCGTCACCGCCAGCAGCTGCCAGCTTTCCTGGGCGGTAAGCGCGGGCATGGCGGTGTCCGTCAGCGCGCGCACGGGGACGGTTTCCGCGGCGTCCCGCTGGGCCAGGTAGCGCAGCATGCTCAGGGTCATGTCAAGGTTGTAGGTGGAATTCAGCAGGCTGTTATCCACCAGCGCGTACAGGCTGCCCAGGAAGACCGCGCGGGTTTCCGCGCCGGTGGTTTCGTCATAATGGCTGACGCTGACTGCCAGCTGTTGCCGGCCCGTGACCATGGAGGCGTCCCGGGCCATGGATTCGCTGTCCAGGGGGCAGATGTATGCCAGGTCGGAGGTGGAGAGCAGCGTCTGGTAGGTGTAGCCGGACAGAGGAATCTCCGGCCCGGAAATAGCCCGCGCGCCGGGCAGGATCACCCGCTGGCCATCGGCCATGGAAGCCATGGCGTCGCTGCCGGTTTCCACCCTGGGCATCAGGTAGAGCGGGGAGTTCATCCAATAGTCGGCCATTTGCGCATCCTCCACCACAATGCCGGGGACGAAGGAAAGGGAGAAGCGGCCTGCCAGCTCTGCCACATGGGGCATGGCGGACAGGTCCAGGCTGGCGTCGCAGGCCAGCAGCAGCCGTCCGCCATGGGCCAGGAATGCGTCCAGCGCCTGCGCTTCCTCGTCGGTGAGATCCCTGGCGGGGGAGAGGATGAGCAGCGTGTCCCCGCCGGTGAGGGCTTCGCCCTGCAGCAGCGACGTTTCACCCACGACAAAGTTCTCGCTTTCCAGGCGGCTGACCAGCTGCGTGCAGTCCGCCATGCCGGCTTCGTCGTGGCCGGTAAGGAACCAGATGCGCTGCTGTTCCTCTCCGGTGACGGTGCGAATGGCTGCGGTAAGCTTCTGCTCGGCGGCAAAGCCCGTAAGGGCATAGCTTCCGCTGGAGGTGACCCGGTAGGTGTACAGGTCGGCGGCATCCACCACCGCATAGCGGGATTCATCGCCGTTGGTGACGATCAGGGAACCTTCGGCGATGCTTTTGCCGGACTCGGCAAAGGCGCGAACGCGGCCGGGCTCCGTTACCGGGTCCAGCACGTCCACCGACACGCGGCCGGCGCGGGCGTAGCTGTCCGTAAGAATTTCCAGGGACTGCCGGAGCTCGGAGGTGGTCTCCTCCCGAAAAACCAGGTGGATATGCACCGTGTCCTCCAGGCTTTCCAGGGTGGACAGCGTTCCTTCACTCAGGGTGGTGAGGGCGTCGGGGGTAAGATCCCAGACCACGCCGCCGCGCTCCAGCAGGTACAGCCCCGCGGCGATCATGCATGCGCAGAGCAGGGCCAGCCCACAGCGCGCAAGGGCGGGCATACGGATGCGGTTCATGCTTGCTTACCTCCTTTTTCCCTTGCGGTGCGCCAGCAGCCAGGCCGTGGCGCTGAGGAACACCGTTACGAATACCAGAAAATATCCCAGGTCCGTGGGATAGATGACGCCGCTGGCAATCTGCGCAAAGTGCTGGTTCAACGCGATGCATTGCAGGAGCGTGGGCAGAAAGGGGAGAAAGGGCGTCACCAGCGACGCGGAGGACATTTCCGCCAGCTGCAGGAGCATATTGGCGGCCAGGGTAAGCACGGCGGCGGTGACCTGACTCTCCGTCAGGGCGCTCATCCATATTCCCACGGCGATATACGCGCTTCCCAGCAGGAGAAAGCCCAGATAGTTGGCGGCTACCGCGCCCCAGGCCAGCGTGGCCCGTTGGGCCAGCAGGGCCAGATATACCCCCGTGCCCAGCAGCGCCACCAGCAATACCCCCAGCGCGGCCAGAAACTTGCCCATGACCACCGCGCCCAGGGAGGTGGGGCTGCAATAGAAAACCAGGTCCGTCTTTTGCTTTTTCTCCTCGCTGAACAGGCGCATGGTCAGCAGCGGCACAATCAGCATGAATAGATAGCTGAGGTTGCCAAAGAGGGAACCAACGTCCGCCGAAGCGGCCAGGATATTGTACAGGAAAAAGAACGCCGCGCCCAGCAGCCAAAAGATGGCGATGAACACATAGCCCACCGGCGTTACGAAATAGGCGCGCCATTCCCGGCGCATAACGCTGAACATGGCTTATCCCTCCTCGCGCATCAGATGCATAAAGATTTCCTCCAGCTCCACGTCCTGGGGATAGAGCATGCGAAGCTCCGCGCCCATGGCGGCCAGGCGGCCAGGAAGTTCGCTGGCAATGTCCCGGCGGGCGGTCAGCTGCAGTTCGTCCCAGCCTTCCTCCCGGGGAGGTAGGGAATGCAGCTCCGTGACATCCTCCAGCGCGGCCAGGCGCTGCGCTATCCCTTCGCCCCGGAGGCGAAGGCGTATGCGGCAGCCCTCCGGGCGCGCCGAGGCAGCGATCTGGCTCATGGAACCGGCGGCCACCATTTTGCCCTTGCGCAGGATAATCAGCGACGAGCACACGTCTTCCACCTCGGAGAGAATATGGCTGGAAAGGAGCACGGCGTGGTCCTTGCCCAGCTCCCGGATCAGCTCCCGGATGGAGATGATCTGCTCCGGGTCCAGTCCGGCGGTGGGTTCGTCCAGGATGATGAGACCGGGATTGCCGATGAGGGCCTGCGCCAGGCCTACGCGCTGCTTGTACCCCTTGGAGAGGCTGCGGTTGGTCACGTTCAGACAGTCGGCAACCCCGGCCAGCTCGCACAGCTGACGGATGTGCCCCTCGCGCTTTCCCCGGCGGATACGGCGGACGCCGCAGGTATATTCCATGGATTCGCGCACCGTCAGCTCCGGGTGCAAGGGCGGAACCTCCGGCAGATAACCCACCTCGCTGGCATAGGCGGCGCCCAGGGCGCGCACGTCCCTGCCGTTCCACAAAAGCCGCCCGGAGGTGGGGGAGAAATACCCCGCGATGATATTCATGGTGGTGGATTTGCCCGCGCCGTTGCTGCCCAGCAGACCCACCACCTGCCCATGCTCCACGGTACAGGACAGATCCTCCAGGGCGGTATAATGGTGATATTTCTTGACGATGTGTTCCAGGGTGAGCATCGCCGGTCACGTCCTTTCAACGGGGTGGAATTTGAACGCAAAGGGCCGGCCGTGCGCGGGGGCACGGCCGGCTGAGGGTCTTGTTTACATGGCTGCGGCCGATGGCAGCGCCGGATTAGTTGGCGTTGACGAAATTGTTGTACTGCTCGGTCCACACGGCGCTGCGGATTTGACCGTCGATCTCCCAGGCGGTGGCGACGGTTTCGTTCCACTGCTCTTCGGTGAGCTCGCCCACCAGTGCCTTTTCCATGGCCTCGTCAATGAGGGTGTAGGCGTCGTCGGTGAGGAATTCGGCGTCCGTACCGTTCAGGTCATAGGGCACATAGTAATCGAAGGGGGCGATGGTCTCGATGCCCGCGTCGATCTGGTTGCGCATTTCCCAAGCGGTGTAGGCGCGCCAGGTGGAGTTCTCCTTGGTCACCAGGGGTTCGGGATACTTGTCGTAGTCATACCACTCCAGCAGCTGGTATTCCAGCATGTAGCGGTCCGTGGCGCCTTCGGGCTGGGTGAAGGTTTCGCCGTCCTCGGAGAGGATCCAGTGGTCACCCTCGATGCCGTAGGTGGCCAGCATGTAGTTATCCTCGGACTCGAAGATCCAGTTGATGAGCTTCAGCGCCCACTGGGGATCGGTGGAGGTGGCGGACAGCGCAACTTCGGCCATGTAGACGGGGTTGCCGCCCCAGGCGTTCACGCCGCTGACCGCGTCGGTAAAGTTGGGAATCGCCGCCCAGGAGCAGGTGCTGTCGGGGTTGGCTTCCACCAGGCGCTCGGTGCCCTGCAGGCCCATGTTGTACCAGCCAGAGCACATGCCGATGCGGTCGGTGGCGCCCATGTCGTTGGCGGTTTCATTGGTCATGGTCAGGTAATCCTGGTTGATGTAACCCTTCTGGTACCACTCGGCAGCCTTGCTGACCAGGGCCCAGGCGTTCTTGTGCATGTACCAGGGCTTCACGGTGCCGTCCTCGTCCAGGAAGCGGTCCACGTCGTTGCAGTCGCCCTTGGTGCCCAGGTAGTACACGTGCAGGGGGCCGGAGAACAGGCTCTGGAAATAGGGAATGTAGCCATACTCATCGTTGGGGTCGCCGTTGCCGTTCACGTCCTGGGTCTTGACGCCCTCAAAGTAGGCTTCCAGCTCAGCCAGGGTGGTGGGCATTTCCATACCCAGCTTCTCCAGCCAGTCGGTGCGGATGGCGGGCACGCCGCCGGCGGTGAAGGTTTCATGACGGGGCAGCGCCCAGATGTTGCCTTCCGCGTCCTTGCAGGGAATCCAGGCTTCTTCGGGGATCATGGCCATGACGTCGGGCAGGTAGGTATCCAGCATTTCCTGGGTATAGGGCTGGATGGCGCCGTTGGAGGCATAGTTGGCCCATACGCCGCCGCCGGCGGTGAGGTTCAGGGTGTCAAACTTCTCGGAACCGGCGATCATCACGTTCACCTTTTCGTTCCAGGTGTTCTCTGCCACCACGATCACCTCGAAGTCGATGCCGGACTTCTCCTCGATCAGGGCTTTGATCTTGTCGTTTTCGGTTTTGTTTTCCTTGTTGGAATTGGAGCGGATGACGAACCGCGCGGGTTCCGTCTGCTCCTCGGCCAGCGCCGCGGCGGATAAGCTCAGCAGCATGGCCAGCGCAAGCACCAGAGAAACCAGTTTCTTCATGTTGGGAACCTCCTTTTTCTATTTTCAGGGCGTTTCGCCCTGGGAAACGAGTAGCGGGATCAGCCCTTGACCGAGCCGACCAGCATGCCCTTGACGAAGTACTTCTGCAGGAAGGGATAGACGCACAGAATCGGCACGGTGGCGATGACGATGGTGGCCATGCGCACCGTTTCGGCGGGCGGGATGAAGTCCATGGAAGAACCCACCACCGTGATGTCCGTCACCGTGGCGGAGTCAATCAACTGGCGCAGGGTGTACTGCATGGTCCACATTTCCTTTTTGTTCATGTAGAGCATGGAGTCAAACCACATGTTCCAGTGATATACCGCGTAGAACAGCGTTATGGTCGCCACCGCCGCGGTGGACAGCGGAAGATAAATGCTGAAGAATACCCGCAGGTCGTTGGCGCCGTCCAGCTTGGCCGATTCTTCCAGAGAATCGGGAATCTGATAGAAGAAGTTGCGGATGACAATCAGGTTGAAGGCGTTGACCAGGGAGGGAAAAATGTATACCCAGAAGTTGTTCAGCAGGCCCAGGCTTTTGTTGAGCAGGAAGCTGGGAATCAGGCCGCCGGAAAACCACATGGTGAATACGATCAACGCGGTGAGGGGCTTGCGCAGGGGGTAATACGGCTTGGAAAGCGGATAGGCAAGCAGCGTGGTAATGATGATGTTCAGCGTGGTGCCGATCAGCGTGCGCAGGATGGTGGTCACGTAGGAATTGACGATATTGGAACCGGAGGAGAGGATGAAGCTGTACCCCGACCAGTCAAAGGTGGAGGGAATCAGACGAAGGGGATGCAGCGCCCGCTCGATTTCCGGGGTGACGGAGCGCCCGACCACAAACAGCACCGGATAAAGCATCACGGCACACAACAGCACCATGAAGATGTTATTGACGGTATAGAAGATTCGCTCGCCGCGCGTGGTGGTGCCTCTCATGCAAATACCTCCTTTCGATCAGAACAGGCCCTGTGCGCCCAGCTTTTTGCTGGCTTTGTTGGAGAACATGATCATGGCCAGCGCCAGCACGGACTTAACCAGGCCTACGGCCGCGGAGTAGGAGAACTTCGACTGCTGGATGCCGTTACGGTATACGTAGGTTTCGAACACGTCGGAAACCTCGTAGACCGACGGGCTGTACAGGTTGTAGATCTGGTCGAAGTTATCGTCGAACATCCGGCCGATTTGCAGGATGAGCATGATGGCGATGATTTCCGAAAGCGCAGGCAGCGTGATGTGCAGAATCTGCTGGAGCTTGTTGGCGCCGTCCACCCGCGCCGCTTCATATTGCTCCTGGTCAATGCTGGTGATGGCGGCCAGGTAGACGATGGAGCCGTAGCCAATGTTTTTCCATATTTCGGAAAGAATCAGTATCGGGCGGAACCATTGCTTGGAGGTCAGGAAGTAAATGGGCTGTCCTCCGCTCATCTTGATCAGCGTGTTGATGGCGCCGTTATCCGGGGAGAGCATGGTGTTGAGCAGGCCGGCCACTACCACCCAACTGAGAAAGTAGGGCATATAGGTGATGGTCTGCACCGAACGCTTGAACCAGTTGGAGCGAATCTCGTTGATGAGCAGCGCCAGCAGAATGGGGGCGGGGAAGCTGAACACCAGGCGCAGCAGGCTCAAATAAATCGTGTTGGTGAACACCCGCTGGCAGTACAGCGAATTGAAGAAAGTTTCGAAGTTCTTGAACCCGATCCATGGCGCGCTCATGATGGCTTCAAATCCGCCCGCTGCGCCTTTGTAATTTTTGAAGGCGATAATGATGCCGTACATGGGAACGTACTTGAATATCAGGAAGAACAGCAGGCCGGGCAACACCATCAGATGCAAATAACGGTAGTCGATGGCCTGGCGCAGAATCGTGCGTCCCCGGGACGGTTTCGGCACGGTACGATTAATAACCGGGTGGCTTTTCATCCGTTTTTCCTCTCCTTCGCCTATTTCTGATAAACATCATACATCAGACAGACTGGTGCAAAAAATGCCTAAAAACGCAAAAAACACGCAGAAACGATCATCTGAAAATTGTCTGGCAAAGAATACGCAGGCTTTTATTGCAGAAAAAGCCTGCTGTGCCGCGACTTTCCAGCGCTTGAAGTGCAAACGGAACGAAGCGGATGCGAAGTGCCAGGGAACAGCCGAAATGATCGTTTCTGCGTGAAGAACGGATGGAATCAGTCTTTCCTGCCGCAGGAAAAAACGATACCATGCCGGATAGGAAGCCTTCAACTTTGGAATCAAGTGTGAAAACAAGGAGCGATGCCCCTATGAACAAGCGCCAGCGCGTAAGCAGGATACTTGCCGGGAAGGCGGCGGACCGTCCGCCGGTATGCTTCTGGCGGCATTTTGGACCGTTGCCGCCCCAGGAAACCGTTCGGGCGCATATCCGCTTTTTTGAGGAGACGGATATGGACCTGATGAAGATGATGTGCGACGAGTTTTTTACCTATCCCCTGGAGGAAAAACCTACGCCTGCGTCGCTGCTGCGGCTTCATCCGTTGGGATCAAAGCATCCCTATATCCGCGGCCAGGTGGAGCGCGCCACGCAGATCAACGAGGCGCTTCGGGGCGAGGCGTTCAGCCTGTACAATGCGTTTTCTCCCTATGCGACCATGAAGCATACCCTGGGCGACGGGGAGAGCATGGCGCTGCTCCGGCAGGCGCCGGAGGCGGCGCTGCACTTGATGGAAGTTATCTGTGAGGATACCTGCGCGCTGATTGAAGGCATCCTGCGGGAGAGCGGCACCGACGGCATGATGCTGCCCCTCCAGGGCGCGGAAGAGGGCCGCTTTACCCGGGAGGAATACCTGGCGTGGATCGCGCCCACAGAGGAACGGGTTATCGCCTGCGCGGATTCCCTGTCCGCCAACAACCTGATGCACCTGTGCGGCTGGGAAGGGGTTCCCAACCGTTTGGACTGGTGGAGCCATTATCCTGCCCGGATGGTGAACTGGGCGGTCTATGTGGAAAACCTGGACCTGGCGCAAGGACGCAGGCGCTTTCCGGGCCGCGTGCTTCTGGGAGGCTTTGACAACCGGCCGGGGATGCTGCTGCATGCCGGCTGCCAGGCGGACATCCAGGCGGAAACCGCCAGGCTGGTCCGGGAAGCCGGGCCGCAGGCGCTGATCCTGGGAGCGGATTGCTCCGTACCCGAGGATCTGGAACCCCGCCGCATTCGCTGGATTGTTCAGGCGCTGGAGGAGCTGTCGTCGCAGCCGGACGAATCGATCCAGGAATCGGAGAACTCAACCGCCGCGCCCTGAACCGGGCACATGCACCAAGGCCGCGCCGCATTTTCATACTGCGGCACGGCCTTGAATTTTGTTTTCGGATCGATGCGTTAACGGAAGTTCAGATGGATTCGTGGAAAGTGCGCTTGATGACCTCCAGCTGCTGCTCCCGGGAAAGACGGCTAAAGTTTACCGCGTAGCCGGATACGCGGATGGTCAGCGTGGGGTACTGCTCCGGGTGGTCCATGGCATCCAGCAGCACGTCGCGGCTGAGCACATTGACATTGAGGTGATGGGCGCTCTGGGCAAAGTAACCGTCCAGGATGGCCACCAGGTTTTCCACCCGCTGTTCCTCGTCCCGGCCCAGGGCCGCGGGCACAATGGAGAAGGTATTGGAAATGCCGTCTTGACAGACGCTGCGGTAGGGAATCTTCGCCACGGAGTTCAACGACGCCAGCGCGCCGCGAATGTCCCGGCCGTGCATAGGGTTGGCGCCCGGGGCCAGCGGCTCGCCGCGCTTGCGCCCGTCGGGGGTGGAGCCGGTCTTCTTGCCGTACATCACGTTGCTGGTGATGGTCAGCGCGGAAAGTGTATGGATGCCGCGGCGGTAAATGTCGTGCTTCTTCAGCTCCGCGGAGAAGTAGCTCACCAGCTCCACGGCGATGTCGTCCACTAGATCGTTGTCGTTGCCGTATTTGGGGAAATCGCCCTCGGTGACAAAGTCCACCGCGATACCTTCCGCATTGCGCACGGGGCGTACCTTGGCAAACTTGATGGCGGAGAGGGAGTCCGCGGCCACGGAGAGCCCCGCCAGCCCGAAGGCGGTCAGACGCTCCACTTCCGTGTCGTGCAGGGCCATTTGGCTGGCCTCGTAGGCGTATTTGTCGTGCATGTAGTGGATGACGTTGATGGCGTCCACGTACAGCCCCGCCACGTAGCTGAGCACCTTTTTGTAATTGCCCAGCACGGTGGGATAATCCAGATATTCCCCCTCCAGCGCGGGAATGTCGGGGATGACCTTGGTGCCCTTGATTTCATCCACGCCGCCGTTAATGGCATAGAGCAGGCTCTTGGCCAGGTTCGCCCGGGCGCCGAAGAACTGCATCTGCTTGCCGATGGTCATGGCGGACACGCAGCAGGCGATGCCGTAATCGTCCC
>CALVVZ010000048.1 GCA_944364075.1 uncultured Clostridia bacterium
GTATGCGGGACCTCAACCCCGCACAGCACCAGGCGCCGGTCTTCCACCAGACGATGCACGTCATACCCCTGACCCACCCGCAGGGAGGGGACGCCATGCGTCCGCCGGCGATCCAGCAGCGTTTCCGCCCAGACTAGATCCCGCGGCGTGGTGAGCTTGAAGTTGTCCTCGCTGCCTTCGGTAAGCTGCACGGCTACGCCCAACCGCTCTACCAGAGAAGCATCATCCGTACCCCGGTAGCCGTCGATTTGTGCCTGCAGATGTGCCTTGCGCAGTAGCGCGGTGGTAAAGCCTTGCGGCGTTTGTACAGCCCGCAGCTGCGCCCGCTCCGGGGTGTCGATCACCTTTTCTCCCTGGTCCACGCGTTTGATGGTGTCCACGACCTTTACGGATGCAACGCCCGTGCCGCAGCGCTCCACGCTATCCATGACCCGGCGAATGACCTCCGGGGTGACCAGCGCACGGGCGGCATCATGTACCAGCACCTTATCGCAGTGCTCGGGCAAGGCTTCCAGACCGTTGCGCACGGAAGCCTGCCGGTCCATACCGCCAGGGGCATATGCGCGGATCAACCCGCCCAGTCCCCAGGCAGACATCAGCGAACGGCAGGCGGACATGTCTTCGGCGCGGGCCACTAGTACCACGCCCTCCACCAGCCCGCGGAAAGCCTCCACCGACCGGCACAGAATGGGTTCGCCGTCCAGGGGCAACAGCACCTTGTTGCATTCGGCGCCCATGCGGCTGCCGCTGCCGCCGGCTAATACGATGGCATACCAGGCCATGCCCTTACCTCCTCAGTTTCGTTCCTGCGCCACGCCTGCATCCTCGGACAGGATGCGGTACATTTCCATGGCGCCTTCCTTTCGCACATGCTCCGCCACGGAAAGAATTTCATAACGCCCGTAACGGTCCCCGAAACGAATGACCATTTCGTCTCCCGGCTTGACTTCGGCGCCGGGCTTGGCCACCTTGCCGTTCAGGGTTACACGGCCGCCCGCACAGGCTTCGTTAGCCACGGTGCGTCGCTTGATGATCCGGGATACCTTCAAATATTTATCCAGTCGCATAGCAACTTCCTCCCAATAATAGGCCGTGAAAGGCCATAAAAACGCCCGCAGGAGCTTGTCCCGCGGGCGCACTTTCCCATTGCCTTACTTGTTGACGCTGTCCTTAAGGGCCTTGCCAGCCTTGAAGACGGGAGCCTTGGAGGCTTCGATCTTGATTTCCTCGCCGGTACGGGGATTGCGGGCAGTGCGGGCGGGCCGGGCCTTCACTTCGAAAGAGCCGAAGCCGACGATCTGAATCTTGTCGCCATTGGCCAGGGACTCGGTCACAACGTCCACAAAAGCGTTGATAGCCTTTTCGGCGTCCTTCTTATTGGAGCCAGTCTTTTCCGCCAGGGCGGCGATCAGTTCAGTCTTGTTCATGGGAAACTCCTCCTTGCTGTGTTCCGTGCCTTAAACGGCTTAATTTAGTCTTACCCGACTGAAATCCTCCTCCGGAGAATACGCCGCCGGGATACGCGACGCCCGGACGCGGGCTTCAGGGTCAGGCGCGTCCGGATGACGCTTTGACCTTCTCCCAGTATACATCCATTTCGCGTAAAGTCAAGCCCTCCAACGATTTTCCGTCTTGTTTGAGAAGATTTTCCATGGCTTCAAAACGGCGGATGAACTTTTCGGTCGCGCTTTTTAACAAAAGCTCGGGCTGTTTTCCGCACAGCCGGGCGGTGTTTACGCAGGAAAACAGCAGGTCGCCCAACTCCTCGCCGGGATCTCCCTGTTTCTCCAGCTCCTGGCGCACTTCATCGGCTTCTTCATGGATCTTTTCCAGCGCGCCGGCTGCGCTGTCCCAGTCAAATCCCACTTGACGGGCCTTGCCCTGCACCTTGGCCGCGCGCATGAGCGCGGGAAGGGAGGGGGAAACATCCTTCATGGCGTCGGTTACGGTTTCCAGATGTTTTTCGCGCTTTTTCAGCTGCTCCCAATTGGCGGCCACGTCGGCGGAATTCTGCCAGGCGGCGTTTCCGAAAACGTGGGGGTGACGGTTGAGCATTTTGCGGCAAATGGCCGTGGTAATATCCAGATTGGTGAACGCGCCGTGGGCTTGCCCGATCAGACCGTGGAATACTACCTGCAGCAGCACGTCGCCCAGTTCGTAAGCGATGCGGGCGTCATCGCCGCTATCGATGGCATCGAGGGTTTCATAGGCTTCCTCTACCAGATAAGGGCGCAGGGAGTCGTGCGTCTGCTCCCGATCCCAGGGACAACCTTTCGGCCCGCAGAGAATCGCCATGATTTCCTCCAGATCCGAAAAGAGAAAGCGTTCCCGTTCCTTCCGGGGGGCGGCGGGAATATAGGCGCAACAGGTATGGTCATACCGCTTTTGCCGGTCCAGCTCATAGAGAGGGAGAAGCGACGCCGTCCGCGGATGCTTTTCCGATGGCGGAAAAAGGGCGATGATCATGTCTTCACGGTACAACTCCATGAGCCAGAGCTTTACATCTCCAGCCAGGGCCGGGTGATCGATTTCAGTAATCAGCAGCGGCGTTCGCGGATCGTAGGCCGCGCCGCTCAAGGCCAGGGCGGGAAGGGTTCGCAGACCTTCCCGTGGGTGCGGCATCTGGGGCGGAAGCGCGGCAAGACACGCCTGCGCGGCGTTTACGCCAGGAAGGACGGTGACGGTTCCTTCGGGCGCCTGCCGGAGCAGGCAGGCCACGCTGGCATCGCAGGAGGCGTCCATGACCGCGTAAATGACGGAGTCTTCCTTGGCCGCGTCCAGTAGGCGTGCAACGATGGCCTGATTCAGTTGGTCGAAATCTTCGTATTGGTCATAGAGGCTGTCCAGGGCAGCATATTCGCGCCCGATTTCCCGCAGATAGGGGACACAGCCATGGCGCTCCGTGCGCAGAATCAGCCGGCCCGGGCCGCGCAGGCAGCGCTCGGTCCCCAGCGTCATCAGCTCAGGCGCGCCGGGGCCTAGGGATACGACGGTAATAGCATGCGGCATGGATATTCCTCCTTGCAAGGCGTCAGTGCTTTTGCTTGCCGCCGCGCCGGAAGGCGCGGAAGTCATCCGGGGTAATGGCCTTGACCAGCAGCGCGACGCCGATGTATACGGCTACGCCGGCTAGTACCTCCGCCAGCGTCCATAGACGGTTCAGCGGCAGCAGCTCCCGTAGAATGAAAACGATCAGTCCCATGGCGGCGGTGGCTACTCCCGGGCGGACGATCCAGCCCATCCAGTTGAACTTCATCTGGCCGTGCTTGAGAACATAGTAGAGATTGGGCACCATGGACACCGTGTAGCATACAATGGACGAAATGGGCGCGCCGTGGATGTTGATACCGGGAATGCCTACCAGCACGTAGTTCAGCACGATCTTACAGGCAACGCCTGCCAACAGGGTGTACATAGGAATTCGCTGCTTGTGCAATCCTTGCAGGATACTGCTGGTGGCCTGCACCACGGTAAAGAGCACCACGGTCAGGCTGGATACGCTGAGCAGCTCGCTGGCAATTTGAAGGTGCTCAGCGGACAGGGTTTCCGCATAGAAGAAAGCCATGATGGGTTCGGCCAACAAACTCATGCCAACCGAGCAGGGAAAACCGATCAGGAAGGCGAAACGCAGCCCCAGATCGCTTTGGCGGACGATGGCTTTGCGGTCATGGACAGCCATGGCTGCAGAGATGGCTGGTACCAGGCTCATGGCTACCGCCAGCGCAAGCCCCGTGGGAATATTGATCAAGCGGATGACCAAACCGGAAAACAGGCCATAGAGCGGGAGCGCTACATCGCGGGATAGCCCGGCAACCATCATGCGGTTGAGAAGCATGGCGGAGTCCACAAACTGTGCCAAAGGTACGATGCAGGCGCTGATGGTGATGGGAATGGCGATGCGCACCAGACGGCTGCCCAAAACCCGGCCAGGCAGAATTTCCGCGGTTGGGTCCTGGACCAACTGCTGGAATAAGAGCCGGCGGCGGCAGTATAACAGCACCATGTACAGCAGCGCGATAGCCTCGACCAGGGTGATCCCCAACAGCGCGCCGGCAGCGCCATAAGCCAGACTGCGCTGATAGCCCAGGTAGGCCAGGGGCAGGGAAATGAAAACTTTGCCCACTTGCTCAATCAGTTGCGAAGTGGCGGTGGGCACCATATTCTGCTGCCCTTGCATAAAGCCTCGAAAGGCGGATAGCGCGCATACCAGGATCAGGCATGGAGCGATGGCGATATAACCTGGGGCGGCCAGGGGTTCGCCCACGCGAGCAGCCAGAAAGTCGCTTCCCACCAGCATGAGCAGCGTACACAGGAAGCCCAGGGCCGTCAGCATCCATAAGGCGATGCGGAACACCCGCCGGGCGTTGCGGGGGTCATCCCGCGCCAGACAGTGGGAAACCATCCGGGAGATGGCTACGGGAAGTCCCGCGGAGGAAATGGTCAATAGCAGATTATAGGTGGGAAAGACCAGCTGAAACAGAGCTACGCCTTCTGCACCGATGAGCCAGGTAAGCGGAATGCTAAAGAGCACGCCCACCAGTTTACAGACAATTCCCGTAATACCCAGTACGGTCATGCCGCCCACAATGGATTTCTGCGTTTTGGTCAACTGCATAACTTCCTTTACATCATAAATGATATTCGCCTCATTATACGCCCAAATCCGGCGGAAAACAAGCGCGGCGCACAGACTTAGGATATACCGTCGAGGCGGAAAAATAGTGACGCCGTTTTTTCCCTATTGACAAATGGATTTGGATGAATATAATAACAAATGAGCAGTTGTTCAAATGTTGTTTGGGGAGGAAGCGCCATGAGAAGGATCTATTCCCTGGAGAATCTGGACTGTGCGGCATGCGCGGCAAAAATGGAGGAAGCCGCCGCAAGGGTGCCGGGCGTAGAAGAAGTGCGGGTCAATTTTCTGAAGAAGACTATGACGCTTTCCGCGGGGAAATGCGATTTTGCTCAAATAGCCCAGGAAGTGTTTACGGCGTGCGGGCGCGTGGAACCGGCATGCCGGTTCCGGGAGATACAGGAAGGCGAGGAGCACGTTCACAGCCATGGCCCGGCAACGCAGGAAGGCGGGGAACACGTTCACAGCCATGGTCCGGCAACGGGTGAAACCCGGCATGCCTTGGGAAGGATCGGCGTGGGGGCTGTGCTGTTTCTGGCGGGGATACTTGCGCCGGAAGGAGCTTGGCGCTGGGCTGCGCTGCTGGCGTCCTATGCGGTTGCAGGGGGAGAAGTGCTGCTGCGTGCGGGAAAAAATATCCTGCGCGGTCAGGTGTTTGACGAAAACTTCCTGATGGCGGTGGCTTCCTTGGGCGCGATGCTTATGGGCGACGCTACGGAAGCGGTGGCCGTTATGCTCTTTTATCAGATTGGGGAATGGTTCCAGGACCGCGCCGTGGATAAGAGCCGGGCCTCCATTGCCCACCTGATGGACCTTCGGCCCGACCATGTCAACCATGTGCTGCCCGACGGCACTGTGGAGGTTGTGCCGCCGCAAAACATACAGGCCGGGGATATTTTGCTGGTGAAACCCGGCGAGCGCGTCCCGCTGGACGGCGTGGTGCTGGAGGGCGTTTCTTCACTGAACACCTCCGCGCTTACGGGAGAGTCCGTACCGCGAGATGTGGGCGCGGGGGATACGGTGCTCAGCGGCTGCATTAACCAGACGGGCGTGCTGCGCCTGCGGGCTACCGGCGGCTATGAGGATTCCACCGTGGCGCGTATTTTGCGTCTGGTGGAGGACTCGGGGGAGCGCAAGGCGCGCACGGAACGTTTTATCACCCGCTTTGCCCGCTGGTATACCCCGGCGGTGTGCGGCGCTGCGCTGCTGCTTGCTTTGGTTCCGCCGCTTTTTGCGGGGCAGTGGATGGAGTGGATTCGCCGGGCGCTGACGTTCCTGGTCATATCCTGCCCCTGCGCGTTGGTGATTTCCGTACCGTTGACCTTTTTCGGTGGCGTGGGCGCGGCCTCCCGGCGAGGCGTGCTGATCAAGGGCGCCAATTATTTGGAACTTCTGGCGAAAACCCATATGGCCGTCTTTGATAAAACAGGAACACTGACCCGGGGGACTTTTGATGTAATCGCCGTTCATCCCAGCCAGTCCACGGAGGAGGAACTGTTGGAACTGGCCGCGCTGGCGGAAAGCTATTCGGATCATCCCATTTCTGCGTCGTTGCGTGCGGCATGGAACCGGGCGCTGGATACGAATCGCGTTACCGCCGTGGAGGAAGTTGCCGGACGGGGAATCTGCGCACAGGTGGACGGCAGACCGGTCTATGCGGGAAATGAACGGCTCATGGCCGATATGGGCGTATCCTGCAGGCCGTGTCACCGGCAGGGCACGATCGTGCATGTGGCGGCCGGTGGAACGTATCTGGGGCATATTGTCATTGCGGACCGGGTAAAGGAAGGCGCCGCGCAAGCGGTGGCGGAGCTAAAGTTGCTGGGAGTATCCCGGACGGTGATGCTGACCGGGGACCGGGAGGCGGTGGCGCAGGATGTGGCAAAAGATCTGTCCGTGGATGAGGTACACGCAGAACTGCTGCCGGCTGGCAAGGTAGAGCAGGTGGAGCGGTTAATGGAAAGCAAGCCGGCGGGCGCCGTGCTGGCCTTCGTGGGGGATGGTATCAACGATGCGCCGGTACTGCGCCGCGCAGACCTGGGCATTGCCATGGGTGGCGTGGGTTCGGAGGCTGCCATAGAGGCAGCGGACATTGTGCTCATGGATGACGATCCTCGAAAGCTCCCCTGCGCCATCCGTATTGCCAGGCATACCATGCGCATCGCCAACCAGAATATTGTCTTTGCCCTGGGTGTGAAGGGCGCGATTCTGGCGTTGGGCGCTTTCGGACTGGCAAACATGTGGCTGGCGGTTTTTGCGGACGTAGGCGTTTCGTTCCTGGCCATACTGAACGCCATGCGCGCCATGCGGGTGAAATAAAAAAGCGCTTCGCCGTTTCGCGTCAGATGGGGGACGGCGGAGCGCTTTTCCTATGGAGCTTGCTTAATAAAACATTGCAAAGACCGACGCGCCTACTACGGTAAACACGCCGGCCACGGCGATGGACAGGCTGCTCATGGCGCCCTCGATTTCCCCCATTTCAAGGGCCTTGGCTGTGCCCATGGCATGGGCGGAGGTCCCCAGTCCAACACCCTTGGCAATAGGTTCGGTAATGCCCAGCAGGCGGTAAAGCCCATCGGCGATCATGGCGCCCAGGATGCCCGTGAGGATAATGACCGCTACGGTAATGGTAGGCAGACCGCCAAGCTCCTCCGCCACGCCCATGCCGATGGCCGAGGTAATGGATTTAGGAAGCAGCGTCACGTACATCCGGTGATCCAGTCCCAGCAGCGCCGAAAGCGCCAGCACACAGACCAGGCTGGTAAGCACCCCGCTGGCGATGCCGGCCAGGATGGCACGCCAGTTTTTTTTCAGCAGGGAGAGCTGCCGGTAGAGGGGAATGGCCAGGCAGACCGTGGACGGAGTAAGAAAATAGTTGATATAGTGCGCTCCCTGGTAATAGGTGTCATAGTCGATGTCCAGTGCAAGAAGTACCAGAATGGTCAGCACCACGGAAATGAGGAGCGGGTTGCACAAGGGGGAATGAAATTTCTTTTTCAACCATGTACCTACCCCAAAAGTGCCCAGACTCAAAAGTACGCCAAAATAGACTGAGCCGGTCAACAGTTCATGCATGGCGGTTGTCCTCCTTTTTGTGCTTGCCGCGGCGGCGCAACGCCCACTGGGTTACGCGCCCGGATACTGCCATTACCGCGGCCAGGGAAAGACACATGATCAGCGCCACTTGCACCAGCACCGGCTGAAGCACGTCCCAGGCCGCCATGACGCCTACGGTGGCGGGAATGAACAGCGCAGGCATCCAATCCACAAGAAAATTTCCGGTTTCCTCTACTGCCCGCAAGGGGAATATCTTCAGACAGAGGCACACAAACATGAGCGCCAGGCCGTAAATGCTGGCGGGCACCGGCAGGGGAAGAAAAGCATGCAGCGCCTCCCCGGCAAAGGTGACGCCCAGAATGACCAGCAGTTGCTTGAGAAAGCGCATGGCATTGGCTCCTTATCCGTGGAATACATCCATTTTTTTCCAAGGCATATTTAACGAAGAAAGCGGAGCAGGCTCCGCGCACGGCGAAGGCTGCTCCGCTGGGAATGCATCGGGGAAGGCGGGCTTATACCTTGAAGTTCACGGAGGTGTCGCCCAGGCTGTTCTTGCCGAACACGTAGTCGTTGCCGGGCAGGATGGCGTTGAGCAGCACGCCCACCAGGGAAGCAACGGCCAGACCAGAGAGGCTGATGTCGATGCCGCCCACCTGGAAGGCGATGGCCCCTGCGTTGGAGAAGTTGATGCCCAAGGCCAGAGACATGATTAACGCGGAGATAATGACGTTGCGGCTCTTGGTGAAGTCCACCTGGTTTTCCACGATGTTGCGTACGCCCACCGCGGAGATCATGCCGTAGAGGATCAGGCTCACGCCGCCGATGGTCGCCGTAGGCATGCAGGAAACCAGGGCCGCAAACTTGGGGGAGAAGGAGAACAGCACGGCGATCACGGCCGCCAGGCGCACCACGCGGGGATCATACACCTTGGTCAGGGCTAGCACGCCGGTGTTTTCGCCGTAGGTGGTGTTGGCGGGGGCGCCGAATACGGCCGCCATAGAGGTTGCCAGGCCGTCGCCCAGCAGGGAGCGGTGCAGGCCGGGGTCCTGGATGAAGTTCTGCTCAACCGTGGAGGAGATGGCGCACATATCACCGATGTGCTCCATCATGGTGGCCAGAGCGATGGGCATCATCATGGCGATGGCGGAAGCAAGCAGGGAGGTGTCCACATTGCCGGACAGGCTGAACACCGTGTCGGACCAGGCAAAGGGCAGGCCAATCCACGCCGCTTCATGTACCGGGGTGAAATCCACCTGACCGCACAGGGCCGCCACCAGGTAGGAACCTACCACACCCAACAGGATGGGGATGATCTTCAGCATGCCCTTGCCCCAGATGTTGAACACCACCACGATGAGCACCGCCAGGATGGCGATCCACCAATTATTGGCGCAGTTGTTCACGGCGCTGTTGGCCAGGGTAATACCGATGCAGATGATGATGGGTCCGGTGACTACCGGCGGGAAGAACCGCATGACCTTCCCTGCGCCAAAGAGGCGGAACAGCTGGGAAACGATCACGTACAGCAGTCCCGCGCAGGCCACGCCCACGCCCGCATAGGGAATCCAGTTCGCACCGGTGCCGCTGTCCACCACTAGGCTTTTTACCGCGGCATATCCGCCCAGAAAGGCGAAGGAGGAGCCCAGGAACGCGGGCACCTTGCCTTTGGTCAGTAAATGGAACAGCAGTGTGCCCAGGCCCGCGAACAGCAGCGTGGAGCTAACACTCAGTCCGGTCAGCGTGGGAACCAGCACCGTGGCGCCGAACATGGCGAAAACATGCTGGAAACCCAGCAGCAACATTTTTCCGGGAGCCAACTGAGACTTTGTCATAGGTAAATAATCTCCCTTCCCTTGCTTGAAATGAACCAGGACTTTATGAAAACCGGAGCCGCGCTCCGGTAATCATCCGTTAACGGCCTGCATCGTATAGGGCTACGCCGTCCCCACCGTCAATCTCCATCATTTGTACGCCAATTTTTTCGCTCTGGGCCGTGGGAACGTTTTTGCCCACATAGTCGGCGCGAATGGGCAATTCACGGTGACCACGGTCGATGAGCACGGCCAGGCGAATCTTGGCTGGACGGCCGCGATCCATGACGGCGTCCATGGCAGCGCGGGCAGTACGCCCGGTGTACAGCACGTCATCCACCAGAATGATAGTTTTTCCCGTAACGGGGAGATCCAGCTGCGTGGCATCTACCAGGGGCTGATCATACATGCGGGAGAGATCGTCCCGGTACAGGGTGATGTCTAGCTCGCATACGGGAATGCGCACACCTTCCACCTTTTCGATTACGTCCGCCAACCGCTGGGCCAGCGGCACGCCCCGGCGGCGAATACCTACCAGGATCACGTCCCGCAAATCGCCGGCCCGCTCCATAATTTCATGAGCCATGCGGGTCAGCACCCGCGCCATGGTGTCGCTGTCCATCAGCTGCGCCTTGGGAATACCTGCTCCGATCATTGCTACCGCTCCTTCTCCGTGCGTCCGCACGGCCAAAACAAAAGCCTCTTCCCCAAGGCGGGAAGAGGCAGCTTGACGCATGCATATCAACGGAACAGCGCTTACACCTTCCCAGCCTCGCAGGACTGACCTTAAAGGGTTGCTTTCATTTCCGGCGGTAAGTATAGCACAGCGCCGGTGCTTTGTAAAGCGCAGCGCCGCAGTTTTCGACGAAAAATTTTCTTCCCGTGCCGGGAAAAGCTACAGGAATTTATGCGTTGACAATCGGAAAAAAGAACTTTATAATGATGCTGGCTGTGAAGAGAAGAGCGGGCGCATGCCGGCGCAAAGAGAAGGGGAGCCTGGCTGAGAATCCCCTGGCGGCGGACCCGGAGACGCCTCGGAGCCTTTCCGCGAAAGCGGAACGTATGTCCTCACGATACAGAGGAAGAAAAGATGCCGTCACCGGCATGAAAATGGGTGGCACCGCGAAGCTGATTCGCCCCATGCAAGGGTTGCGTGGGGCTTTTTCATATCACGGCGGCGCCATGGCGAAGGAGGAAGCGGAACAATGATGATGCAGGCGCCACGGGGCACCAAGGACGTGCTCCCACAGGACAGCTACCGCTGGCAGGCGGTGGAGGCAAAGATGCGGCAGGCGGCGGCGCTGGCGGGTTACCGCGAGGTCCGCACGCCCGTATTCGAGCATACGGAGCTGTTTGCCCGGGGCGTGGGCGATACCACGGATATTGTGCAAAAGGAAATGTACACCTTCAAGGACAAGGGCGACCGTTCCCTGACCCTGAAGCCGGAAGGGACCGCCGGCGCGGTGCGCGCGTTCCTGGAAAGCAACCTGTACGCCGAGGCGCTACCCTGCAAGATGTATTATCTGAACGCGCCCATCTTCCGCTATGAAGCGCCCCAGAGCGGACGGCTGCGGGAGCACCACCAGTTTGGCCTGGAGTGCTTCGGGGCCCAGGACGCTACCACGGACGCGGAGCTGATCCTTCTGGCGTACCGGTTGGTCAGCAGCCTGGGGGTCAAGAACCTGACGGTGAAGATCAATTCCATCGGCTGCCCGAACTGCCGGCCCAAGTATCACGCCCGGCTCAAGGAATTCCTGGCGGACCGCATTGACGGGATGTGTCCCACCTGCCGTACCCGCTTCGAGCGCAACCCCCTGCGCGTGCTGGACTGCAAGGAGAAGCGCTGCCAGGAGCTGGTGCAGGATGCCCCCTCCGTGCTGGACCTGCTCTGCGAGGACTGCGCGGCGCACTTCGCGCAGCTGCAGGCGTGCCTTCAGGCTGCGGGCGTTCCCTATGTGGTGGACAGCCGCATCGTGCGCGGGCTGGACTATTACACTAAGACGGTGTTTGAGCTGATTACGCAGACGCCCGAGGGCAACCTGACCGTGTGCGGCGGCGGACGCTATGACAACCTGGTGGAGGAGCTGGGCGGGCCTTCCGTGCCCGCGGCGGGCTTCGGTATGGGGATTGAGCGCTTGCTTATGCTGCTGGAAAGCGAAGGCGTGCAGCTGCCCTGTCCGGATACCCTGGAGGTGTTCGTCACCTATATGGGCGAAGCGAAATTGGCAGCTTTCCGCCTGGTGGAAGCGTTGCGCGCAGCGGGCATCAAGGCGGACATGGACCACTGCGGCCGGAGCCTGAAAGCGCAGTTTAAGTTTGCTAACAAAACCGGCGCGCCGCTGACCGCAACGCTGGGTGAGGAAGAACTTGCCCAGGGCGTGGTGAAGCTGCGGGACATGAATACCCGGCAGGAGCGCGTTGCACCCCTGGCGCAAGCCGCGGAAGCCGTGCGCGAAATGCTGGCGCAGTAATCGAAAGAGGAGGAAAGGGTATGCTGTATTTGAAGGCGCTGAATCTCGAAGACGCGGCGGCGGAGTACGACTGCTTGCAGGATCTCCCCAGCGAGAACGGGTTCGGCAACGAATGCTACGGCATTTCCTACGAGTCCTTTGTGCAGGAGGAGATTCCCCGGCGGCTGCGCATTGCCCAGGGGCTGGACGTTCCTGAGAATCGCGTGCCGGATACCCACTATTTTCTGTGGGATGGGGACCGGCCGGTGGCCGTGTTCAAGCTGCGCCATTACCTGAACGACGCCCTGCGGGAAGGCGCGGGACATATCGGCTATGGCGTGCGGCGCGCATGCCGGGGACAGGGCTACGCCACCCGCGGGCTGGCGCTGGCGCTGGAAAAAGCCCGGGAAATCGTTCCCGAGGATGAGATTTATCTTTCCGTAAACAGGAATAATCCTGCGTCCCTGCGGGTGCAGCTTAAAAACGGCGCGCGCATCCACCATGAGGGCGAGCAGGAATACTATACCAGAATCAAGCTTTGATGCGTGAGGAGCGAGGAACATGATACAGAATCGGACCCATACCTGCGGGGAACTGCGCGGAAGCCATGCGGGAGAGCGGGTGCAGCTTTGCGGCTGGATGGAGAACCTGCGCGAGGTGAGCGGTAGCCTGGCTTTCCTGGTGCTGCGGGATTTTTACGGCACCACCCAGATCGTGCTGGAATCCGAGGAAATGCTGCAGAAGGTAGCCGGGCTGAACAAGGAAAGCGTGCTGTGCGTCCGGGGCGTGGTGCGGGAGCGTTCCAGCAAAAACCCCAACATGCCCACAGGCGAGGTGGAAGTGGTGCCCGACGCCATTGAGGTGCTGGGCCGCTGCCGCTATAACGCCCTGCCTTTCCAGATTAACCACAGCCGGGAGGCGGACGAATCACTGCGCCTGAAATACCGCTACCTGGACCTGCGCAACCCCGAAGTCAAGAAGAACATTGTGCTGCGCTGCAAGGTGGTAGCCGCTCTGCGCAGCGCCATGGCCGACCATGACTTCCTGGAGATCACCACGCCCATCCTGACGGCGTCTTCTCCCGAGGGGGCGCGGGACTATCTGGTGCCCGCCCGAAAGCATCCCGGCATGTTCTACGCGCTGCCCCAGGCGCCGCAGCAATTCAAGCAGCTGCTGATGACCTCCGGCTTTGACCGCTATTTCCAGATCGCGCCCTGCTTCCGCGACGAGGATGCCCGGGGCGACCGCAGCCCCGGCGAATTCTATCAGCTGGATATGGAAATGGCCTTTGCCTCCCAGGAGGATGTTTTCGCCGTGCTGGAGGATGTGCTCCCGCCGATCTTCGCCAAGTATGGCACGTATTCCGTGGCGTCCAGCGCGCCCTTCCGGCGCATTCCCTACCTGGAGGCCATGGAGCGCTACGGCTCGGACAAGCCCGACCTGCGCATTGATCTCACCTGCCGGGACGTTACCGGACTCCTGGCCGACTGCGGCTTCGGCTCCTTCGCCGGGCAGCAGGTCAAGGCCGTGCCGGTCAGCGGCTTTACCGCCACCCGCAAGCAGATTGACAAGCTCTGCGCCGACGCGGAAGTCATTTCCGGCAACAAGGCCTATTGGTTCAAGCTGGATGAAAAAGGGGAAATCTCCGGGGGCATCGCCAAGTTCCTCCAGGAGAAGAAGCAGGCGATCATCGAGGAACTGAAGCTGGAGCCCAATACCTTCGTGGCCCTGAGCTGCGGCAAAAACCTGGCGGCGCAGAAGACCGCCGGCGTGCTCCGGCGGCTGCTGGGCGAGCTGTGCCCCCAGCATATGGACCGGGAACGCTACGAGTTCTGCTGGATTGTGGACTTCCCCATGTACGAGATCGGCGAGGAGAGCGGAGAACTGGAGTTTTGCCACAATCCCTTCTCCATGCCCAACGGCGGCCTGGATATTCTGAACAGGGCGGCAGCGGGGGAAATCGACCCGCTGACCATCACCGCCTATCAGTACGACCTGGTATGCAACGGCGTCGAATTGTCCTCCGGCGCGGTGCGGAACCACGACCCGGAAATCATGATCAAGGCTTTCCAGCTGGTCCGGCTGGGTGAGGAGGATGTGAAAGCCAAGTTCCCGGCCATGTACAATGCCTTCTGCTACGGTGCGCCGCCTCATGCGGGCATTGCTCCCGGCGTGGATCGTATGGTCATGTTGCTGGCCAGCGAAGAGAGCATCCGCGAAGTGATTCCCTTCCCCATGAACAAGAATGCCCAGGATCTGATGATGGGCGCCCCCGGAAAGGTAGAACAGAAGCAGCTGGACGAGCTGCACATTGCTGTGGTGGAGGAAAAACCGGCTCAGGCATAAGTTTTTCCCTGGGCGCAGGCCCAGGGAAACTTTTTTTGCCTGCCGGCCTTGTTGTCAAGCGCCGGAAAATCTGTTATACTAAGTCAGAAACCCAAGGAGGTGTGCGAATATGGCAAGCAAAAAAGACAATCTGCCCCAGACGGTGGAGAACGATATGGAACAGGGGAATACCATCACCTACGCCAATGAAGTTGTCGCCATCATCGCCGGCGTGGCCGCCGGAGAGGTGGAAGGCATTGCCGGTATGTGCTCGGTGAGCGGCATTGACATCCTCGGCCGCAACAAGAACATCACCCGGGGCGTGAAAGTGGAAATCGGCACGGAAGAGGCCAGCGTGGATCTTTACATTATTGTAGAGTACGGCACGCCCATCCAGAAGGCTGCCCAGGACGCTCAGGAGAATGTGCGCAAGGCCATCGAAACCATGACGGGGCTGCATGTGGTGCGCGTGGATGTGCATGTGCAGGGCGTCAGCTTCGAAAAGGAAAACAGTGTGCTGGAGGCAAACAAGCAGGTCAAGCTGGAAGCCGGTGAGGCCGCGTCTAAGCCTGTGCTTATGCCTGAAACGCCTGCGCCTCAGACGGAAGAACCCACGCAAGAGCCTCAGGGCTGAAATGCGCCGGGGTGCAGGGAGGTGCAGCCATGAAGATACGTATTCTGGATCGAATCCTGGTTTTTCTGGCGGGTGTGGTGCTGATCGCTGCCGGCGCGGCGGTGGTGGCTGAGCGCTTCTTTGAGGTGCCGGTTTTTGATACGCTTGCACGCCTGCTGGAGGATAGCCTGGTCGTGCCCATTGCGGCGGTCTGCGTGCTGGTGCTGTTGGGCGTGTATTGCGTATGCCTGATGTTCCGCCGCTATAAAGGCAAGCGGGGCTTTGTGGTACAGCGCACCGAGGGCGGCGAACTGAGCATTTCCATCAAGGCCATCGAAAACCTGGTGCAGAAGTGCATCGACAAGCACGAAGAACTGCACGTCATGTCCACTGGGCTGGAAAACAGCCGGGACGGTCTGGTCATCAAACTGCGCATCGGCCTGGCCAACGGCGTATCCATTCCGCTGGTGGTCAGCGCGCTGCAAAAGCAGATCAAGCAGTATGTTACGGCATGCTCCGGCGTGGATGTGCGGGAAGTGAAGGTGCAGGTGGAAACCGCCTCGGCGAGCCTGAAGGCATCTCCTTTTGCGGTGCCGGATACGCTGGCCACTCCTGTGGCCGAAAAGCTGGCGAACGCTACCCAGGAACCCGCGGCGGTCAACAGCCCGGTGACCCTGGTGCCGCCGGAGGCGGATTCTGCGGCAAAGCGTCCCCTTCACCAGCGCATTTTCGGACGCGAGGAGCAGCCCATGGATGTTCCAGCGCCGCCCAAGGCGGAGAATACGGAGGCTGATTCTGTCCATGAACCCGAGGTTGTGTGCGTGCAGGAGATGACAGAGCCGCAGGATGCGCCTGTGCAAAATGCTGCGGAAGAATCACCCGCCCGGTCGGAAACGCCTGAGCAAGCGGCCATAGAGGAACCGGCGGCCGGCATGACGCCCGAAAACGAACCGGAGGCGGAAACGCCTGAGCCGGTACAGCCGCTGGAAAACGGCTTCCCCACGCAGCTTCCCGAGGAAACGGAGGAGGAACGCCATGAAGTCGCTCAATGATTTGCTTCGGGAAATGATCACTTGGGGTACGCCGGCGTGTGGAGCCTTTTGCGGTGTGATCGGCATTGTGGTAGCCGTATTGCTGCTGACCATTGGCTTTTGGAAGATGCTACTAGTGGCGCTGCTGTGCGGTCTGGGCGTATTTCTGGGCGCGGTGAAGGATAAAAGCGCGTTTTGCAAAAAGGTAATCAATAAATTATTTCCTCCCAAGGGATAAAACACAAGAAACGGATGTGTGAACCATGGCGCGAGTTACCGCACGGGCGGCGGTTATGCAGATGATTTATGAGCACCTGGCCGGCGGCGAGGGCGGGGAAGAAACCCTGCAAATGGTCTACGACCAGCTCCGCCGGGACGGTGTTCCCGGCGTGGACGAGGTACGGCCCTCGGAGCCTGGCGAAGGTGATCGGGCGTATATTACCCGGGTGCTGGATGGCGTACTGGCGCACCAGCAGGAACTGGATGAGAAAATTGCCGCCGCCAGCGTGGATTGGACGCTGGAACGGATGCCCATGGTGGACTTGACCATACTGCGCCTGGCAGCCTACGAGATCCTTTACGAGGCGGATGTACCGGGCAGCGTTGCCATCAATGAGGCGGTGGAGCTAGCCAACCGTTATTCAGAACCTACCAGCGGGCGCTTTATCAACGGCGTGCTGGGTACGATCCTTCGCGAAAAAGAGGCGGCGCAATGATCGGGGACGCCGTGGTGCTGGGCTTTGATACCAGCTGCTATACCACTTCGGTGGCTGCGGTGGATGTAGCGGGAAAGCCGGTGGCCAGTTGCCGGCGGTTGCTTCCCGTTCCCCAGGGTGAACGGGGGCTGAGGCAGAGTGAAGCCGTATTTATTCATGTGCGGCAATTGCCTGGGCTGATGGAGGAAATCGCTGGGCATATTCGTGGCCGCCGCATTGTGGCGGTATGCGCTTCCGCTCAACCCCGTGAAGAACAGGATTCCTATATGCCGGTATTTTTGGCCGGCCGCATGGCCGCTGCTTCCTTGGGCGCAGGGTTGGGTCTGACGCCCTACCATACCTCCCATCAGCAGGGGCATGTGCGGGCGGCGATGCTGGGGAATGAAGCCCTGCTCATCGCTCAGAAAGGCCGGGAGCAGGTGCTCATGCTCGATCTACTGATTACCGTGCTCGCAGGCGAAGTCCTGGGCCCCCTGAATGGCGGCCAGGGATTTTTGGGTAAA
>CALVVZ010000049.1 GCA_944364075.1 uncultured Clostridia bacterium
AGTAGCTTTATTCCCCTGTGAATGTTTTATGTATGTCATTTGATGCTCTAATTCAGGAAACAAGGCTCCCTCATTAATGAACGCCATCCTTACGGCCACCCTGGTGGCCGGCGGCGCGCTCATGGCGTCCTCGCTGTATCACATGATGGGAGGCGTGTGAAATGCCCGGAAATTTTCTTACGGCGCTGCTGACCAGCTTTGTCGGCACGCTGGGTTTCGCGGTTCTGCTGCACACGCCCCGGCATGCCTGGATTCCCGGCAGCTGCATCGGCGCGGTGGGCTATACCCTCTATTGGGCGCTGATGGCCTGGGCCGGGCTGCCGGAAACCGCGGCCATTTTCATCGGCTCCCTGGCGGCCTCGCTGATGGCGCAGTACGCCGCCCGCCGGCTGAAAATGATCGCCACCATTTTCGGCACGCTGGCCATTATCGCCTTCGTGCCCGGGCTTGGATTGTACCGCTGCATGTCCCTGCTGGCCCAGGGCAATACCTCCTCGGGATTGCAGATGGGCATTGCCGCTATGGCCAACATCGTGATGATTACCTTTGGTCTGGGCATGGGCAGCTTCCTGATGCGTATATTTTTTGCCGCCAGAGCGGAGAAAAAGCGCGGCTGCGCCTGAGCGCGGCCCGCCCGTTGCCTTCTGCGGCAGAACATGGTAAAATGATATTACTATAACGGAGAGGATGAGCGATCCATGGGCGGATTGGCCGGACGCATCCGGGAATATGTGCGCCTGAACGGGGCGGGGTATACCGCCCGCCGCGCTGTGGAGAAGTTCCGCGACCAGGTGCTGGGCGAATACAACCGGCTGTACCGGCGGGTGCGCGCCACCCCCGCGGATCTGGAACTGCAACGCCGGCGGATATGGAAGGAAACGCCTCTGATCTCCATCCTGGTGCCGGTTTATAACACCAACCCCCGCATGCTGCGGGCGCTGGCGGATTCCTTTCTGGCGCAGACCTATCCCCACTGGGAGGCCGTGCTGCTGGACGGCGCCAGCACCAAGGCGGAAACAGCCGCCATGCTTCGGGAAATTGCCGGGCTGGACGCACGGTTCCGGGTGATCTTCAGCGGAGAAAACCTGCATATTTCCGGCAACAGCAACGCCGCCCTGTCCCATGCCCGCGGGGAATGGATCGCTCTGTGCGACCACGACGACCTGTATACCCCCGACGCCCTGTATTGGGTCATGGATACCATAGAACGGGAGCAGCCCGACTTTGTATACTCCGACGAGGACAAGGTCTCGGAGGACGGCCGGGTGTTTTTTGCCGCGCATTTCAAGCCGGATTACTGCCCGGACAATCTCCGTTCGGGAAACTATATCTGCCACCTGATGGTCATGCGTCGCAGCCTGATGGAGGCGGCGGGAGGCTTCCGCAGCGCCTTTGACGGTTCCCAGGATCATGACCTGGCCCTGCGCTGCATGGAACGCACTACCCGGGTGGCGCATATCCCCCGGGTGCTGTATCACTGGCGTTCCGTAGGCAGCTCCATGAGCCACCAGAATCTGATGCGCTGCGTGGACGCCGCACGCCGGGCGGTGGAGGAGCATATCAACCGGGTAGGACCCGGCGGAACGGTTACCCTGGAATGCAACTGCCTTCGTATCCACTACCGCGTGGCGGAGGAAAAGCGTGTTTCCCTGATCGTATGGGACGGCGGGGACCGGGAACAGCTGGACCGCTGCCTGGCCGCGCTGGAAAAAACCGATTGGCCGGATCTGGAGCTGCTGATCCTTTCCAACCGGCAGGGCCTGCCCCGGCGCACCATCGCCGTGGGCGAACTGGAGCGCTTTGGGGCGCTGAACCTGGGCGCGGGAGAAGCCACGGGGGATTATCTGGCCTTTGTGGACAGCAGCGTGGTAGTGGAGGATTCCCAATGGCTGCGGGAGCTGATGATGCTGGCCCAGCGGGAGGAGATCCCGGCGGCGATTCCGGCGCTGTTCGACGGGCGCGGCCGCATCCTGCACGCGGGCTACGCCCTGGGTATGGCGCATGTGGCCTCCTGCCGGCAGCAGGGACTGCCCCGCACGGCGGGAGGCTGGCACGGGCTGGAGCATACCGCCCACAACGTGGGCGCGGTAAGCGCCGCCTGCATGCTGGTGCGCCGGGAACGTTTCCTACCCTTTGACGAGGGGTATACCAGCGACCTGGGCAGCGTGGACTGGTCGCTGCGCGTTCGGGAACAGGGCGGATGGTTTGCCTTCACCCCCTTCAGCCGGGCCACGGCTTTCCACGGCGCGCCGGTGCTGCGGGACCGGGAGGCGCATCCCCAGGAGGAGGCGCGGCTGACTGCCTGCCACGGCGAACTGCACGACCCTTGCTACTCGCCGCTGTTTTCCCGCAGAAAGGCGAATTTTCACCTGAACCTGGACGAAAAGGGAAGGAATGTGTTTTGAGCATGGACGCGCCCGTTACTGTTTTATCCGTCTTTGGCACCCGGCCGGAAGCCATCAAAATGGCGCCCCTAGTCAAGCGTCTGGAGCAAACGCCCGGCATCCGCAGCCTGGTATGCGTCACCGCCCAGCACCGGCAGATGCTGGACAGCGTGCTGGCGCGCTTTGCCATTCATCCCGACTATGACCTGGATCTGATGCGCCAGGGACAGACCCTGACCACCATCACCGTAGGCGTGCTGGAAGGCATGGAGAAAGTATTGACGGACTGTACGCCCGACCTGGTGCTGGTCCATGGAGATACCTCCACCTCCACCGCGGCGGCCCTGGCTGCCTTTTATCAGCAAATTCCGGTGGGACACGTGGAAGCGGGCCTGCGTTCCTTTGACCGGTACTCCCCCTTTCCCGAGGAAATGAACCGCCTGCTTACCAGCCGCATGGCCGAGCTGCATTTTGCTCCCACCGTCCGCGCCCGGGACAACCTGTTGCGGGAAGGCATATGTCAAGGGGTGCATGTGGTAGGCAATACGGTCATTGATGCGCTGCAGCAAATGGTGCATGAAAGCTATCGTTTCCATAGCGGCGAACTGGCTACGCTGCCCCTGTCCCAGGGCCGGTGGATCGTAATGACCGCCCACCGCCGGGAAAACCTGGGCGAGCACCTGCAAGCCATTTGCCGCGGCGTGCTTCGGCTGGTGGAGGCACACCCGGACGTGCATCTGGTCTATCCCGTGCATCCCAATCCCGCGGTACGCGCCGTGGCCGAGGCGGTGCTGGGCGGCCATGAGCGGGTGCATCTCATCGCGCCGGTGGAAGTGGAGGACATGCACAACCTCATCAAGCGCTGCTATATGGTTATGACGGACTCCGGTGGGTTGCAGGAGGAAGCCCCTGCCCTGGGCAAGCCCATCGTGGTGCTGCGCACGGAAACCGAACGCCCCGAGGTGGTGGAAGCCGGCATGGCGCTGCTGGCCGGGGTACAGGAGGACGACGTTGCCTCCGCTGGCGAGCGCCTGCTTACGGATGCGGCGCTGTACCACCGGATGGCCCATGCCATCAACCCCTATGGGGACGGGCATTCCTCGGAGCAAATTGCGCAGATCATCCTGGAGTGGAGCCGCGCGCGGAGGGACATGGCATGACGCGAGCAGGAAACCGCCTGGGTCAGGCGTTGCGGCAGGCAGCACAAGCCCTGCCGCTTTGCCTTTTCTTTGCCCTGACCTTTACGCTTTTTGCCGCCACGCAGATGGTATGCGGCAACCAGGATGAGTTCTGGTTCACCTGGGCCCAGATGGCCCCTGGCGTGGCCAGGGTGGGCCTGGTACTGTGGGCCGTGCTGACGGCGGGGATGGCGCTGGCGCCCCGCCGGGTGTTTCCCTGGGCCCAGGGCGTGCTGCTGGGGCTTGGCATTGCGGCGCTGCTGCAGGGAAACGGCCTGAACGCGGATTATGGCGCGCTGAACGGCCAGGCCATTGCCTGGGAGGACTATACCGTCTATGGGCTGATCAATACGGCGCTGTGGGCGGGGATTTTGTTTATTTGCCTCTCTTTGCGCCAGTGGAAGCGCTTCGGAACCCTGTGCGTGCTGCTGTCCTGCCTGTTGGCGGCGGGAGAAGGCGGCTGGATCGCCCTGCAAAGCGCAGACGCCCCCGCTCCTGAGACACAAACGTACCTTTCCCAGAGCGGCCTGTACACCGTAGGCGCGGAGGACAACCTGCTGGTGCTGGTGCTGGACAGCGTGGACGCGGACCGGTTTGCCCAGGCCCTGGAGGAGGACTCCGGCCTGACCCGCCGCCTGGACGGCTTTACCTGGTACCGCAACGCCATGGGATTGAGCGATCCCACCAAGTACGGACTGCCGGCGCTGCTTACCGGTCAGGCGCACACCGGCGCGGTGAACTATGCGAGGTTTGTTGCCGCGGCCTATGCGGATACGCCGCTGTACGGCACCCTGGCCGGTGATGACTGGGACGCGCGCTTCTTCACCGACAGCCGTTATGTGTCCCTGGACGCCGGAGTGGTGGACAACCTGGCCCGGGAAGAAGTCACGGTAAGCGACGCTGCGGGGCTCACCAGGGACCTGCTGCAGCTGTGCGCCTTCCGTTATGCGCCCCACTTTCTTAAGCCGCAGCTGTGGATGTACAGCAATGTTTTCGGCCAATACGCCCAGGCGCAGGGAGAGCCCGTCTATGAGATCACCGATGAGGCGTTCGACGCCCGGATACGGGAGACGGGGTTGGAAGTCACGGTGCCGCGCGCTTTCCGCATGATTCATCTTACGGGCATGCATCCGCCCTACACCATGGACGCTGACTGTCAGTATCAGGCGGAAGGCGTTACCGCGCAGGAGCAGATGCGAGGTTGCCTGCGCCTGGTGGAGGATTACCTGGACGCTCTGCGCAACGCGGGCGCATACGACGATGCCGCGGTGCTGATCCTGGCCGATCACGGCACGGATACGGTACACCGGCCCTTGCTGCTGCTCAAACGCCCCGGAGAAACCGGCTCGCTGGAAATCAGCGACGCTCCGGTAAGCTATGCGGACCTGCCCGCCACCTACACAGCCCTTCTCACCGGCACGGAAAGCGGCGGGGAGCTGTGGAACATCGACCCGGAGGCGGAGCGCGAACGGCTGTACTATCATGAAAACAGCCGCAACAACACCTTTAACCTGTATGAGTACAGCACCCGCCTGCCCTCCCCCGCCTGGGAAGATTTGACGCTTACCGGACGGGTGTTCCATGGGGACAGCCTGGAGGCTGCCGCCCCCTATACCCTGGGCGACACCCTGTATTTTGACCTGCGGGCTACTGCCCGGCCTTACCTGGTCAGCGGTTTTTCCTCGGCGGACTTCCACAGCACCTGGACCGTGGGGAATACCGGACAAATCCGCTTGCCCCTGGCCAGCCAGCCCCGGAGCGATACCCTCACGGTGACATTGAAGTTCCTCTCCGTCATGGGCGGAAGCCAGCGCCTGCAAGTGGCCTGCGGCGGAGAAACAGTCTTTTCGGACACGGTAACGGACTATACCGTTTGTTTCAGCTTCCCCGCCAGCCTGGCGCAGGACGGAATCCTTACCCTGGACTTTACCTATCCCGACGCCATTTCCCATCTGGAAGCGGGGCTGAGCGAGGATACCCGTCAGGTAGCCTTTGCCGTGACGGAGCTGACCGTATCGGACGGTACGTAAGGAGGTGCAAGCCATGCGCATTCATATGGTTTCCATAGGTTCCACGGGGGACGTGCGCCCTTATGTGCTTTTGGGGAAAGAGCTGCGCCGCCGGGGGCATCAGGTGACCATCGTGGCTTTCAGCAATTTCGCCGCCATGGCGCAGGAAGCCGGGTTGGACTTCTACCCCCTGGCCGGAGACGTGCTGCGCTTCATGGAGCGGATCATGAAGCCCGGCGTGGTGGGCGCCAAGTATCTGCGCGAGGTGGAAAAAGCACTCAAGGATGTGGCGCCGGTGCTGCTGAAGGACCTGGTAGAAGCCTTCCGGGGCGCTGACGCCATGATCTGCACTTTTTTCGGAAGCACCTACTATTCCGTAGCGGAAAAATATGGTATCCCGGTGGTGCAGACCCAGTACTTTCCCATGGACCCCAACAGCGATATCCCCATTTCCTCCGCGCCGATATGGAAGCTGGGTCCCGCCTGGAACATAGTTACCTATCGCCTGGGCTATCTGCTGATTCATCTGCTGGAGCGGCGCTATCTCACCGCCTGGCGGCAGGAAAACAACGTCACCGTCCCCCGGCTTCACGGCGGGCCGGACTACGTCCTGGGGGGGCATACCATTCCGGTGATCTATGCCGTCAGTCCCCTGGTGATGCCCCGACCCGCCCAGTGGGGGAAAAACATCCATATGTCCGGCTTCTGGCTGGAGGAGGATGCCGGCCCCTTCACGCCCTCTGCGGAGTTGGCGGATTTCCTCACCGCCGGGGAGCCGCCGGTATACATCGGCTTTGGCTCCATGGTGTCGGGCAATATGCGCAAGACTTTTGCCCTGGTGATGCGAGCGGTTCGCGCCGCGGGCCTGCGGGCGGTGCTGGACAAGGGCTGGGGCGGCGCGGAGCTGCCCCAGGGGGACCGCATATTCCTGCTCAAGGAGTTTGTTCCCCATGATTGGCTCTTTCCCCGGATGCAGGCGGTGGTTCACCACGGGGGCGCAGGCACCACCGCCGCGGGATTGCGCGCGGGCAAACCCACCCTGGTCATTCCCTTCGGCGGGGATCAGCCCTTCTGGGGCAGCCGGGTGCATGCGCTGGGCTGCGGCCCCAAGCCGATTCGCCGGGAAAACCTGACCGTACCCCGGCTGACCAGGGCGCTTGTGGACCTGACCCGCCGCGACGCCTACCGGCAGGCCGCGCAAGCCCTGGGCGAAGGGCTGCGCCGGGAGCATGGCCTGGCCGCCGCCGCGGACCTGGTGGAAAAAGAGGTGCAACATTGGTTGCAAAATCAGGTCAAATCAGGTTCTTGATTTTGAGATTGACAAAAAATATACTATGAATTGCCGTCAGGCAGAGAGGAAGGCACGCCATGTTCCGTCAGGTGGAAGAAATACTGTGCGGGATTCCCGGACAGGTAGGCTGCTATATCGACTATCCGGCCACGGGAGAGCGTTTTGCCTATCAGGCGGACATGCCGCTGATGGCCGCCAGCGTCATCAAGCTGCCCATCATGGTGGAGGCTTTCCGGCAGCGGGAAGCGGGGGTCATCCGCTTTGAGGAAAAGCTGACCCTTCGCCGGGAGGACAAGCTGCCCTCCTGCGGGGCGCTGAGCTACATGCACGACGGGCTGGAGGTCACCCTGGGGGATCTGGTAACGCTGATGATCATTCTCAGCGACAACACCGCTACCAATCTGCTCATCGACCGGCTGGGTATGGGCGCGGTGAACCAGAGCATTGGCAACCTGGGGCTGACGGGCACGCGGCTGAACCGGAAGCTGTTTCAGCCGGAGCTTTCCCGGCAGGGCATCGAAAACTACGTCACCGCCCGAGACATGGGCACGCTGCTGGAACGGCTTTTGCATGGTACGCTTTTGAATCGGGAGGCCAGCGCGGAAATGCTGGCCATCCTGCGCAACCAGCGCCTCAACGGCAAGATGCCCTTCTACCTGCACAGCCGCGGAATCCCCGTGGCCCACAAAACCGGCGAAGACGACGGCATCACCCACGACGTGGGTATCATCTATCAGGACGATCCGGTGATCTTCTGCTTTCTTTCCAACGATACGGTGGTGCCCCAGGCGGAGCGCGCCATCCAGGAGATCGCCGCGCTGCTGTAACCCGCTTGTCCCCGGAGAAGGACTCCGGATACCCATACAGACCAAACGACGGAGGGGATTCACATGGCAAACCGCATTGTGCTCAACGGTATCAGCTACCATGGCAAGGGCGCCATCGAGAACATCGTGCCCGAAGCCCGGCGCAAGGGCTTCACCAAGGCTTTCGTATGCTCCGACCCCGACCTGATCAAGTTCGGCGTCACCGGCAAAGTGCTGGCGGAGCTGGACAAGGCCGCTCTGCCCTACGAAGTATACTCCGAGATCAAGCCCAATCCTACCATTGAAAACGTACAGCATGGCGTAACCGCTTTCCAAGCCAGCGGCGCCGATTTCATCATTGCTATTGGCGGCGGTTCCTCCATGGATACCGCCAAAGCCGTGGGCATCATCGCCAACAATCCCGAATTTGCGGACGTGCGCTCCCTGGAGGGCGTAGCTCCCACCAAGAACAAGTGCGTCTACACCATCGCCGTGCCCACCACCGCGGGCACTGCCGCCGAGGTAACCATCAACTACGTCATCACCGACGTGGAGAAGAAGCGCAAGTTCGTCTGCGTGGACGTGAACGACATTCCCGACGTAGCGATTATTGACCCGGACATGATGGCTTCCATGCCCAAGGGCCTCACCGCCGCCACGGGCATGGATGCCCTGACCCACGCCATTGAGGGCTTCATCACCAAGGCCGCCTGGGACATGACCGACATGTTCCATCTCAAGGCCATTGAGATCATTGCCAAGTCCCTGCGCGGCGCGGTGAACAATACCCCCGAAGGCCGGGAAGGCATGGCGCTGGGACAGTACATTGCGGGCATGGGCTTCTCCAACGTGGGCCTGGGCATTGTACATTCCATGGCCCACTGCCTGGGCGCGGTGTACGACACGCCCCACGGCGTAGCCAACGCCATCCTGCTGCCCACGGTGATGGCCTACAACGCGCCCGTCACCGGCGACAAGTACAAGTACATTGCCGCCGCCATGGGTGTGGAAGGCGTGGAAGCCATGACCCAGGAGGAATACCGCGCCGCGGCGGTAAACGCCGTGAAGCAGCTGGCCGCCGACGTGGGTATTCCCGCCGACCTGAAAGCCATTGTCAAGGAAGAGGACCTGGACTTCCTGGCGGAAAGCGCCTATGCCGACGCCTGCCGTCCCGGCAATCCTCGGGATACCTCCGTGGCAGAAATCAAGGAGCTGTACAAGCAGCTGCTGTAAAGCGCCCCGCATACCTAAAACAAGGGCGTGTCGCAGAAAGCACCTTCTGCGGCACGCCCCCATGCTGCACTTATTGTTTTGCCAGTTCCTTGAATAGTTCCTTATTGGCGCCATAGAGCTTGCGGAATACCTCGTAGAACTTCGCATACTGAGGAACGTTTTCCGCGATGGGCTGCTGGGCGGGATTCACATGGATCATCTCCCGGCAGGCTTCCTCCACGGAGGGATACAGCCCTGCGCCCACGCCGGCCAGAATGGCTACGCCCAGGGCCGGGCCTTCGGTGTTCACGGTGGTTGCCACCGGACAGTCGAACACGTCCGCCAGCATCTGCCGCCAGAAGGGGCTCTTGCCGCCGCCGCCGCAGGCCAGCATCTGTTCAGGCTGCACGCCCATGCCGGAGAGCACGTTCAGGCAGTCCTTCAGGGAATAGGTAACGCCCTCCATAACCGCCCGAAGCAGGTCCCGGCGCTGGTGCATGCCGCTGAGTCCGAAGAACATGCCCCGGCAGTCCGCATCCAGGTGCGGGGTTCGCTCGCCCATAAGATAGGGGGCGTACAGAAGCTTATTGGCGCCGATGGGGCTCTTGGCCGCTTCCTGGTTCATTAGGTCATAGGCGTCCACGCCCATGGAAGCGGCAGCCTCTTTTTCCGCAGCGCAGAAATTGTCCCGGAACCACTTCAACGAGAAGCCTGCCGCCTGCGTTACGCCCATGACGTGCCAGGCGCCCGGCACGGCGCAGCAGAAGGTGTGCACCCGGCCCAAGGGGTCAATGGACAGCTGGCTGGTATGCGCGAACACCACGCCGCTGGTGCCAATGGTGGTAAAGGCCCGTCCGTCCTCCACCACGCCGGTGCCCACGGCCGCCGCCGCATTGTCGCCCGCACCGCCCACCACCAGGGTGTCCTCTGTCAGGCCGGTGAGGGCCGCGGCTTTGGCGCTCACATGGCCGGTCACCTCGCAGGATTCATATACCTTGGCCAGCAACGCAGGATCGATGTCCAGCTTCTCCAGCATTTCCTGGCTCCAGCAGCGGTTGGGCACGTCCAGCAGCTGCATGCCGCTGGCATCGGAAACCTCCGTGGCATAGTCGCCGGTGAGCATATAACGCACATAATCCTTGGGCAAAAGGATATGCCGGCACTTGGCGTAAATCTCCGGCTCATGGTTGCGTACCCACAGGATCTTGCAGGCGGTGAAGCCCGTCAGCGCGGGGTTGGCGGTAATTTCGATCAGCCGCTTGGCGCCCACGCGCGCTGTCATTTCATCGCATTCCGCCTGGGTGCGCTGGTCGCACCAGATGATGGAGGGGCGCAGCACTTCCCCGGCCTCGTCCAGCATCACCAGGCCGTGCATCTGCCCGGAGATACCCAGGGCTTTCACGTCCGCGGCGTTCACGCCGCTCTTGGCCAGCACCTTTTGAATGGTTTCTACCGCCGCCTTCCACCAGTCCGCCGGGTCCTGTTCCGCCCAGCCGTTCTGCGGCTGCGACATGGGGTATTCCACCGTAGCGGAAGCCATGACCTGCCCCGCCTGATCGAAGAGGACCGTTTTGGTACCCGAGGTACCCAGGTCAATGCCCAGTACGTATTTCATTTGAATATTCCTCCCGTGCGCCGCTTGCGCGGCAGATAATCATAGCATTCGCCGGGCGGATGGAAATTCCCTGCTTCTGCGCAAAAAAACATGTGCATTTTGGCTTGCGTGTTCGGGCACACTTCGCTTATTGCCTCTGTCGCTCGGCAGGCTTTCCCCTTCCTGTCAAAGGGTTTCCCCGTGAGCGTTGCTTGCTTTTTGCCCCGCCCGCCTCACGCTTGCATGCCATGGGAGCAATGGACTTTCTTCGGTCAATGGAACGCGAAGCGGGATCGCCCGCCATCGCAGCGCGCGGCCTTGTTCCTGATTCTATTGATTGCGTGGCCGTCGGGCGCGTCGCACGGTTTCCGGCATTGAGGCGTTGCAGGTCCGTTTGCAAGGCCTGCTGAACAAGGCTGCTTTCTCGCCAGTCAACAAGCGCGGGGAGTTGCCGCCAGGGCTGACGGTTGACAGCCTGGCGTTCCGTTGCCAATGAGGAAGTTATTCTCCGGGCTTTGACACCAGGATGCAGGCTGCCGGGGCAATCCTGCATTTCCCGTGTATTCCCCTTGACGGAAGAGAAAAACCGTGCTATCATGCAAAGCAATTTCACAGGGGCGGCGTTTCGCCCCATGAAAGGCCGTGAAGAGCAGCAGTACCCGGGGAATCCGCCCTTTTCAGAGAGCCGCGTGAAGGTGCAAGTGCGGCAGGGAAGGCCCGGCGAAGGAACGGCTCGGAGCCTCCGCCCCAACGGCGCAAGCCCAGTAGGCGCGGACGGGTGAAGCCCGTGACAGCTTCAGGCAATCAGCCCGTTGCGGCTCGTTGCCGGTGAGGGGATATGGCCGCAAGGCACATATCCAATGAGGGTGGTACCGCGTAAGACGCCGTCTTTCGTCCCGGAAGCAGGGACGAAAGGCGGCTTTTTTCGTAGGCCCGGTGAAAGAAGGGAGCGGTTTTCATGCGGCGGACTCATTCTTGCGGCGCGCTGCGCCGGGAACACATGGGACAGGCGGCGGTATGCTGCGGCTGGGTACAAACCCGGCGGGACATGGGCGGCGTGATTTTCCTGGACGTGAAGGACCGGGAGGGCGTGCTCCAGGTGGTGTGCGACGGGCGGCGGCTGCCCCCGGAGGACTTCCACCGGGCGGAAACCTTGCGCATGCAGTCCGTGGTGCAGGTGGAGGGGCTTATCGCCCACCGGGACGCGGAGACCTACAACCCCCGCCTGGCCACCGGCGAAGTGGAGCTGCGGGCGGAGCGCCTCACCGTGCTCTCCGAGGCCCAGCCCCTGCCTTTCTCCCTGGATGAGGACGCCCATGTGCGGGAGGAGCTGCGGTTGAAATACCGCTACCTGGATCTGCGCCGGCCCGCCCTGCAACGGGCGCTGCGCTTCCGCCACCGGGTGCAGTCCGCCGCGGAGCGCTTCCTGGACGGGGAGGGCTTCTGCCAGGTGGAAACCCCCATGCTGTGCAAGTCCACCCCCGAGGGCGCCCGGGATTACCTGGTGCCCAGCCGGGTACATCCGGGCACCTTCTACGCCCTTCCCCAGAGCCCGCAGATTTTCAAGCAGCTGCTCATGGTGGGCGGCATGGACAAATACTACCAGGTAGCCCGCTGTTTCCGGGACGAGGACCTGCGGGCGGACCGGCAGCCGGAGTTTACCCAGGTGGATATGGAAATGTCCTTTGTGGACCAGGAGGACGTGCTCATTCACCTGGAAAAGCTGTTCCACGCGGTGTTTGCCGAGGTCATGGGCCGGGAGCTGGACTATGTTTTCCCCCGCCTGACCTGGCGGGAGAGCATGGACCGCTACGGCTGCGACAAGCCCGACCTGCGCTTCGGCATGGAGATTGCCGACGTGACGGACATCGCCGGGGCGTGCGGCTTCTCGGTGTTCCGGGCCGTGGCGGAGCGGGGGGGCGTGGTCCGGGCGCTGAACTGCAAGGGCTGCGGGGAAAAATTCACCCGCTCCACCATTGAAACCCTCACCGCCCACGCCCTGGGCTACGGGGCCAAGGGTATGGCCTGGATTCTCATTCACGATAACGGGGAGATCAACTCCATCCTGCAAAAGTACTTCACCCCGCCCCAGTGGCAGGCGCTGCTGGAACGCCTGGGGGCGGAGAACGGGGACTTCATCCTCTTCTGCGCGGACAGCTTCGCCACCGTGTGCCGCACCCTGGGCGGGCTGCGGCTGGAGGTGGGGGACATGCTGGGCCTACGCCCCAAGGATGATTTCCGCTTCTGCTTCGTCACGGACTTTCCCCAGTTCGAGTGGTCGGAGGAGGAGGGCCGCTACCTGGCCATGCATCACCCCTTCACCATGCCCTACGAGGAGGATTTGCCCTACCTGCTCACCGACCCCGGCCGGGTCCGCTCCCAGAGCTACGACGTGGTGCTCAACGGGGTGGAGCTGGGCAGCGGCTCCATCCGCATCCACCGCAGCGACGTGCAGGCGCTGATGTTCAAGGCCCTGGGCTTCTCGGAGGAGGAGGCCCGGGAGCGCTTCGGCTTCCTCATCGACGCTTTCCGCTACGGCACGCCGCCCCACGGAGGCTTCGCCTTCGGGCTGGACCGGCTGGTGATGCTGCTCCTGGGCGCGGACTCCCTGCGGGACGTCATCGCCTTCCCCAAGGTGAAGGACGCTTCCTGCCCCATGACCGGCGCCCCGGACTTTGTGGACCCGGCCCAGCTGGAGGTGCTCAAGCTGGGGGTGGCCGCGGGCACGGAGGAGAAGAAGCGGGAGAAGCGCCGCCCCGCCATGGCCGTGCGCCAGGTGGCGGAGCTGGCCAAGCTGGCCCTCTCCCCCGAGGAAGAGGAGCGCATGGGCCGGGAGCTGGAAGCAGTGCTGGATTTTGCCCAGGCTCTTAGCAGCCTGGATACCCAGGACGTGCCCATGACCGCCCACGTGATTCCCATGGAAAACGTGTTCCGGGAGGATGTCCCCGCGCCGTCCATGGACCGGGAAGCGCTGCTGGCCTGCGCCCCCGCCCGCACCCGGGAATGCGTGGCCGTGCCCCAAACGTTCGAGTAAGGAGGGTTGCTCCATGGAAAAGCTGACGGAAATGACCCTGACCCAAACCCGGGAAGCCCTCGTCCGCGGGCGCGTCTCCGCCCGGGAATTGACCCAGGCATGGCTGGATGCCATAGAAGCAAGGGAAGGGGACATCGGCGCCTTTATCACCCGCTGCCCCGACCGCGCCCTGGCGGAGGCGGCCGCCGTCGACGACGCCCGCGTCCGCGGGGAGGAATTGCCGCCCCTGGCGGGCATCCCCATGGCGGTGAAGGACAACATCTGCGTGCAGGGCCTGCCCACCACCTGCGCCTCCAAAATGCTGGAGAATTTCACGCCCCCCTACGACGCCACCGCCTATGAAAAGCTGCGCTGGTGCCCCTTGCTGGGCAAGACCAACCTGGACGAGTTCGCCATGGGCTCCACCACGGAGAACTCCGCCTTCCATATCACCCGCAACCCGCGGGATACCAGCCGGGTGCCGGGGGGATCCTCCGGGGGAAGCGCCGCCTGCGTGGCGGCGGGGGAAGCGCCCTTCGCCCTGGGCAGCGATACCGGCGGTTCCATCCGCCAGCCCGCGGCCTTCTGCGGGGTGGTGGGCATGAAGCCCACCTACGGCGCCGTGAGCCGTTACGGCCTGGTGGCCTTCGCCTCCTCCCTGGACCAGATCGGCCCCATGACCCGCACCGTGGCGGACAACGCCCTGGTGCTGGACGCCCTGGCGGGCTACGACCGGCGGGACTCCACCTCGGTGAAGCGGGGCTACACCCCCATGGGCCGGGAGATGCACGCGGGGGTCAAGGGCCTGCGCATCGGCCTGCCCAAGGAATTCTTCGGCAAGGGCCTGGCCCCGGCGGTGAAGAAACAGGTGATGCGCGCCGCCCGGCTCCTGGAAAAGGAGGGCGCGACGGTGGAGGAAGTGAGCATTCCCTCCCTGGACTACGCCCTGCCGGCCTATTACGTGATCTCCAGCGCGGAGGCGTCCTCCAACCTGGCCCGCTTTGACGGCGTGCGCTACGGCCGCCGCACGGCGGAGTACCGGGACCTGGAGGAGCTGTACCTGAAAAGCCGCAGCGAGGGCTTCGGCCCGGAAGTGAAGCGGCGGATTCTCCTGGGCACCTACGCCCTGAGCGCGGGCTATTTCGACGCCTATTACAAAAAGGCCCTGCAGGTGCGCACCCTGGTGATTCGGGACCTGGAGCAGGTGCTGAACCGTTGCGACGCGCTGCTGGGGCCCGTGGCGCCCACCACCGCCTACAAGCTGGGAGAAAAGACATCCTCCCCCCTGGAGATGTACCTGGGGGACATCTACACCGTGCCGGTGAACATCGCGGGCATCCCGGCCCTGTCCCTGCCCTGCGGCACGGACGAAGCGGGCCTCCCCGTGGGGGCGCAGCTCATGGGCAAGGTGTTTTCCGAGCCCCTGCTCTACCGCATCGGCGCGGTGCTGGAGCGCGCCGCGGGCTATGTGCGAAAGGAGGCGGAGTGATATGGCCACCCCGTGGAAACCTCTCAAGGGCTACGAAATGGTCATCGGCCTGGAAGTGCATGTGGAGCTGAAAACCAAAACCAAGATTTTCTGCTCCTGCAAAACGGACTTCGGCGCGCCGCCCAACACCCAGTGTTGCCCGGTGTGCATGGGCTTTCCCGGCACGCTGCCGGTGTTGAACAGGCAGGTGGTGCATTACGCGGCGCTGGCCGGGCTGGCCACGGGCTGCACCATCGCCCGCTATTCCAAGCAGGACCGGAAAAACTACTTCTATCCCGACCTGCCCAAGGCGTACCAGATCAGCCAGTACGACCTGCCCCTGTGCGTGGACGGCCACCTGATGATCGAAACGCCGGAGGGGGAGAAGCGCATCGGCATCACCCGCATCCACATCGAGGAGGACGCGGGCAAGCTCATCCACGACCCCGAGCAGGGCACCCTCATCGACTGCAACCGCTGCGGCGTGCCCCTCATTGAGATCGTCTCCGAGCCGGACATCCGCACGCCCCAGGAGGCGGTGGCCTACCTGCAAAAGCTCCGGGCGGTGATCGCCTACACGGGCATCAGCGACTGCAAGATGAACGAAGGTTCCCTGCGCTGCGACGTGAACCTTTCCATTCACAAGCCGGGCCAGCCCTTCGGTACCCGCACGGAGATGAAGAACCTGAACTCCTTCCAGTCCGTGCAGCGGGCCATTGAGGAGGAATACCGCCGCCAGGTGGAGGCCGTGGAGCGCGGGGAAACCATCGTCCAGGAAACCCGCCGCTTCGACCAGCAGACCGGCAAAACCAGCGCCATGCGCCGCAAGGAGAACGCCAACGACTACCGCTATTTCCCCGACCCGGACCTGGCCCCCATCGTCACCGGGGAGGACACCCTGGATACCTGGCGTAAGGAGCTGCCCGTGCTGCCCGACCAGCGCAAGGCGCGGTACATGGCGGACTATGGCCTCACCGCCTACGCCGCCAAACAGCTGGTGAGCGAAAAGGCCCTGGCCGAGTATTTCGAGGCCGCCTGCGAAAGCACCGCCGCCCCCAAAACCCTAGCCAACCTGATGCTTACGGAGGTGTTCCGCCTGCTGCCCCCGGAGAGCGCCGCCATTCCCGTGGCCCCGGCGCACCTGGGCCGCCTGGCGGACATGGTGGAGCAGGGAGACATCAGTGCCGGCGTGGCCAAGCGGGCCGTGGCCGCCCTGTGGGAGCGGGACCAAGACCCCGACGCCTGGGTGGAAGCCGCCGGACTGCGCCAGCTCAGCGACCCGGAACTTTTGCGGAGCTACGCGGAGCGGGCCATGGCGGAGCACCCCGACCTGGTCGCGGGGTACTACAAGGGCAAGGCGAACCTGGCCAAGGCGCTCATGGGCGCGGCCATGGGCATGTCCGGTGGCAAGGCGAATCCCGCCCTGCTCCAACACCTCATGGACGAGGCCCTCGAAAAGGGCCGGAAGTAAGCCTTATCCAGCCGTAGGCATATCAGGGGCGCAGGGCGCGTCATTTGCGCAGGAAACGGCCGGATATTTTGTCCTGGCAAGGTCGCCTGCCGGAAAGGCGCTTTCATGCAGTCAGACTGTCGAAAAATCTCAGGCGAGGTATCGGAGGGGCCGAAGCCCCTCTGATTCAGCGTGTCGAAAAAGTGGTTTTCACCACTTTTTCGAGGAAGCACCTTCGGCCAACCAGAGGTCGTCCGAAGGTGTAAGGAATTGATTTTGCAAGCAAAATCAACGACCCGCCCCGCCGGCAGAGCCGGCGGATACGAATGAAAGTCGGAGGGGTTGCGGCCCCTCCGACACCTCCCCGGGGTTTTTTGACAGCCTGATCGGAGGGGCCGAAGCCCCTCCGATTCAAAATGCTGAAAAAGGCATGCTCTTTCATATACTTGCAAGAAAAATGAAACTTCAGGTTTCCAAGCTTGCAAGCATTCCATCGCATAGGAGGCCGAAGGTTTCCAAAGGGCGATCGGAAAGCCCTTTGGTCGCGCCCGCAGGCGCGAAACCTTTCGTATCTGCAAGCATACATACAAAACTTGCAAAAAGGATGAGGCAAATTCCTTTTTCAGCATTCTG
>CALVVZ010000050.1 GCA_944364075.1 uncultured Clostridia bacterium
CACCTTCGGACGACCTCTGGTTGGCCGAAGGTGCCTTCTCGAAAAAGTGGTGAAAACCACTTTTTCGACACGCTGTGGGACTGACGCAAAGTGCGTCAGTCCCATTTTCTTTGCGCCCATTCGCGCCCTTGCTTGCAATTTATGGCAGGAGCCATTATAATGGATATATACGTTTCCGCATGGGTCGATTTGAACAGAAAGGGAGGTGGAAGCATGGGCGAGTCTCCCGAGTTCGTCATTGAAATGCTTCACATCACCAAGGAGTTTCCAGGCATCAAAGCCAACGACGACATCACCCTGCAGCTGCGGCGGGGCGAAATCCATGCCCTGCTGGGGGAAAACGGCGCGGGAAAGTCAACGCTGATGAGCGTGCTTTTCGGCCTGTATCAGCCGGAGGCAGGAATCATCAAAAAGGACGGCAAAGAGGTCCGAATCAACGACCCTAACGACGCCACCGCCCTGCATATCGGCATGGTGCATCAGCACTTCAAGCTCATTGAGGTATTTACCGTGCTGGATAATATCATTCTGGGGGCGGAGGACACCAAGCTGGGCTTTCTGCAACGGCGGGAAGCGCGGAAAAAGGTGGAGGAGCTTTCTCAACGCTACGGCCTGAAGGTGGACCTGGACGCCAAGGTGGAGGACATCACCGTGGGCATGCAGCAGCGGGTGGAGATCCTGAAAATGCTGTACAGGGACAACGAAGTGCTGATCTTTGACGAGCCTACCGCCGTACTGACGCCCCAGGAAATCGAGGAGCTCATGGAAATCATGGGCGGGCTGAAGCGCGAGGGCAAGAGCATTCTGTTCATCAGCCACAAGCTCAATGAGATCATGGCCGTTTCCGACCGGGTCACCGTGCTGCGCAAGGGGCAGTGCGTGGGTACGGTGAACACCTGCGATACCACCCAGGAGGAGCTCAGCCGCATGATGGTGGGCCGCCCGGTGCAGCTGGTGGTGGAAAAGGAACCGGCCACGCCCGGAGAGGAGATCCTTCGGGTAGAAAAGCTGTGCGTGCCTTCCAAGCTGTACAAGCGCGACGCAGTGCATAATGTGAGCTTCCACGTGCGCAAGGGAGAGATTGTATGCATTGCCGGCATTGACGGCAACGGCCAGACGGACCTGGTGTATGCCTTGACGGGGTTGGAGAAAATTTCCACCGGCAAGGTGACCCTCTGCGGCCATGACATTACCCATGCCGCGGTGCGGGAGCGTAGCGAATGCGGCATGAGCCATATTCCCGAGGACCGGCACAAGCACGGCCTGGTGCTGGACTTTACCCTGGAGCAAAACATGATCCTTCAGCGCTTCCAGGAGCCGCAGTTCCAGAACCACGGATTCATCCGCTTTGACCAGGAACGGCAATATGCCCAGCGGCTGATCGCGCAGTTTGACGTGCGCAGCGGTCAGGGTCCGGTGACCGTGGTGCGCAGCATGAGCGGCGGCAATCAGCAAAAGGCCATTGTCGCCCGGGAACTGGACCGGAACATGCCGCTGATTGTAGCGGTACAGCCTACCCGCGGCCTGGACGTGGGCGCCATCGAGTACATCCACAAGCAGCTGGTACAGCAGCGGGATGAAGGCAAGGCCGTGCTGCTGGTGAGCCTGGAGCTGGACGAAGTGATGAACCTTTCGGACCGCATTCTGGTGCTGTACGAGGGCCAGATTGTGGGCGAGCTGGATCCCAAGCAAACAACGGTGGAGGAGCTGGGCCTGTACATGGCCGGCGCGAAGCGGCAGGAGGCGGTGAAGGCATGAAAGACTTCTGGCACAAGAGCGGTACGCGATCCGTCATCGCATCCCTGATTTCCATTCTCATCGGTTTGGGCGCGGGCAGCCTGCTGATTCTCATTGTGGGTTTGGCCACGCCGTCTCTGGGGCTGAAAAGCGCCTGGGAGGGCATCCGGCTGGTGTTTGCGGGCGTGTTTTCCACGGGGCGCGACGCCGTGGGCGGACTGACCTTCGGCTTCAATCCGTCCTTAATCGGCAACATGCTTTTTCGCGCCATGCCGCTGATTCTTACGGGCCTTTCCGTGGCGGTGGCCTTCAAGACGGGACTGTTCAACATTGGCGCGCCGGGACAGTATCTGTCGGGTACCGCGGCCACGCTGTTTATCGCCTTGAGCTTGCCCTCCAGCGAGATGACGCTGCCGGGCATTGCGCCCACGGGTATTCCCACCTGGGGGGTATGGGTGCTGGCGTTTCTGGGCGGCATGCTTGCGGGAGCGCTGTGGGGCGCCATACCGGGCCTGCTGAAATCTTTGCTAAACATCAACGAGGTGTTGGCCTGCATCATGACCAACTGGATTGCGGCCAACCTGGTGACCTGGGCCTTCGATGTGTCCAACCTGAAAAACATGGTGGAAAACACGAAGTCCGGCTATATCTACAAGACCACGGTCAACGGCGTGGCCACTTCGGGCATGGGGCTGGATCAGCTGTTTCCTGGCTCCCAGGTTAACGGCGGCATTCTGATCGCCATGGTGCTGGCGGTGGTCGTATACGTGATTTTCAGCCGCACCACCCTGGGCTATCAGTTGAAGGCCTGCGGCGCGAACCGCTATGCGGCGCGGTATGCAGGCATCAAGGACAAGCGGAACATCGTCCTGTCCATGGCCATTTCCGGGTCCCTGGCCGGGGCGGCGGGAGCGCTGTACTATCTTAGCGGCAATACGGAGTTTTTCTGGTCCACCTACCAGACTCTGCCGGCGATTGGATTCAACGGCATTCCCGTGGCGCTGCTGGCGGCGAACCATCCCATTGGCGTCATTTTTACGGGCATGTTCATGTCCATGCTGGATATTGCCGGCCAGCAGCTGACCACCATGACGGCTTATAACGAATACATCACGGACGTTATCATCGCTGTGATCGTGTATCTGAGCGCTTTCTCCATGCTGATCAAGATGCTCATCGGCCGCAGGCGGGAGCGCAAGCATGCGGATGCCTCGGCTGGCGGCGCGGGCAAGGGAAAGGAGGCGAAGGCATAATGGATACGTTGTGGGCGAATCTGACCTCCGGCAGCATGGTTTTCCTGATCCGGCAGACGCTGATTTATGCTGTGCCGCTGATGGTTGTGGCGTTGGCGGGCATTTATGCCGAGCGCAGCGGCGTGATTAACCTGGCCCTGGAGGGCCATATGATCTTTGGCGCGTTCATCGGCGTGCTGTTTGTGCGCCTGGTGCAGCAGTGGGGTTGGTTTGAGGCGGCCTATAGCGCAGGCAATTGGCTCTCGTTGCAAGGGTTTGTGCTGCTGACCATGGCGGTGGCGGCGATTCTGGGTGCGGTGTTTTCGCTGCTGCTGGCCTTTGCGGCCATCAACCTTCGGGCGGATCAGACCGTGGGCGGTACGGCGCTGAACTTGCTGGCGCCTGCTCTGGTGCTGTTTTTCATCCGCATGATCGCGCAGCAGAACACACTGCAAATGGCAACCGGGGACAGCGCCAGCTGGTTTATGCTGAAAAAGAGCATGTTCGGCTATGGGCGCAACGACGAGGTGGGCTTCCTCTTCGATACCTTTGTGAACAAGGTGTACCCCGCCACGTATATCTGCATTCTGATTTTCATCGTAATGAGCGTTGTCCTGTACAAGACCCGTTTCGGCCTGCGGCTGCGCTCCTGCGGCGAGAATCCCCAGGCGGCGGACAGCTTGGGTATCCATGTATTCAAGATGCGCTACGCCGGCGTGACCATATCCGGCGCCCTGGCGGGTATGGGCGGCTTTGTGTACGCCATGACCACCACCAACTGCATGGCTAACGGCGATGTGGCCGGGTTCGGCTTCCTGGCCCTGGCGGTGATGATCTTCGGTAACTGGAAGCCGCTGTCCGTGGCGGGCGCGGCGCTGCTGTTCGGCCTGTTCAAGTGCGTGGCTGCCAGTTACGGCAGTCTGTACTATCTCAACGGCGGGGGGGAAAAGGTGTTCTTCCTCAAGGAATTGGGGCTGAACACGAACTTTTACCGCTTGCTGCCCTACCTGATTACCCTGATTGTGCTGGCCTTCACGTCCAAGAGCTCCCGCGCACCCAAAGCGGAGGGCATTCCCTACGACAAAGGAAGCAGATAATCCCCCTTTGAGCCGCCGCGCTGTTTCTGCGCGGCGGCTCAGACTGTTGACAAAGTGTGCAGTTTCATTATTTTGCAAGCTGTGCATTGCATGCATGCAAACGCAGAAGTTTTCGCGCCTGCGGGCGCGACCAAAGGGCTTTCCGATCGCCCTTTGGAAACCTTCGGGCCCCATACTTGATGCTATTTTTGCAAGGTAGGGGGCCGAAAATTTCAGTGTTTTTGCATCTGTATGAAAAAGCATCCCTTTCACACTTTGAGCCGTCGCGCTGTTCCTGCGCAGCGGCTTTTTCCTGTGAAGATGGAATTGTGTGGAATGGCGCGCCTTCGGCCAACAGAAACAAACATCAAACAAAAGCAAAATATTATCAAGGAATGTTCGTTAATATGCTTGACAGATCGGGGATAAATCGTATAGAATGAGTTGTATTGTTCGGAAAGGGGTGTGCGTATGCGACTTTGTTGGCAGGGAATGGACTGCCGATGGATGCGTGCGCCCCGGAACGAGAGCATGGGGTTGTATACAAAGGACGGGGTTTGCCTAGCGGTGCCCTGTCCTTTTTTCACCCGAAAGGAAGGAAACGAATGAAAAAAGTCGCGGTGATTATGGGCAGCGACAGCGACCTGCCCGTGCTCAAGGGCGCCTTTGACACCCTGCGGCAGTTGAACATTCCCTTTGAGGCGCACGTTTATTCCGCGCACCGGACGCCCGCGGAGGCGGCGGCCTTCGCATCCACGGCGGCGGAGAACGGCTTCGGCGTACTGATTGCCGCGGCAGGCAAGGCGGCGCATCTGGCAGGTTCCCTGGCGGCGCAGACCGTGCTGCCGGTAATCGGCATTCCGGTCAAGTCCTCTACTCTGGACGGCTTGGACGCGCTGCTGTCCACGGTACAGATGCCCTCGGGCATGCCCGTGGCCACGGTAGCCATCGACGGTGCGGCCAATGCGGCCCTGCTGGCGGCACAGATTCTGGCCGTGAGCGACGCGGAGCTGTCCGCCAAGCTGCGCGCCATGCGGCAAAAGCAGCATGACGCTGTGGTGGAAAAGGACCGGAAGCTGGTAATCGACTGAAGTTTCGGCGATATTGGAGGAGGAAAAGATCATGAAGAAGCTGGAGCAGCTGTACGAAGGAAAGGCCAAGAAAGTATTTGCCACCGATGATCCCAATGTGGTGCTGGTGGATTACAAGGACGACGCTACTGCTTTTAACGGCCTGAAGAAGGGTACCATCCAGGGCAAGGGCGTCATCAACAACCGCGTGACCAACTTCCTGATGAAGATGCTGGAAAAGAACGGCATCCCCACCCACCTGATCGAGGAGATTTCCGACCGGGAAACCCTGGTGAAAAAGGTCACCATCGTGCCCCTGGAAGTGATCGTTCGCAACATCGCCGCCGGAAGCCTGAGCAAGCGCCTGGGCCTGCCCGAGGGCACCAAGCTCAAGAAGACGGTGCTGGAATATTGCTACAAGAACGACGAGCTGGGCGATCCCATGGTGAACGATTACCACATTGCGGCCATGGGCTGGGTCAGCGAGGCGGATCTGAAGAAGATTGCGGAGTACAGCCTGAAGATCAACCAGCTGCTTTCCAATTATCTCAAGGATCTGAACATCGAACTCATCGACTTCAAGCTGGAGTTTGGCAAGACCGCGGACGGCACCCTGGTACTGGCGGATGAAATTTCTCCGGATACCTGCCGCTTCTGGGACAGCGTGACCCACGAGAAGCTGGACAAGGACCGTTTCCGCCGGGATCTGGGCGGCGTGGAGGATGCCTACCAGGAAATCATGAAGCGTTTGATGGGGGAATAATGATGGACATGATGAACAAGCTCCACGAGGAGTGCGGCGTGTTCGGCATTTTCCGTCAAGCGGGAGAGGGTGTGGTAGCAGAAGCCTACCACGCCCTTTACGCGCTCCAGCACCGGGGTCAGGAAAGCTGCGGAATTGCCGTGAACAACGACGGGGTGATTACCTGCTACAAGGATGTGGGCCTGGTGACCGAGGTCTTTACCCGGGACGCTCTGGAAAAAATGGAGGAAGGCTCCATGGCGGTGGGGCATTGCCGCTACGGTACCACCGGCACCAAGAACCGCAACAACGCCCAGCCCCTGCTGATTAACCACCTCAAGGGCGCCATGGCCCTGTGCCACAACGGCAACCTGACCAACGCTGCCGAGCTGCGGGAGCAGCTGGAGCTGGGCGGCGCGATTTTCCACGCCACCTCCGACAGCGAAGTCATCGCCTATACCATTACCCAGCAGCGGATTCGAACGGGCTCCATTGAGGAAGCGGTTCGGGCTGCCATGAAGGTGATCCAGGGGGCGTATTCCCTGGTCATCATGAGCCCCACCAAGCTCATTGCCGCCCGCGATCCCCGCGGCTTCCGCCCCCTGTGCATGGGCAAGATCGGGGAGGACACCGTCTTTGCCAGCGAGAGCTGCGCCCTGGATGCCATTGGCGCCACCTTTGTGCGGGACATTCTGCCCGGCGAGGTGGTGGTGGTGTCCAAGGAGGGTGTCCGGAGCTATCCGCCGGAGGAGCAGGTGCCCTCCAGCCTGTGCGTGTTTGAGCACATCTATTTCGCCCGTCCCGACTCGGTGATCGACGGCGCGTCGGTGCATGAGGCCCGGGTGCGCGCGGGAGCCTTCCTGGCCCTGGATCACCCGGTGCAGGCGGATGTGGTCATTGGCGTGCCGGACAGCGGTATCGAAGCCGCCATCGGCTATGCCCGGCAGAGCGGCATCCCTTATGGCATCGGCTTTATCAAGAACAAGTACATCGGCCGTACCTTCATCCAGCCCGAGCAGAAGCAGCGGCAGAACGCCGTGCGCATCAAGCTCAACGCCGTGGCCGCCACCGTCCGGGACAAGCGCGTAGTTATGGTGGACGACTCCATCGTCCGCGGCACCACCTCCGCCCATACGGTGGCCATCCTGCGGGAGGCGGGGGCCAAGGAAGTGCATGTGCGCTTCTCCGCGCCGCCCTTTCTGTATCCCTGCTACTTTGGCACGGACATCGACTCCACCGACAACCTGATTGCCGCGCATCACACCATCGAGGAGATCGGGCAGATCATCGGCGCGGACAGCATCGGGTTCCTGAGCCTGGAGGCCTGCGACAAGCTGGCCGTGGGCAGCCGTTGCGGCTTCTGCAAGGCGTGCTTCAGTGGGGAATATCCCGTGGAACCGCCCAAGACCAGCCGCAAGCTGAAGTTTGAAACTCATCTGAGCGAAAAAGCGTAAGGAGGACCCCGGCATGAAAAGCGAAAGCGAAAGCTACAAGGCCGCAGGCGTGGACATTACCGCCGGTTACAGGGCCGTGGAGCTCATGAAGCGCCATGTGGCCCGGACCATGACCGCCGGAGTGCTGGACGGCATCGGCGGCTTTGGGGGCATGTTTGAGCTGAACTGCGAGGGCATCCAAAGGCCGGTGCTGGTCAGCGGCACCGACGGCGTGGGCACCAAGCTGAAAATCGCCATGCTGCTGGACCGCCACGACACCATCGGCATCGACTGCGTGGCCATGTGCGTCAACGACGTCATCTGCTGCGGAGCCAAGCCCCTGGTTTTTCTGGACTATATCGCCTGCGGGCGGAACATTCCCGAAAAAATCGCGCAGATCGTCGCCGGCGTGGCGGAGGGCTGCGTACAGGCGGAGTGCGCCCTGGTGGGCGGCGAAACCGCGGAGCATCCCGGCATGATGCCTGAGGAGGATTACGACCTGGCGGGCTTCTCCGTGGGCGTGGTGGACAAGGAAAAAATCATCGACCGGGAGGAGATGCAGGCCGGGGATGTGATCATTGCCTTGCCCTCCACGGGCGTACACTCCAATGGCTTCTCCCTGGTGCGCAAGGTGTTTGACATCGGGCAGGGGGGCGAGAACCACGCCTATGCGGAGCTGGAGCAGCCCCTGTGGGAAACCCTGCTGACGCCTACCCGCATCTATGTCAAGCCCGTGATGAAGCTCCTTTCGCAGATTCGTCCCCGGGCCATCAGCCACATCACCGGCGGCGGCTTTTACGAGAACATTCCGCGCAGCCTCAAGGCGGGCATGACCGCCCGCATCGAGAAGGCGGCGGTGAAAACTTTGCCGGTCTTTGACATTATCGCTCGGGAAGGCGGCATCCCCGAGCGGGACATGTTCAACACCTTCAACATGGGCGTGGGCATGACCATTGCCGTGGCCAAGGCCGACGCGGACAAGGCCCTGGCGCTGCTGCGGGAGGGTGGCGAGCCCGGCGCGTACATCCTGGGCGAGATCGTTCCCGGGGAAGGCGGCGTGGAGCTATGGTAAAGACGGCGGTGCTGGTATCCGGCGGGGGAACGAACCTGCAGGCCATCCTGGACGCCAAAGCGGCGGGGAAGCTTCCTCATGCGGAGATTTCCCTGGTGGTGGCCAGCCGCCCCGACGCCTATGCCCTGGTGCGCGCCGAAAAGGCCGGCGTGCCTGCCACGGTGCTGCGCAAGGGCAAGGAAAAGCCCATTGCGCAGTATGGCCGGGAGCTGCTGGAGCTGCTGCACAGCCATGGCATTCAGCTGGTGGTGCTGGCGGGCTTTCTGACCATTCTCCCGGAAAACGTGATCCAAGCGTATCCCAAACGCATCCTGAACATCCATCCCAGCCTGATTCCCTCCTTCTGCGGGGCGGGATTCTATGGGCTGAAGGTGCATGAGGCCGCATTGGCCAAGGGCGTGAAGGTCACCGGAGCCACGGTCCATTTTGTCAACGAGATTCCCGACGGCGGGGAGATCATCGCCCAGAAGGCGGTGGAGGTGCTCCCGGGGGATACGCCGGAGGTATTGCAGAAGCGGGTGATGGAGCAGGCCGAGTGGATACTGCTCCCCCAGGCCGTGGAGGACGTGGCCCGCAACCTTTGCCAGCAGTAAGGAGGAAGCAGCATGCAGCTGATGGAATTGAACGCGCTTCTCAAGGGGAATACGTATCCGGGCCGGGGCATTGTGCTGGGCCTGGACGAGACGGGCAAGAAAGCGGTGGTGGCCTATTTCATCATGGGCCGCAGCGAGAACAGCCGCAACCGCGTCTTTGTGGAAAAGGATGGGGGTATCATTACCAAGGCTTTCGACGAGAGCAAGATGGTGGACCCCAGCCTGATTATCTACGCCCCTGTGCGCCTGTACAAGGATATGCTCATCGTCACCAACGGCGACCAGACAGACACGATTTACGACTATCTGAAAAAGGGCTTCACCTTTGAGGCGGCGCTCCGTACCCGCTGCTTTGAGCCGGACGCCCCCAACTACACCCCCCGCATCAGCGGCCTGGTTCTGCGGGAGAAGGGCAAGCTGAGCTACCGCCTGTCCATTCTCAAGAGCGACGAGGGGGACCCTACCGCGCCCCAGCGCTTCTTCTTTGAGTACGCGGGGGTGAAGCCGGGAACCGGTCATTTCCTGCATACCTACCGCTGCGACGGCAATCCCATTCCGTCCTTCGGCGGCGAACCGGAGAAGGTCGCGCTGCGGGGGGACATCGACAGCTTTACCCAGGCGGTGTGGGAGAACCTGAACGCGGACAACAAGGTGTCCCTGTTCGTGCGGTTTGTGGACCTGGGCAGCGGGGAGAGCGAAACCCGCATCGTCAACAAGAACGTGTAAAAGGAGAAGCGTTTCGATGGCAGATCAGCGTTTCAAGCGTTTTCAGATTTTGGAATCCGAGGAATCCCTGTTCAACGGCTCGGCCCGGGTGATCGTGGACGCCAAGACCGGCGTGCATTACCTGGTCTACAACTACGGCCAGGGCACGGGTATCACGCCTCTGCTGGACGAAAACGGCCGGGTTGTGGTCGACAAGGGCGATGTGAAGTGAGACAAGCTGAAGGAGGCATTTCCATGGCAACGGAGCTGGAACTGAAATATGGCTGTAATCCCAATCAAAAGCCTTCCCGCATTTTCATGAAGGCGGGGGAGCTTCCCCTGACGGTGCTCAACGGCAAGCCGGGGTATATCAATTTCCTGGACGCCCTGAACGGCTGGCAGTTGGTGCGGGAGCTCAAGCGCGCCACCGGCCTGCCCGCGGCGGCCTCCTTCAAGCATGTAAGCCCCGCCGGCGCGGCAGTGGGCCTGCCCCTGAGCGACACCCTGCGCAAAATCTATTTTGTGGGCGACAAGCCCCTTTCGCCCCTGGCCTGCGCCTATGCCCGGGCCCGGGGCGCGGACCGCATGTCCTCCTTCGGCGACTGGATCGCTCTGAGCGATGTGTGCGACCTGGAGACCGCCATGCTCATCAAGCCGGAGGTGTCCGACGGCATCATTGCCCCCGGCTATGCCCCGGAGGCGTTGGAGGTGCTCAAGGCCAAGCGCAAGGGCGGCTATAACGTGGTGCAGATCGACCCGGACTACCGTCCCGCGCCCGTGGAGCAAAAGGACGTGTTCGGCGTGACCTTTGAGCAGGGACGCAACGAGTTCGTCATTGACGAAGCCCTGTTGGAGGATATCGTAACCGCCAACAAGGCTTTGTCCCCCGAAGCCAAGCGCGACCTGATGATCTCGCTGATTACCCTGAAGTATACCCAGTCCAACTCCGTGTGCTACGTGAAGGACGGCCAGGCCATCGGCGTGGGCGCGGGCCAGCAGAGCCGTATCCACTGCACCCGTCTGGCGGGCCAGAAGGCGGATAACTGGTGGCTGCGCCAGCATGAGAAGGTGCTGAACCTGCCCTTTGTGGACAAGATCGGCCGCCCGGACCGGGACAACACCATCGACGTGTACATCTCCGACGAGGCGGACGAGGTCCTGGCCGAAGGCCGTTGGCAGCAGTTTTTCAAGACCCGTCCCGAGCCCCTGACCCGGGAGGAAAAGCGCGCCTGGCTGGACCGGCTCACCGGCGTGGCCTTGGGCAGCGACGCCTTCTTCCCCTTTGGGGACAACATCGAGCGCGCCCATCGTAGCGGCGTGCAGTACGTGGCCGAGCCCGGCGGCTCCATCCGGGACGATAACGTGATTGCCGTATGCGACAGCTACGATATGGTGATGTGCTTCACCCATATGCGCCTGTTCCATCATTGATCGTTTGACAGGCCAAAGAACACGGATAATATTGGAGGAATACGCATGAAGGTCCTGATTGTAGGCGGCGGCGGGCGGGAACACGCCATTGCCGAAAAGCTGCTGGAAAATCCCCGTATTGAAACGCTCTACGCCGCGCCGGGCAACGGCGGCATGGCGGCCGTCGCCACCTGCCTGCCCATCAAGGCCACGGACATTCAGGCCATCACGGATTTCTGCGAGAAAGAAAAGATGGACTTTGTGGTGGTGGCCCCCGACGATCCCCTGTGCCTGGGGCTGGTGGACCTGCTCCGGGAGAAGGGGATTCCCGCCTTCGGCCCGGACAAGAAGGCTGCCATGATCGAAGGCAGCAAGGTGTTTGCCAAGGGGCTGATGAAGAAATACGGCATCCCCACCGCCGCCTATGAAGTCTTTGACGACTACGACAAGGCCCTGGCTTATGTCCAGTCTTCGCCGGCGCCCATGGTGGTTAAGGCCGATGGTCTGGCCCTGGGCAAGGGCGTGATCATCTGCCAGACCCGGGAGGAAGCGGAGGACGCCGTCCGCTCCATGATGATCGACAACCGCTTCGGCATGTCCGGCAGCCGGGTGGTCATCGAGGAGTTCCTCACCGGGCCGGAGGTGTCCGTCCTGGCCTTCACGGATGGAAAGACCGTCAAGCCCATGGTATCCTCCATGGACCACAAGCGCGCCCTGGACCATGACCAGGGCCTGAACACCGGCGGCATGGGCACCATTGCCCCCAATCCCTACTATACCGCGGACATGGCCCGGCGCTGCATGGAGGAAATTTTCCTGCCCACCATCGCGGCCATGAACGCCGAGGGGCGCACCTTCCGCGGCTGCCTGTATTTCGGGCTGATGCTTACGCCCCAGGGACCCAAGGTCATCGAGTACAACTGCCGCTTCGGCGACCCGGAGACGCAGGTGGTGCTGCCGCTGCTGGAGAGCGACCTGCTGACCATTATGGAAAGCACCGTGCAGGGGACCCTGGCGCAGACCGAGGTGAAGTTCTCCTCCGGCGCGGCCTGCTGCGTAGTGCTGGCATCCGGCGGATATCCCCAGCATTATGAGACGGGGTATCCCATCGCCGGGCTGGAGGAAGCCGCCAGGACGGCCCATGTGTTCCACGCGGGCACCAAGCTGGGGGAACCGGGAGAGATTCTCACCGGCGGCGGGCGCGTGCTGGGCGTAACGGCCCGGGCGGATACGCTGCCCCAGGCCGTTGCCGCGGCCTATGAAGCGGCGGAGAAGATTTCCTTTACGGACATGCATATGCGCCGGGACATCGGTCAGCGCGCCCTGGCCGCCCTGCAATAAAGGAGGAAGAAACGGATGAGCGTCAAGCGCATCTATGTGGAGAAAAAAGCTCCCTATGCGGTGGAGGCCAAGCAACTGCTGTGGGAGATCCGGCATATTCTGCAAATCAAGAGCGTTACCGGGCTAAGGCTGCTCAACCGCTACGATGTGGAGGGCGTGGACGACGCGCTTTATGCCCGCTGCCTGCCCATCGTGTTTTTCGAGCCGCAGCTGGACGAGCATAACGATACCCTGCCCACGGACGCGGATGTGACCTTTGCCGCGGAATATCTTCCCGGACAGTATGACCAGCGGGCGGCCTCCTGCGAGGAGTGCATTCAGCTGGTGGGCCAGTGCGACCGTCCCACGGTGCGCACCGCCCGGGTGTACCTGCTCACGGGCGCTCCCTCCGCCGACGAGGTGGCGCGGATCAAGAAGCACGTCATCAACCCCGTGGAAAGCCGGGAAGCCGACCTGGGGGAGAAGGACACCCTGCGCCAGCAGTACGCCACCCCCGACACCGTGGAAACCCTCCACGGCTTTACCGCCATGAACGCGGAGGAAGTGGACGCCTTCGTCAAAAAATACGGCCTGGCCATGGATGACGATGATCTGGCCTTCTGCCGGGACTACTTTGCCTCCGAGCACCGTGACCCCACGCTGACCGAGATCCGCATGATCGACACCTACTGGTCCGATCATTGCCGGCACACCACCTTTCTGACCACCATTGACGGCGCGGAGATCCTCAAGCCCCAGGTGGAGAAGGCTTTTCAGCGGTATCTGGAGGCTCGCAAGGCCGTGTACGGGGACCGGCAAAAGCCCATCAACCTCATGGATGTGGCCACCATGGGCGGCAAGGCGCTGAAAAAGGCCGGCTGCCTGCCCAACCTGGACGAGAGCGAGGAAATCAACGCCTGTTCCATCAAGATTGACGTGGATGTGGACGGGGTGAAGGAACCCTGGCTGTTCATGTTCAAAAACGAGACCCACAACCACCCCACGGAGATCGAACCCTTCGGCGGCGCGGCCACCTGCATCGGCGGCGCTATCCGCGATCCCCTTAGCGGGCGTACCTATGTGTACCAGGCCATGCGCGTTACCGGCGCGGCGGACCCCCTGACCCCCGTGGCGGACACCCTGCCCGGCAAGCTGCCCCAGCGCAAGCTGGTGACCACCGCCGCGGCGGGCTACTCCTCCTATGGCAACCAGATTGGCCTGGCAACGGGCCAGGTGGATGAGATGTATCATCCCGGCTATGCCGCCAAGCGCCTGGAGATCGGCGCGGTGGTAGGCGCGGCCCCGGAAAAGAACGTGCGCCGGGAGCGCCCGGTTCCCGGGGACAAAATTGTGCTGCTGGGCGGCCGCACGGGCCGCGATGGCTGCGGCGGCGCCACCGGCAGCTCCAAGGCCCACAAACAGGAATCCATCGAAACCTGCGGTGCGGAAGTGCAGAAGGGCAACGCTCCCACCGAGCGCAAGCTGCAGCGGCTGTTCCGCAACGGCGAAGTGACCCGTCTCATCAAGCGCTGCAACGACTTCGGCGCGGGCGGCGTCAGCGTGGCTATTGGCGAGCTGGCCGACGGCCTGGACATTAACCTGGATCTGGTGCCCAAGAAGTACGAGGGCCTGGACGGCACGGAGCTGGCCATTTCCGAAAGCCAGGAGCGCATGGCCGTGGTGCTGGCCCCCGAGGATGTGGACGCCTTCCTGGCGGCGGCCCACGACGAAAACCTGGAGGCTACCGTGGTGGCCCAGGTAACCGCGGAGCCCCGGCTGCGCATGCGCTGGAAGGGAAACACCATTGTGGATCTGTCCCGGGAGTTCCTCAACAGCAACGGCGCGGAGAAGCATACCCGGGTACGTGTGGCGGACGACAGGGTGCGTCAGGTGGGCTTTCCCGGCAAGAGCTTTGGCCGGCAGCTGGAAAACATGGTTTCCGACCTGAACATCTGCTCCAAGAAGGGTCTCAGCGAACGCTTCGACTCCACCATCGGCGCGGGCACGGTGATGATGCCCTTCGGCGGCGCGCACCAGCTGACCCCCAGCCAGGCCATGGTGGCGAAGATTCCCGTGCTGCACGGCACCACACATACCGTGACGGGCATGGCCTGGGGCTTCCATCCCCAGGTGATGGAGCAAAGCCCCTACGAGGGCGCGTACCTGGCCGTGATCGAATCCGTGAGCAAGCTGGTGGCTGCGGGCTTTGATTACCGCCGGGCGTACCTGACCTTCCAGGAATATTTCGAGCGCATGACCTCCGACCCCAACCGTTGGGGTCAGCCCTTCGCGGCGCTGCTGGGCGCCTTTGACGCCCAGATGGATTTGCAGATTGCGGCTATCGGCGGCAAGGACAGCATGTCCGGTTCCTTTGAACACATGGATGTGCCGCCAACGCTGGTGTCCTTTGCGGTGGCGCCCGGAGAAAACAACCGGATGATCTCTCCCGAGTTCAAGGGTGCGGGCCATACGGTGCGCCTGGTGGCCTGTGATGCCCATGACACCGCCGCGCTTAAGGCAAATTGGGACAAGGTGCTGTCGGCTATGGCCGAGGGCAAGGCGCTTTCAGCCTGGGCGCTGGGACTGGGTGGCGTGGCCGAGGGCCTGTTCAAGATGGCCCTGGGCAACCGCCTGGGCGTGCATATGCTGGACAGCTACGAGGCTGACCCCTTCGCTTGGCAGTTCGGTTCCCTGCTCATGGAATGCACGGAGGACTGCCAGCTGGGCGTGCCTGTGGCGGAGACCACGGAGGAGTACACCTTCGTCCGCGGCGGGGAAAGCCTGGATATGGCAACGCTGCAGGAAATGTACGAGGGCAAGCTGGACAAGGTGTTTGCCTACCGTGGCCACAGCGGCGAAACCACGGAGAAGTTCTCCTTCACCGCAGACAAGCGCGTGGCCCCGGCGGTGAAGCACGTGAAGCCCCTGGCCTTCATCCCGGTATTCCCGGGCACCAACTGCGAGTACGATACCGCCCGGGCGGTGGAGCGCGCCGGTGGCGCGGCGGAGATCCTGGTGGTGAATAACCTCACCCCCGCGGACATCACCGCCAGCATCGAGAAGGCCCGGGAGATCATCGCCCGCAGCCAGATGATCGTGCTGCCCGGCGGCTTCAGCGGCGGCGATGAGCCCGACGGCTCTGCCAAGTTCATCACGGCCTTCTTCCGCAATCCCATGATGAAGGACGCGGTCAGCGAATTGCTGGAAAAGCGCGACGGCCTGATGCTGGGCATCTGCAACGGTTTCCAGGCGCTGATCAAGCTGGGCCTGGTGCCCTTCGGCAAGATTGTGGATACGGACGAAAACTGCCCCACCCTGACCTTCAACGAAATCGGCCGCCACCAGTCCATGCTGGTGCGCACCCGGATTGCCTCCAACAAGAGCCCCTGGCTCAGCCGCACGGCGGTGGACGAGGTGTACACCGTGGCCATTTCCCACGGGGAGGGCCGTTTTGTGGGGCCGGAAAGCCTGATTCGCGACCTGGCCGCCAACGGGCAGATCGCCACCCAGTACGTGAACCTGGCAGGCGAGCCGTCCATGGACGCGCGGTTCAATCCCAACGCCAGCTACTTCGCCATCGAGGGCATCACCTCTCCTGATGGCCGGGTGCTGGGCAAAATGGGCCATACGGAGCGCAGCGGGGACGGCCTGTACATGAACGTACCCGGCAACAAGTATCAGCCGCTGTTTGAGGGCGGCGTGGATTACTTCAAGTAAGAACGCAGAGATATAGGAGAATCAGCTATGCCGCACGATAGCTATATCAGCCCCTTTTCCACCCGGTACGCCAGCAAGGAGATGCAGTTCGTATTCTCCGAGGACAACAAGTTCCGCACCTGGCGCAGGTTGTGGATTGCCCTGGCCCGGGCCGAGCAGAAGCAGGGCCTGGACATTACCGACGAGCAGATTGCCGAGCTGGAAGCCCACCAGGACGACATCAATTACGAGGACGCCCAGCGCCGGGAGCGGGAATGCCGCCACGATGTGATGAGCCATGTATACGCCTACGGCCTCCAGTGCCCCAAGGCGGCAGGCATCATCCACCTGGGCGCCACCTCCTGCTACGTGGGGGACAACACGGATGTGATCCTCATGCGTCAGGGGCTTCAAATCGTCCGCCGGAAGCTGCTGAACGTTATGGCGCTCCTGGCCAAGTTCGCGGAAAAGTACAAGGGCCTGCCCTGCCTGGCCTACACCCATTTGCAGCCCGCGCAGCTCACCACCGTGGGCAAGCGCGCCACCCTGTGGCTCAACGAGCTGTACATGGATTACCTGGAGGTGGAGCACCGCCTGGAGTCCCTGGCGCTGCTGGGCAGCAAGGGCACCACCGGCACCCAGGCCAGCTTTATGGAGCTTTTTGCCGGGGACAGCGCGAAGATCAAGGCCGTGGAGCAGGACATCGCCCAGGCCATGGGCTTCACCAAGGTGGTGCCTGTGTCCGGCCAGACCTACTCCCGGAAGATGGACTACTTTGTGGTCAGCACCCTGAGCGGCATTGCCCAGTCCGCCAGCAAGTTCAGCTATGACATGCGCCTTTTGCAGAACTTCAAGGAGATGGAGGAA
>CALVVZ010000051.1 GCA_944364075.1 uncultured Clostridia bacterium
CCTCCGACTTTCATTCGTATCCGACGGCTTTGCCGGCTAAAGGTTGGCTTTTCTTTGGAAAAGCCAAGTCGCTTCGCGACCGCTGTTTTCCTATATGAAAACAGCGCCTGGCTGGGCCGTTGATTTTGCCTGCAAAACCCATTCCTTACACCTTCGGACGACCTCTGGTTGGCTGAAGGTGCTTCCTCGAAAAAATGGGGTTCCCCCCACTTTTTCGACACGCCTGATTCTTTTCCCGGCGTAAGGGGAGCGGTTATCCCAGCAAGCGGAGCAATAGCATGTACGCCGCGGTGCCTCCCGCGATGGACAGCGCCATTTGGTGCCGCCAGCGGTGCAGCGCTACCACCAGCGCGCAGGCTACCAGGGCGGGCACAAACCCGGATGCGCGCTGAAAGGAAAGATCCTTAAGACAATAGACCACCAGCATGGCCATCACCGCGGCGGGCAATGGGCGGCCCAGATAGGCCACAAAGGCGGGAGGCTTTCTGCCCGCGGGGAAAAGCAGAAAGGGCATGGCGCGAATGGCTACGGTGACCAGGGCCACCAGGGCTACGGTAATCAGCAGTTCGGTAGTCGTCACGGGTCGCGCCTCCTTTCCCGGCGGTATTGCAGATAAAAGCAGCCCAGCATCAGCCCCATGGACAGCAGCAGGAAGCGCTCGCTGCCTGCCAGCAGCAGGCTGAGCAGCGTCAGCGCAAACCCGGCCAGCGCGGGCAGGTGCGCCTGCAACCAGGGCAGGCCGCTTTTACCTGCAGCCTCCCATTGTTCCACCACGATCACCGTGAACAGCGCAGTCATGGCGAAATCAATGCCTGTCAAGTCCCAGGGCAGAAACTGCCCCAGCAACGCCCCGGCCACGCTGCCTGCGACCCAGTAGAGCTGGTCCAGGACGGAAACGGCCAGATAATAGTCCTCCGCCGCCACGTGCCGCGGTATCGGCCCCCCGCATACCAGGGAAAAAGTCTCGTCCGTCAGGGAGAAGATCAGGTAAGGCTTTCCGCGCTTCACCTTGCCGTAGGGTTCCAGCATGGTCAGGCCATAGAACAGGTGCCGGGCGTTCACCAGCAGCGTCATGATCAGGGTGGTCACCGGCGCGAAGGGCGCGGTCATCAGGCCCAGCATGGCGAACTGCATGGACCCTGCATACACCACGGCGCTGATGAGCAACGCCCATTCCGCGCCGAAACCTTTTTCCCGCAGCACAATGCCCCAGGCAAGCCCCAGGAACAGATACCCCGCCATCACCGGTAGCGTGCGGGGAAACGCCGCGCGCAGGGCGCGTGCGCGCTGTGCGCCCATGGCACTCATCTCCTTGTATACAAATTGCGACAATCTGCATTGTACGGCCAGATGCGGCCGGTTGTCAACCATGGCGCACGGGCCGCTTTTTTGTTTCCGCAAGTCGGAAAAGCGGATAGACATTTGCCGCGGGATGGGGTATACTGCTGCTATACATTCCAAAAGAAACAAAAGGAGTGGGCATCGCCATGAAAATGACTTTTCGCTGGTACGGCGCCAACAGCGACGCCGTCAGTCTGAAACAGATCAAGCAGATTCCCGGCATGAGCGGGGTTATGGGTTTCCTGGACTACAAGGCCGCCGGGGAGGTATGGACCAAGGAGGAAATCGCCGCCTATGTGGCGCAGGTGAACGCTGCGGGCCTGGCCTGCGAGGTAATCGAGAGCGTGAACGTCCACGAGGACATCAAGATGGGTTTGCCCACCCGGGACGGATATATCGCCAATTATATCGAAACCATCCGCAACCTGGCGGCGTATGGCGTGAAGGTCATCGTATACAACTTTATGCCTGTGTTCGACTGGCTGCGCACCGACCTGGCCCGGGTCATTCCCGAGGATGGCAGCAACAGTTTGTATTTTGATGAAGCGGAGCTCCAGGGCATGACCCCGCTGGAAATCGTCCGGCGCACGGCGGAGGATTCCCAGGGCTTCACCCTCCCCGGCTGGGAACCCGAGCGCCTGGCCCTGCTGGAAACCACTTTGAAGCAGTACGAAACCATCGACGCGGAGCAGCTCCGGGCCAACTGGAAATACTTCCTGGACGCCATCATTCCCGTATGCGAGGAGTGCGGCGTGGTCATGGCCTGCCATCCCGACGACCCGGCCTGGCCCATCTTCGGCCTGCCCCGCATCGCCCACAGCCAAGCGGACTTTGACAAGATGGTGGCCCTGCACGACTCTCCCTGCAACACCGTGTGCCTGTGTACCGGCTCCCTGGGCAGCGACCCGGCCAACGACATCCCCGCCATCATCCGCCATTTCGGCGAAATGGGCCGTATCGGGTGCCTGCATGTGCGCAACATCAAGTATCTGGGCTACCACCGCTTCCGGGAGGCCAGCCATCTGTCCAGCGACGGCAGCCTGGACATGTACGCCATCATGAAGGCCGTCCATGATACCTGCCCGGATACCTACATCCGCCCCGACCATGGCCGCATGATCTGGGACGAAAAGGGCCGCCCCGGCTACGGCCTGTACGACCGCGCCCTGGGCGCCGCGTATCTCAACGGCCTGTGGGAAGCCATTTGCCGCAACGAAGGCTAAGGCACAAGGAGGAACGTACCATGAAAATGTGTTTATCCGCGCTGCAGGCGTCCGCTGCCTGGGAAGCGTTGGGGGTGACCCTGCCCCGGTTTGACGTGGCGGCCATGGCGCAGCGCACCCAGGCGCAGCCCCTGTGGGTGCATTTCGGGGCGGGCAATATTTTCCGCGGCTTCATCGCGGCGCTGCAGCAGTCCCTGCTGAATCAGGGGTTGGCCGACCGGGGCATCATCGCCGCGGAAACCTTTGACTACGACATTGTGGACCGTATCTACGCGCCCTTCGACAACCTGACCCTGAACGTGACCCTGCATCCCGACGGACACACCAGCCGGGAGATCATCGCCAGCGTGGCCGAGGCCGTAAAGGCGGACGCTTCCCTGCCGGAAAGCTGGGCGCGGATGAAGGAAATCTTCCGGGCGCCCGGGCTGCAGATGGTCAGCTATACCATCACCGAGAAGGGCTACGCCCTGCGCCGCCCGGACGGGAGCTACCTGCCCGTGGTGACCGAGGACATCGAGCAGGGCCCGGAGGCTCCCCGCCACGCCATGAGCATCACCGCCGCGCTGCTGTATGAGCGCTATCGCGCGGGCGCCGCGCCCCTGGCGGTATGCTCCATGGACAACTGCAGCCACAACGGCGAGAAACTCCGCCAGAGCGTGGTGGAAATCGCCCGGGCATGGGCGGAGCGCGGGCTGGTTCCCGGGGAATTCCTCGCCTATCTGGAGGACGAAAAGCGCGTTTCCTTCCCTTGGAGCATGATCGACAAGATTACCCCCCGCCCCCATCAACGGGTGGAGAGCGAGCTGGCCGCCATGGGCCTGGAAGACATGGCGCCCATCGTCACCTCCCGGGGCACGTACATCGCCGCCTTTGTGAACGCGGAAAAGCCGCAGTATCTGGTGGTGGAGGACCGCTTCCCCAACGGAAGGCCGGCGCTGGAGAAGGCCGGGGTCTATCTCACCGACCGGGACACCGTCAACCGTACCGAGCGCATGAAGGTCACCACCTGCCTCAATCCCCTGCACACGGCCATGAGCGTGTACGGCTGCATGCTGGGGTATACCCTGATCTGCGATGAGATGAAGGACGCGGACATCCTGGCGCTGATCCGCCGTCTGGGTTACCAGGAAGGCCTGCCCGTGGTGACCGATCCCGGCATTCTCAGCCCCAGGGATTTCCTGGAGGAGGTGCTGGAGCAGCGCCTGCCCAATCCTTTCATGCCTGACGCACCCCAGCGCATCGCCACCGACACCAGCCAGAAGGTGGGCATCCGCTTCGGCGAAACCATCAAAAGCTGGATGGAGACCGGCCGCGATCTGACCCAGCTCAAGGCGATTCCCCTGGCCCTGGCCGGGTGGCTGCGCTACCTGCTGGCGGTGGACGACGAAGGCAAGCCCTTTGATGTCAGCGCCGATCCCCTGAAGGAGGAGATGCAGGCCGCCCTGGCGGGCATCCGCCTGGGCGAGCCGGAAAGCTGCGGGAACAAGCTGCGGCCCATCCTGGCCAACGCTTCCATTTTCGGCCTGGACCTGACGCAAACGCCGCTGGCCGCGCACATCGAGGAGTTGTTCCGGGCGGAGCTTGCCGGTCCCGGCGCCGTGCGCGCCACGCTGCATGGCACCCTGGCGGAGGAGTAAGCCGCGCACGGGCGTGTCAAAACCTGCGAAAAAAATTGGAGGGACCGCAACCCCTCCAATTTTTCCGCTTATCCGGCGGTACAGACGGCAAAAGCGGGGGCTGTTGCAAAATGAAAACGCAATAACGGCCTGCACAAAAAAGCGGCAGCCAACAACCAGAACCGGCCGCAAAAGAAGCCAAATCACTTCTTTTGCGGCCGGTTTTTTGCGCATTATTATGGGGGAGCTATTTTACAACAGCCACCGCCTTGTTTTTTAGATTTATGCTTCTTCGTCCTCGTCCTCCGGTTCCACGCGGAAAGCGTAAATGGTGGTGGTGTCATACTTCTCTCCGGGCCGGAGCACGGTGGTGGGGAAGTTGGGATGATTCGGGGTGTCGGGGAAGCACTGGGTTTCCAGGCACAGGGCGCAATGCGGGCCGTAGTGAGCGCCGCCCTTGCCGCCGGAAATGTCCGTGGTGTTGGCGGTATAGAGCTGCACTCCGGGCAGGTCCGTGAGGCATTCCATGGTGCGGCCGGAGACGGGATCATAGAGGGTGGCGAAAGCGCCCATGGCCCGGCCCTTATGCAGAACAAAGTTATGGTCATAGCCGCCGGGACCCGCCATGGGCGGGAAATCCGCCGCCTGGTCCAGCCCTTCGCCCATGAGCATGCCATCCCGCAGATCAAAGGGCGTGCCGATGACCGGCAGATAGCCGCCCGTGGGAATCAGGCCTTCGTCCGTGGCGGTGACGCAATCGCTGTCGATAAACAGCACATGCCCCCGGATGGTGCCGTAATCATGGCCCGACAGATTGAAATAGGTATGGTTGGTCAGGTTGCAATGGGTGGCCTTGTCCGTAGTGGCCTCGTAGTGAATGCTCAGGTCGCAGCGGTCGTTCCAGGTGTAGGTCACATCCACGGTAAGGGTACCGGGATAGTTTTCATCCCCGTCGGGGCTGACCAGATGGAAGCGGACGCTGTCCTCGCCCACGCCCTCCATGGCGGCGCCTTGCCACAGCTTGGCGCTGAAACCCACCAGACCGCCGTGGAGATGGTTTTCTCCGTTGTTGATGGCCAGCTGATAGGTCACGCCGTCCAGGGTGAAGCGGCCCTTGGCAATGCGGTTGCCGTAGCGGCCGATGGTGTCGCCCATGCTGCCGTGGGGCTTCAGGTAACCCTCGAGGGTATCGAATCCCGTCACCACGTCCGCCAGCTTGCCTTCACGGTCCGGCACGGTGAGGCTGGTGAGGTTGGCGCCGTAGTCGATGAGTTTCACCGTGGCGCCGGTCTTGTTGGTCAGGATGTATTGGGTGACCGTTTCGCCCTGGGCAGTTTGCCCGAAGGGCCGGGTGGTAATGCTCATGGGTCTTTTCCTCCTTTGATTTTCCTGGGTGCCTCTGCTTCCTATTGTACCCGCTTCATCGTGTCTGTCAAGGGGCGGAAAGCGGTTCAGGAGGACGGCTGCGCGCATTGCTCGCGGAACTGCTGGGGCGTCATGCCTGTGGCGCGCTTGAACTGCTTAAAAAAGTAGGAACAATTGGAGAAGCCGGAGCGCTGGCTGATTTCCGTCATAGGGAGCGTGGTGCATAGCAGCAGCTCCTTTGCCGCGTCAATCCGGGCGGACGCAATGTAGGAGCTGAGCGTTTGGCCAAACTTCAAATGGAACAGATAAGACAGGTAATCCGGGTTCATGTGTACATAAGCGGCCAGGGCAGCGCGGCTTAGCTCGCAAGCCGCAAGATGCTCATGGATATACTCCCGCACTTTCTCTACAAAATCTTCCTCGTTTTCCCGGGGAGACGCAGGGGGAGAGACCGCGGGGATAGCCGCTGGCGCAACGCTGCGGACGGCTTTCATCAGCTCACTTTCCAGAAAGCTGATGCGTACCGGTTTGAGAATGTATCCGAAGCATTGCATGGCAATCGCCTTTTGCGCATAATCGAACCGTTGATGCCCGGTAAGGATCAGCGTGACGATGGATAAGCCTTGCGCCTTGATCCATTGAATCAGCTCCAGCCCGCTGCCTTGAGGCATCTCGATGTCCGTGATCAAAATGTCAACCTGATGTGTTTGTATCATTTTTTTCGCCTGTTCGCTGCTGTACGCGCAGAATATGGTATCTATTCCCGCTCGCTTCCCATTGAGAGCGGTAGCAATATGATGGACAATATAGTATTCGTCATCCACCACCAGCAAATTCATCCCATTCAACTCCTTTTGCCGGGTATAAGCTCCCCTTCAGTCCGTTCCATCCGGCGCTTCCTCGTAAAGAATCAAAGGAAAGTACATGTCGATACGCGCGCCCATACCTGGTTCGTTGGAAAAGCATATCCGCACGGCGTCGCCCATGGTCAATACCATGCGCGTTACAATATTGTAAATGCCAATGCCGTATCCGTGTTCTATGGCTTCAGGATGCTCCATGATATGGTTGTATCGTTCCAGGCTATCCTGGTCGAAACCGCACCCGGAATCGATATGCGTCAGGTGCAGCCAGGAGGTTCCGCCTTCGGCGTACAGGCGGCCGTTGATCTGCACATGCAGGCTTTCGCCCATAATCAGGTTGGCTTTTATGGCATTTTCCGTCAACATCAGCAACAGATGGGGAACGACGCGCGCTCGGTACGCTTCCTCCGCTACGTCCAGCCGGTAGGTCAGCACGCCCGGAAAACGCAGCTGGGTAAGGGACAGGTAATTCGTGACATAATACAGTTCCTCTTCCAGGGAAGTAACCTGCAGCGTGGCCAGGGAATAGCGCAAGTGTTCGGACAAGGTAGAGATGGTGCGATGCATGATATCGGGATTATCCTTATCCTGGGACATGATAAAAATAGTATTCAGGCAGTTAATAAGGAAATGGGGCGCAATTTGCAGTCGAAGGTATTGAAGCTCCATTTCTTTTTTTGCCAGCTGGTCTTCATAAAGATGAATGCGGAGGTGCTGTATTTCTCCGATCATGTCGTTAAAGGCATCGGTAATCAAGCGAATTTCCTGGTACTGCGTATCCGTCTGAATTTCTCTTTGAAATTCCCCGGCGCGCATGGCTGCAATCGCCGGCTGCAATATTTCGGAGGGCGTATTGAAAAAACGCTTCATCATGGAAATCAGAATCAGGATCAGCAGCACCAGCCATACAAAGACAAAGGCCATAAAGCCGTACAGGCCCGTTAGCTGGCTGGTGATGTAGTTCGTGGGGATTAACGCTGCAATGGCGTAGGAGCTGTTTTTCAGGCGGTCTGATACGATCAAATAGCTTTGAAAAAGCCCCCGGCGAAGGTAGGACGGCCGGTCAATGGACCCCGCCAGATCCAGGCGTACGCCCTCCATCCCCTCTCCTGTTAGGCAGTATCCTGCGGGGTCCACGCAAAGCACCATGGACCCTGTGTCCTGAAACTGCGTGAAGCCCGAAACCAACTGCTCCAGGCTGACCCATACGCCGGTATACAGATTCCGTTTCTGGATAACGCACATCAGAAAGCTCTCGTCCTGGGTTTGCAGCAGCGTCCATTGGTTAAGCTCCAAAAGGTCCAGGTTTCCGTCCTGATTATGCTTTCGCAGCAGCGCTTGTATCTCCTCGGCGCAGTTGAGGTTGCTCTGGTTTTTATGATAGGTTGCGTTGATTTGACGAATAAAAATATCCTGCGCCGGTGCGTAGACAAACAGGCCGCCTATGTTGGAGAAACTGTAATTTCCCATGGACAGCGTTTTTTGTATGCGCACGGTATGCAGGTACATTTCCTCGGAGGTTGCCGCAATGCCCAAAGAGGTAAAATCGTTGTTTTGAACGCAGTTCTCGGAAAGGAAAGTCAGCGCTTCGGTAAAATCGCGCTCAATTTGACTGTTATACAGATTCAGGGTATCCTTCATGGAAGCGTAAACCTGATTCCGCATAATCTGAAGGAAAAAGAATCCGCTCATCAGCAGCAGCGCCACAAATACGACCAGCAGCACGCCAAAGATTTTTCCGAACAGGCTTCGAATGGATTTCGGGTGAAACAGCTTTGTGATCAACGCAATGAGCTGCCCGGAAAACCTGTTGATAGGAGTGTTTTTTTCGCTCATTGTTTGCTTTGGCCCCTTTTCGCGCATCGCAACAACAGCCGAAGCCTATTCTCCGGCCTGACGGTATGATACCGAAAACAAAAGCGAAAAGCCGATATCAGCATACCCCAAGCGCCGGAAGCTGTCAAGGGAAATGCCTTTTTTTCCCAACGGGTACAGGCTTTGCCGGCGTGGCGCCGGAAGAATCTAAGGGAAGTACAGTCAACATCTAAGAATCCTTTCTTACGGCAGATGTCCCTTTTGCTATAATGGCATTGACGGTAGCGAAAACAGCAAAGCGGAAAAGGGCCGGCACTTCAAAGCATACTTTCTGTACGCCATACAGGACGCGGGGGTGATTACAATGCACGGCGTTGATTTATGCATTGATAAACGGTTCATACAAAAGGAAGCGGTGGATGATCGGGTATTTGGCGCTTTTGTGGAGCACATGAACAACACCGTCTATCATGGCTTGTATGCGCCCGGACATCCCATGGCCAACCGGGATGGCTTCCGGCAGGACGTCATAGACCTGGTCCGTCCGCTGCGGTTGTCTCTTATCCGTTATCCCGGCGGTAATTTTGCGTGCTCTTACCGCTGGGAAGATACCGTGGGTCCTGCGGACAGGCGGCCTGTTCGTGCGGATCTGGCCTGGCGGCAACTGGAACCCAATCGTGTGGGGCTGTCGGAGTTTGCGAAATGGGCCGGCGCCGTAGGCAGTCCGCTGGCGCTAACGGTCAACCTGAGCACCCGAAGCGCTGTGGATGCGGCCAACCTGGTGGAATACTGCAACTTTCCCGGGGGGACATACTGGAGCGACCTGCGCCGCCGGCATGGCGACGAGCAGCCCTTTGACATACGGCTGTGGTTTCTGGGCAATGAGGTGGACGGTCCCTGGAACATTGGCAGAAAGCGCGCGGAGCAGTATGCCTGGGACGCGGTAGAGGCAGCCAAGGCCATGCGGCGGATAGACAGCGGTATTGAGCTGGTTGCCGTGGGCAGTTCGGGAACACAGCTGGATACCTACCTGTCCTGGGACCAGACGGTGCTGGAATCCATCTATGATTGCTGCGAGTATCTTTCCCTGCACCGCTACGGCGCTTTACCGGACACCGATACGCCGGATTCCTATGACTGCGGCGATACCGGCGCATATCTGGCGCTGGCTGACCGGCTGGAACGCAACATCCAGGATGTAAACGCCGTTTGCGATTATGTGCGTGGGAAAAAGCGCCGCAGCAAAACCATGTGCCTGTCCGTGGACGAATACAACGCCCTGGACGCCGGCCCGACGCCGGATCTCCAGGAAGCGCCTTTGCCCTGGCAGGTAGGGCCTTCCCTGCACACGCCGGGATTGTCCATGCGAGGAACGCTGCTTTTTGCGCTGTACATGCTCACGCTCCTGCGCCATGCCGACCGGGTGAAGATTGCTTGCCAATCCATACTCATCAATGGGGCTGGCCTTGTGATCTGTGAGAAAGACCAGGATGCATGGGTAAACGGCTCCTATTATGTTTTTTTGCACTGTTCCCTGTATGGCCGCGGCCGTGTTCTGAATGCGGTATGGAGAGATCCGCAAGCCGCTTTCCCCTTGGCGGACAGCATTTGCATCTATCATGAGCGGACCCGGGAGCTGGTGGTATTTGCAGTGAACAAGCGCAGCGAACCGGTATCGCTGCACGTGGAGACAGCATATTTCGGAACCTTGCGCCTGCTGGAACGTTTGGAAATGGCCAGCGCAGACCCTTATGCGCGCAACAGCGCGCAGCATCAGAAAACCTTGAACCCTGTGGCACGCCAGGATGTAACAATAACGGATCAGGATATTCGCTGCGAATTGGCCGGATATTCATGGAACGTTATCAGATTGAAAGAAAGGTAGGTTTTCCAAATGAAGAAGTTCTTGTCCGTGCTCCTTAGTATTGTGCTGCTCAGCAGCCTGCTTTGCACAGCTGCCGGCGCTTCCGAGCTTGCTCCTGCCGAGCAGGTCATTGCGGAACGCAAAGCAGCGGCGCAAGCCAGCGGAGAATATGACAAGGTGGTTTTTGCCTTCCACAGCTGGTCGGGCCAGCCCGCGGGTACAGCCCGGGTGCAGGAAAAGATCAACGAGCGGCTCCGGGAAACCTTGGGGCTGGAAGTGGAGCTGCTGATCCTGGATGCGGCGTCCTACGCGCAGAATGTCCGGCTTATGCTTTCCTCCGGCGAACAAATCGATATTTTTAACTCCAACCTGCTGGGCTACACCACCTGCGTCAACGACGGGTATTGCCTGGATCTGGAAGAAAACAACCTGATCCAGACCTACGGCCAGGGGATTCTGGAGGCGATTCATCCAGACTATCTGACCGCCAGCCGCATTGACAACGTCCTCTACGGCTTGCCGCAGCTGCGCGACATGGCCATGGGTCCCGGCGCCTACTGCATCGGTCAGGAATACCTGGATGGTATCGGTTTCGACTACGACAGCATGTATGAAGATCCCGATAATAAGGACATTATCTATACCGACTACGATACCATCGAGACGATTTTTGCGCAGCTTCATGAAAAGTATCCCGACAAGTATGTGTTCGCGCCTGGCGATAATCTGATCACCGCAGGCTCGATCATTGACAACGTGGGCGGAGACAACTTCGGCGTCCTGCTGGACCCGGTCAACAGCCTGACAGTAGAAAACTTGTTCACCAGCGATGCGTTCAAGGCTTACTGCCAGCGCGTCCATGACTGGTATCTGAAGGGCTATATTTCCAAGGACGCCATTACGGACGATACGGCGCTCTCCGCAAAAGTCAAGTCCGGCCGCTACATGGCCATGATGGCGCAGGCCAAGCCCAGCTATAACACGCAGATTTCCGGCGAATGCGGCCGTCCGATGATCGTGTTCCAGGTAGAGCCGGATATTATGAAGTCCGAATCCATTACCATCATGCTATGGCATCTGAATCAGGGCTGCGAGGACCCCGTGGCGGCAATACAGGTATTGAACGCCTTCTATTCCGATCCTGTCGTTTCCAACCTGCTGATCTGGGGCGAAGAGAACGTGGACTATGTGGTTCTGGAGGATGGCCATATTACTTTCCCCCAGGGCGTGGATTCCACCAATGCGGAATACTATCATACCATGAACTGGCTGCTGCCCAATCAGTTTATCGCCCACATCTGGGAAAATGATCCCCTGGATCTGTGGGACCGCATGGTACGATTTAACGACGAAGCCGTTAAATCGAAGGCGTTGGGCTTTACCTTTGACAACAGCGCCTATGCCAGCGAATTCTCCGCACTGACCAATATCTATAACGAATATGCCAAGCAGCTGCTATTCGGTTTCATAGACCCCGAGACGGGCATTGCCGAAATGCAGGCCAAGCTGGAAGCCGCCGGCCTGAACACCTATATTGCCGCCAAGCAGGAAGCATTGAACGCCTGGGCGGAGGCCAATGGCATCCAATAATCTTCTGCCGCTTTGCCGCCGGGGGCGCTGTGCCCCGCGGCGGCAAGCTTCTCCATCTGCCGGTGCCGGGGCGCTTCTCTTTTTCCCCTGGGGAAGCGCCCCGGCCATATGCAACTCCGCATCCACGGAGCAGAGAACGGAGGCGTAACCGTGAGCATGGCCAAACAAACGGCGGGAAGCCGCAAAGGGAAAAAGCCCCTGAGGCATTTCATCCCTTTTTATCTGATGGCGCTTCCGGGAATCGTTTATTTGTTCATCAACAATTACATGCCCCTTCCGGGCATTGTGCTGGCTTTCAAAAAATACAATGCCCGCCTGGGCATCTGGGGTTCTCATTGGGTTGGGTTTTCCAACTTCAAATTTCTGTTTGCTACCAACGATGCGTTTGTTATCACGAGAAACACGCTGGGGTATAATTTGGCCTTTATTGTGGTAAATACGGTATTTGCAGTAGGCGTAGCCATACTTCTGGCGGATATGCGGCACAGAATCAAACGCTTTTATCAGTCGGTGATCCTGCTGCCGTACATGATTTCCATGGTGATTGTCAGCTACCTTGTGTTTGCTTTCCTGTCCACGGAGAATGGCTTTATCAACAATTCCGTGCTGCTGCACCTTGGCATGGAACCCGTTGCCTGGTATATGGAGCCGGCCTTCTGGCCCCTGATCCTGATATTGGTCAATCTATGGAAAGTGCTGGGCTACAATTGCATCGTCTACTTATCGGCAATTCTGTCTTTCGACAAGGGATACTATGAGGCTGCCGCCATGGACGGCGCGACCAAATGGCAACAGATCCGAATGATTACGCTGCCGCTGCTTAAGCCTGTTGTCACCATGATGACGCTGCTGGCTATCGGACGAATCTTCTATTCGGATTTCGGGCTGTTCTATCAGGTGCCGCAGAATTCGGGGGCGCTTTTCAGCGTGACGAATACCATTGATACCTACGTTTACCGCGGGCTTCTGGAGCTGGGAGACTTTACGTTATCGGCAGCGGCCGGTCTGTATCAGTCTGTCGTGGGCTTTATCCTGGTGCTGGTTACCAATCTACTGGTGCGCAAACTGGACCCGGCCAGTTCCTTATTCTAAAGAAGGGAGAGAAATGACCATGCTTACCAAGGAAGACCGCATATATCAATGCGTTAGCCACGTGGTGATGATGATTTTATCCTTGAACGTCATCATTCCCATGGCGCTGTTGGTCATCTCGTCCTTTACCGACAATGATACGCTGATTCGCAACGGGTACGCTTTTTTCCCGGAGAACCTGAGCATTTATGCTTACCAGTACATTTTTCGCACGGGAAACGCCGTGCTGCGCGCTTACGGCGTTTCCCTGTTGCTTACGGCCGTTGGCACAGCGCTTTCGCTGGCCGTTACCATCCCCCTGGCCTACGCGCTGTCCAGACCCGGCTTGCCTGCCAAAAGGCTGCTTACCTTTTATGTATTCTTTACTGTTTTGTTCAATGGCAGCCTAGTACCCACCTATATGAACTACACCAATGTGATTGGTATAAAAAATTCTTTCTGGGCTTTGCTGATTCCCGGCCTGGTGACTAACGGCTTTTATATTTTGCTGGCCAAGTCCTATTTTTCTGCCTCCGTTCCCGGCGAAATACTGGAGGCAGCGGAAATAGACGGCGCATCCGCCTGCCAGACTTTTCTGCGCATTGCGATTCCGCTGGCGAAACCCATTGTAACGACCGTTGGGCTTTTCGCCGCCATCGGCTATTGGAACGACTGGCAAAACGGTTATATTTATCTGACTAAACGAGCGGATCTGTACTCCATACAGAATCTGCTCAACCGTATGATCCAGAATATACAGTACCTGAGCCAGAACGTCTCCAATATCCGAGATGCGGATGTGGGCCTTGCCGCAATTCCCAGCGTCTCCATCCGTATGGCCATGGCTGTTGTGGGCATTTTGCCCATCCTGGTGCTTTATCCATTTCTTCAGAGCAACTTTGCAAAGGGAATTACCCTTGGGGGCGTAAAGGGATAGTATTGCCTGCGCTGCGTGCGCACGCCAACAGGGACAAAAGCGCTGCAAAAATCGTGGCGCGTGAAAATATCAAGCGTGTGAAGCAAAGGCTTCCGGGGAAGCTGGCCTACGGCTCAGCGGTTGGCAGGCTGGCCAATTTCCCTGGAAGCCTTTGATCTGCCCAGGGGCTGCCATGATGGGCGGCGCACCCCGAAAGGGAGCCGTTTCCCCTACGCATCCGCAGGACGGGAAACAATAAGCCCTGGGCTCCGGCATGCCGGAACCCAGGGAAAAACGAGAAGGTTTTTCTTCAGGTGCTTGACAGGTTTCCGCCTTTGCGGTATCCTGCTAGAAAAAGGGGAAACGTTTTCGTTGGGGTCAGGTATGTCCCCGGCGGACGGCCCAGAGGCGTTGCCCCGCATCGCTCCACTTGATCTTTCCGGCAGGTTCCTGCACCGTGTCGGGAGGAAGCGGATCTTTTTTCTTGGCGGACGCGGCCTTGCCCTTGGCGGCGTTCTGCTTCTTGGCCTTGGCGGCTTTGGCAGCCTTAGCATCCTTGGCTGCCTTGCCTGATTTTTCGGCGGCGGCCTTGGCGGGTTTCTCCGGGGCCTTGGCAGCCTTCAGGGGCTTCTCGGCGGCCTTCTCCGGGGCAGGCAGCGCATCCTTGGCGCTCTTGCCGGACTTCTCCACGGCAGGCTGAGCTTCCTTGGCGGGGAGTTTGGCAGCCTCCGGACCCTGCCGGATAACGCCGGAAAGCATCAGCGCCTTGCGGGCGCACACAGGACCGATCATCTCATAGAGCACCGAGGAAGAAAGAATAATGGTGCTCAGCAGCGCGCCGGACTGTTCCGGCAGGATGCGCTGGGCCAGCACGGCCAGGCCGATGCTCACCCCCGCCTGGGGAATCAATGCCAGCCCCAGGTAACGGCGCACCTCCCGGCTGCACCCGGTCATCCGCGCGCCCAGCCAGCTGCCCAGGAACTTGCCCACAATGCGCACCGCAAAGTAGCTCACGCCGATAATGCCCACCGTGCCCAGGGCGGACAAGTCCAGCCGCATGCCCGACAGCACAAAGAACAGCATGTTTACCGGCGGCGTCATCCGGTTGAGCTGCTTGAAGAGGATCTTGTCCCGGCTTACGTTGGCGTAGGTGGCGCCCAGCATCATGCAGCCCAGCAGCGGCGATACATCCATGGCCGCGCAGAAAGCCGCAATGCAGAAGATGAACGCGCAGGTCAGCACCAGCCGGTGATCCGAGGAACGGCCCTGGAGCAGCACGCACAGCAGCCGCCCCAGCAGGTAGGCCCCCAGCAGCACGCCCAGGTTGATGGCCAAGGGCATCAGGGTGCTTTCCCAGGAGAACACCGCGGTGCTCTCCATGCCTGCGGCGACCGCCGCGCAGGCGCTGAAGGCCAGCAGGGCCACGGCATCGTCCATGGCCACTACCTGGATCAGGGTGTTGACAAAGTTGCCCTTGGCGTGATACTGCCGGATGGTCATCAGACTGGAGGCAGGCGCTGTGGCGGAACCGATGGCGCCCAACAGCAGCGAAAAGGGGACCGACAGATGGAACACCGTGATCATGAACGCCGCTACTACCGCGGCGGTTACCAGCGCCTCCATCAGCGTCAGGACAATCACCCGCGGACCTTGCTGACGCAGACGGTCCAGCCGCAGGTACCGCCCCACTCCGAAGGCGATGAAGGACAGCGCCACATCCGTCAAAAAGCTCATGCCCTCCGCAATATTTTCCGGTATCAGATTCAGTGCATAGGGACCTACCACTACGCCGGCCAGAATGTAGCCGGTCACGTTGGGCAGGCGCAGCACTTTGGTCGCCCGGGAGAGGATAAACCCGGCCAACCACAAAATGGATACCACCGCCAGCACCTGTGCCGTCGGACTCATGGAAACAAATACGTTCTGCATGCCGATCGCCCCCTTATTCCCTGCATCCTTTTGGAAGGTGCAGTGATTTTAACAGGCAAAAACGATAAAATCAAGTGATGGAAATCAATCGGCTTATTAATTTATTTTATATTATTCCGCCGCTGCCCAGAAGGAAAGGAGAGCGCCTATGATTGATCCCAAGCTGAAAACGCTGCTAAGCGTTGTTAAAGAAGGAAGTTTTACCCGAGCAGCCGAGGTGCTTGCGCTATCCCAGCCGGCGGTGAGCTACCATATTCGACAATTAGAGTCAGAAAATAATATAAAAATCTTTTATCGCACCCCTCAAAAACTTACGCTTACCCCGGAAGGAGAGGTGCTGGTGAAATACGCCCGGCGGCTGGAGAACATCAGCGAAAACGCCCGGCGGGCGCTGATGGACGTAAAGCAGCAGCTGCGGCACTTCACCGTAGGGATCACGCCCACCTGCGGAGAGTCCCTGGTGGGGCGTGTATTCACCAGCTACTGCGGGGCGCATCCCCACACCAATATCAGCCTGGTCACAGGAGCCCTGGAGGAAATCTGCGACCGGCTGGGCAGCTATGAGCTGGATTTCGCCATTGTGGAGGGATCCGTTTCCCTGAAGCACTGCCATACGGAGCTGTTGGACATGGACTATCTGTGCGTGGTGATGTCCCCCAACCATCCCCTGGCGCACCGCAGCGCCATTACGCTCCAGGAGCTGAAAAAGGAGAGCCTGATCCTCCGCCGGGAGGAAGCGGGCACACGGCGGCTCTTTGAAAGCGCCCTGACCGGGCATATGGAGAGCATCCGCAGCTTTGACGTGCGGCTGGAAATGGACAATATCAACACCATTAAGGAACTGGTCGCTGAAGGCATGGGCGTGACCATTATGGCCCACACCGCTTGCCGGGAGGAAACCGCCGCAGGCCGCCTGGTAGCCGTCCCCATCGAAGGCATGCGGATGATTCGGGAAATCAACATCATTTCTCAGGACGACTTCAATCACCCGGAGGTACTGGAGGAAATCAGGAAAATCTATGCGTCCTTCCGGTGAGACGGTGTGACGACGGCAAGCTGAAAGGGTAAGGAAGCAGCCCCTGACCGCGTAAGCGGTCAGGGGCTGTCAGCGTGTCAAAAAAGTGGCGACGCCACTTTTTTGAGGAGGCACCTTCGGCCAACCAGAGGTCGTCCGAAGGTGTAAGGAATTGATAGACCGTTGACAAAGTATGTAGCCTCATTATTTTTGCAAGTTGCATATTGCATTCTTGCAAACACAGGAGGTTTCGCGCCTGCGGGCGCGACCAAAGGGCTTTCC
>CALVVZ010000052.1 GCA_944364075.1 uncultured Clostridia bacterium
GGGCTTCCTGGCGGGCTCCGCCCTGTCCCGCCGCCTGGACCCGGAGAAGCTTGCCCGGGTCATCATGGTCATGCTGATGATCTCCGGCGCGGCGCTGATCCTGCAAAATATTTGAACCCTGTTTACGCAAACGCTACGACTTTGGAAATGGGAGGCTGCCGGCCATGGTGGAAACCTTTTCTTTATGCGGCCCGTGGGTATTGGAGGAAGCCCTGGGCCAGCAGGATATTCCCGCGCAGGTGCCGGGTTCCGTGCTTAACGACCTGATGGCAAACGGCCTGATTTCTGATCCCTTTGAGGGGGAGAACGAATACGATGCCCGGGAGCTGTTCAACCGGGACTATGCCTATGCCCGCAGCTTTTTCCTCAACGCCGCTTTCCTGGCCCGGGAGCACGTGACCCTGTACTGCCAGGGCCTGGATACCCTGGCCACGGTGTATGTCAACGGCCAGGAGGCGGGCAGGGCGGACAACATGCACCGGGCCTGGCGCTTTGATGTCAAGCGGCTGCTGCGCTCGGGGGAGAACCGCATCCGCGTGGTGTTTGCCTCCCCCAACCGCTTCCTTCGGGAAGCCGTGGCCGCCGACCCGGAAATTACCTACGAGGCCGCGGGCACCATGCGGGGCAACCATGCCCTGCGCAAGGCCCACTGCATGTTCGGCTGGGACTGGGGTCCACAGCTGCCGGACGCGGGCATCTGGCGCCCCCTGGCCCTGGAAAGCTGGAACGGGGAGCGGCTGCGGGAAGTGGGGGTGCGCCAGCGGCATCACCGCGGCCATGTGGAGCTGGAGGCCACGCCGCTGCTGCTTTCCGGGGCGGAGTGTGTTCGCTGCCGCCTGGAGCTGATGAACCCCGACGGCAGCCTGTGCGCCCGGGAGGACGGCCTCACCGGCGGCGCCTGCGCCCTGACCGTGGAGCGTCCCCTGCGGTGGTGGCCCCGGGGCTTGGGGCAGCAGCCCCTGTATACCCTGACGGTGACCCTGCTGGACGGGGAAGGTAACGTCCAGGACCGCTGGAGCCGCCGCCTGGGCCTGCGCACCCTCACTGTGGAGCGGCACAGGGACCCCTGGGGGGAGAGCTTTGCCCTGAGCTGCAACGGCGTGCCCTTCTTCGCCATGGGCGCGGACTACATCCCCGAGGACAGCCTGCTCCCCCGGGTCACCCGGGAGCGTACCCGACGCCTGCTCCAGGACTGCGTGGACGCCAACTTCAACTGCCTGCGGGTGTGGGGCGGAGGCTATTACCCGGACGACTTCTTCTTTGACCTATGCGACGAGATGGGCCTGGTGGTGTGGCTGGACCTGATGTTCGCCTGCAACGTCTACCGGCTCACCGACGCCTTCCGGGAGAATATCCGCCTGGAGGCGGAGGAAAACCTGGTCCGCCTGCGGGACCATGCCTGCCTGGGCCTGGTGTGCGGCAACAACGAAATGGAGACCGCCTGGTGCTCCTGGGAGGACGTGACCTGCCACCCCGAAGCCCTGCGCCGGGACTACCTGACCCAGTTTGAGGACGTGCTGAAAAAGGCCGTGCAGGATACGGCCCCGGACGTGTTCTACTGGCCCTCCTCCCCCTCCTCCGGGGGCGGGTTTGACAGCCCCAACGACGAGAACCGCGGGGACGTACACTACTGGGACGTGTGGCATGGCAACCAGCCCTTCACCGCCTACCGGCAGTTCTATTTCCGCTTCTGCTCGGAGTTCGGCTTCCAGTCCTTCCCCTGCCTGAAGACCGTCAGCGCCTACGCCCGGGGCCGGGAGCAGAACATCTTCTCCCGGGTCATGGAGAGCCATCAAAAGAACGGCGGCGCCAACCAGAAGATCCTGGCCTATCTGGCCCAGACCCTGCGTATGCCCGCCTCCTTTGAAGGGATGCTCTACGCCTCCCAGCTGCTTCAGGCGGAGGCCATCCGCTACGGGGTGGAACACTGGCGGCGCAACCGGGGCCGCTGCATGGGCGCCATTTACTGGCAGCTCAACGACTGCTGGCCCGTGGCCTCCTGGTCCTCCATGGACTACTTTGGCCGGTGGAAGGCCCTGCACTATGCCGCCCGGCGGTTCTTCGCCCCGGTGCTGGCCTCCTGCGTCCTTGAGGGAAGGAAGGCGCGCTTCTATGTGACCAACGACCGCCCGGAGGACTTCGCCGGGGAGCTGGTGTGCCTGCTGGCGGACGCCCGGGGGCAGGTGCTGCGCACGGAGCGCCGCGCCGTGACCTGTCCGGCCCTCAGCGCCCTGGAAGCCGGGCTGATGGACTTCTCCCGGGAGTTCGACCCTGCGGCCCTCCACCCCGAGGATGACCGGATGGTGTGCTTCACGCTGCTGGACGGGGCGGGGAACGCCGTCAGCGAGGGCTGCGAGCTTTTCTCCCTGCCCAAGCATTTCGCTTTCCAGCCCCCCCGCATCCGCTGGGAGATTGCCCAGGAAGCTGACCGCTTCCGCATTGCCCTGGACTGCGACGCCGCCGCCTGGGGCGTGTGCCTGGAGCTGAGCCGGGACGACGGCCGCTTCTCGGACAACTGGTTTGCCCTGCTGCCCGGCCGGACCCGCCAGGTGTACCTGCCCAAGGCGTCGCTTTCCGCGCCCCTGTCCCTGGACGAGGTACAGCGCCAGCTGACCGTGCGCAGCGTTTATGATATGGGCTGACAGGGCCGGCCCGCCGCGTTTTCCGTACCGTACAAAGGAGGAATTGTTATGCCCGGCATCGCAGCCGAACAGCGGACCAAAATGATGCTGGAGGACCCCATTTCGAAGGTGATCCCCCACCTGGCCTTTCCCACGATTATTTCCATGCTGGTCAGTTCCATTTACAACATGGCGGACACTTATTTCGTCAGCCAGATCGGCACCTCCGCCTCCGGGGCGGTGGGCGTGATCTTCTCGGCCATGTCCATTATCCAGGCGGTGTCGTTCATGTTCGGCATGGGCGCGGGCACCAACGTGAGCCAGGCTCTGGGCGCCCGGGACGACGAACGCGCCCAGCGCTTCGCCTCCACGGCCTTTTTCACGGCCTTTGCCACGGGGATTGTCATTGCGGTGGTGTGCAACCTGAGCATCGATCCGCTGGTGCGCTTTCTGGGCGCCACGGAAACCATCGCCCCCTACGCCAAGGATTACGCTTCCTACATCTTCTACGCCGCGCCTTTCATGATGTGCTCCTTTGTGATGAACAACCTGCTGCGCTTCGAGGGCCTGGCTTTTTACGGAATGATCGGCATCGCCAGCGGCGGTATCCTGAACATGGTGCTGGACCCGCTGCTGATTTTCGGGCTGAACCTGGGCACGGCGGGGGCGGCCATCGCCACGGCGTTTTCCCAGCTGGTGAGCTTCTGCATCCTGCTGGTGATGACCAACCGGCAGCCCGGCGCCATCGCCATCCGCATGAAGGATTTCACGCCCCGCCTGCAGGTCTACAAGCGGATCATCTACAACGGCTTCCCCTCCCTGGGGCGGCAGGGCATTGCCAGCGTGTCCACCATATTGCTCAACACCACCGCGGGGGCCTACGGGGACGCGGCCATTGCGGCCATGTCCATCGTGTCCCGGTTCGTGATGTTTATCAACTCCTCGGTGATCGGCTTTGGGAAGGGGTTCCAGCCCGTGTGCGGCTTCTGCTTCGGCGCGGGGAAATACAGCCGGGTGCGCCAGGCGTATACCTACTGCATCAAGGTCTGCACGGTGGTGCTGCTGGTGCTGGGGGTGGTTTCCTTTGTGTTTGCGGAGCAGATTGTGACGCTGTTCCGCCGGGACGACCTGCAGGTAATCGAGATCGGCACCATGGCGCTGCGGCTGCAGCTGTGTACCCTGCCCCTGTGGGCCTACATCACCATGAGCAACATGTTCACCCAGTCCATCGGCTACGGGTTACAGGCCACGCTGATTTCCATTGCCCGGCAGGGGATTTTCCTGATTCCCCTGCTGCTGATTCTGCCCCCGGCGCTGGGCTTGCTGGGCATTCAGCTGGCCCAGCCCATCAGCGACGCCTGCACCTGCGTGCTGGCCTACTTCGTGGCCTCGGGCGTGGTGCGGGAGCTCAAGGGCAAGGCGGACAAATGACGGGTCGCGCTGCGCTGCCTTTTCCCCCTGCCTGCTTTGCGAGGAGGTGTATGCATGCCTTTTGATCCTGTCCGGGAGCTTTTGCCCGGCCTGCCCGCCTATCCGGGCGGGCGTATGTCCGACGAAGCGTACGATGCGGGGGTGGGCCGCTATGGCTGGTTTATGGATGGCGCCGCGTTCATCCACACCTTTGCCGGCCGCCTCTCCGATTGGATGGCCTACCTTCCCCGGGCGCTGGAACACAGCGGCTATACGCCTTCCGCGCCCTGGGACGGCGGGGACTGCGGCCCGGTGACCTTTTCCAATGGGGAAAGCGCCTATGTGGCGCAGCTGCGGGCCAATACCTTCTCCCTGCGGCAGACCCGCGGAGCGTATCCCGCGGACGCGGAAGCGCCCTGCCGGATGCGGGCCGTGACGGAAACGGACGAAGTGCGCTTTCAGGCCTATGTGGACGGGCTTGGGGATGTGGGTTGGCGCAGGGTATGGGAAAACAGGCTGGGGGAGAATCTGTTCTACGCCCTGGACAACGGCAAGCGCCGGGTGTATGCCTCCTGCTTTCCCCGGGAAGGCGCGGCCCGCTTTGTGGAGGATAACCTGAGCGCGCCCATCGAAACCTTCGGGGGCGGCGGGGCGGTGCCCGGCGGAACGATGGAGGTATGCCAGTTCGGCCTGTATTACAGCTATATGCGCCTGGGCCGCAGCTGCGACTGCGGCATGCTGTACATCCTCAAGCTGCCGGACGACAGCCTTTTTCTGGTGGACGGCGGCGAGCGCGAGCAGGCCACCGAGGCCGCCTGCGAGGCCGTGCTGCAAACCATGCGTCAGCTCAGCGGCGTTCGGCCCGGCCAGCGGATGCGCATTGCGGGCTGGTTCTGCACCCATGCCCACGACGATCACATGGACCTGTTTGCCAAGCTCCTGCGCAAATACCATGGGGAAATGGATGTGGAGCGGGTAATTTTCAACTTTCCGGCCTGCTCCTCCTGGCTGCTTGCGCCCCAGGTCAGCATCCTCAAGGAACGGCTGCACCGCTACTGCCCCGGGGCCAGGTACCTGAAATGCCACACGGGCCAGTGCTTTACCCTGGCCGGGGTGCGCTTTGAGGTGCTTTTGACCCATGAGGACCACGTCGCCCGGTCGGGCGCGGAGGCGCGGCCGCCCCGGTTGCAGGATTTCAACGACACCTGCACGGTGCTCAAGGTATCCTATGGCGGCGCGTCCTTCCTGGTGCTGGGGGATGTGAACCAGCCCTCAAGCCGGAAGCTGCTGTGCCACTATGGCAGGGAGGTGCTGCACTGCACGGCCATGCAGGCGGCGCACCACCTGATCAACGATCTGCCGGAGCTGTATGAAGCCGTCACCCCGGAAATCGCGCTGGTGCCCGCCTCCATCTGCTGCGCCGTGGATACCAGGCCCCAATACCGGACGCTGTGCCGGACGGTGCCGCCGCAGCGCTGCTACTTTGCGGGCGCGGCCACGGACATTTTCCGGGTGGAACAGGGCGGCTTCCGCCTGGTGCGCCGCTGTCCCGTGGAGGGATACATTTATGATGGGTCGGAAATCTGAAATAGTGGTGGAGAACGGACCGGGAACAAAGAGCGCGCCATTTTTTTCTCTTTTTGTTTCCAGAGGGCTTGCCAAGGGGCGCGCTTTCGTTTATGCTCATGGCGGCGAAAAAACGCCGTGTCCCAGGATTCGTTTCTGTAATGTAAGCTGGCAGGAAAGCGAGGAAAACTTATGTCGCTGATGCACTCGGAGTACGCCGCCCGCGTCAACCACTGGCTGCGGGTACTGGCGGAGGATTTCTACCGCCCCCTGGGCGAAATCGCCCTGGAGGGCTATACCACCATGGACCATCTCTCCCCGGAGGACGCCGCCCGCGGATCTTTCCGCCCTGTCCCCGAAGGAACCGCTTGGGGGCATACCTGGGAATATATGTGGGTGCGCGGGGAATTCGTGCTGCCCCAGGAGGCCCGGGACCAGGCCGTGGTGCTCTCCCTGGATATGGGGGGCGAGGCCACGCTGTTTGTCAACGGGGAGCCTTTCGGCACCCGAAGGGCGGAATGGGTGAATGTGCCCCACCATTATCTGTCCGACAACGTGCTTACGCAACAGGGCGTCCCCGGGGCGCGCTACGACCTGCTCTTTGAGGTGTACGCCGGGCATTATTTTCCCGATGTGGGCGGCTGCGCCACCGGCCCGGTGCTCCCCGGGACCCTGGGCGATCCCAAGGAGGAGGGCCGCCGCGCCCGCATGGGGCGCAATACCTTCGGCATCTGGAACGAGGACGCTTATCAGCTCTGGCTGGATGTGAGCACCCTGCGCATGCTGCTGGACGAGCTTCCCGAGGATTCCCTGCGGGCGGCAAAGATTGCCGACGGGCTGGAAGCCTTCACCCGCGCGGTGGACTTCGAGCAGCCTGCGGCGGAGCGCAACGCCTGCTACCGGGCGGCCCGGGAGCTGCTAAAACCGTTGATGGCCTGCGAAAACGGCCCCACCATGCCCCGGATGTGGGCCGTGGGCAACGCGCACCTGGACCTGGCCTGGCTCTGGCCCCAGCGGGAAACCCACCGCAAAACGGCCCGTACCTTTGCCGCGCAGCTGCGCCTGCTGGAGCGCTACCCGGCGTACCGCTTCCTGCAAAGCCAGCCCGCCGCCTATGAGATGTGCCGGGAGTACTATCCTAGCCTGTATGAAAAGATTCGCCAGGCGGTGGCGGAGGGCCGCTGGATTGCCGAAGGCGCCATGTACGTGGAACCGGATACCAACATGCCCTCCGGCGAAGCGCTGATTCGCCAGCTGGTGTTCGGCAAGCGCTTCTTCAAGGAAGAGCTGGGCATAGACAGCCGCCTGCTGTGGCTGCCGGATACCTTCGGCTATTCTGCCGCCCTGCCGCAGCTGCTGCGGGGCTGCGGCGTGGACTATCTGGTGACGCAGAAAATTTTCTGGAGCTATAACGAGGGCGATCCCTTCCCGTACCATTACTTTACCTGGAAGGGCATGGACGGCAGCGCCGTCACCTCCTTCCTGCCCACCAACTATACCTACCGCACCGACCCCAAGGAGCTGTGCGGCGTCTGGCGCGCCCGGGTGCAGAAGCGGCGCCTGGAGGACTTCCTGATTCCCTTCGGCTATGGAGACGGCGGCGGCGGACCCTGCCGGGATCATGTGGAATACGCCCTGCGGGAGCGGGACCTGGAGGGCATGCCCCGGGTGACCATGGATTCCCCCCTGGCCATGTTCGACGCGCTGGCGGAAAAGGGCGGCCCCGACCATACCTGGGACGGGGAACTGTATTTCAACGCGCACCGGGGAACCTATACCACCCAGGCCGCGGTGAAAAAGAACAACCGCCGCAGCGAGTTTGCCCTGCATGAGCTGGAAGCCTGGGGGGCGCTGGCCGCCCGGAAGGGTCATGCGTATCCTGCTGCGGATGCGCAGCGCCTGTGGAAGGTGCTGCTGCTGCACCAGTTCCATGACATTCTGCCCGGCTCCTCCATTGCGCAGGTGTACGTGGAAGCCAACCAGGCCCATGCGGCCCTGCAACAGGAGGCCGGAGCGCTGGCCGCGGCTGCCCGGGAAGTTCTGGTGACTCCCGGCGAGGGCGTGACGGTGTTCAATGCCCTGGGCTTTGCGCGCACGGAAGTAGTGGCCCTGCCCCAGGGCTTTGACGGCGCGGTGACCGCCGGGGGCGAACCCGTGCCCGCCGTGCAGGGCAAGGCCCTGGTCACGGTGCCCGCGCTGGGCGCGGTTTCCCTGCGCCCTGCGGCAGCCTCGCCCGCCGCGTCCCTGGCAAGGGTGGAGCGGGAAGGCGAAGGCTTCCTGCTCACCGCGGAGGGACTCCGGGTCCGCGTGGATGCACAGGGCCGGGTGACCTCCTACGTGCTCAACGGCCGGGAAATGGCCGCCGGCCCCATGAACGTCCTGCGCATGTACAAGGATGTGCCCCGGCTTTTCGACGCCTGGGACATCGACAGCAATTACCGGGAATGCGGCTTTACGGAACCCGTGGTGACCTCCATCGCCGTGGACTGCCCCCAGGGCCTTGCCGCGTCCCTGACCTGGACGGGCCGCATAGGGACTTCCGCCATCCGTCAAACCATTTCCGTGCAGGTGGGCAGCCCGGTGGTTACCTTTGACACCACCGTGGATTGGCACGAGCTGCACCGGCTGCTCAAGGCCGCCTTCCCCGTGGACGTGCGGGCCGAGAACGCCCTGCACGAGATGCAGTTCGGCTATGTGGAGCGCCCCACCCATCGCAGCCGCGGTTTTGACCAGCAGCGCTTCGAGGTGTGCAATCACCGCTATACCGCCCTGCACGACAACAGCCACGGCTGCGCCGTGCTCAACGACTGCAAGTACGGCGTGGGCGTGGAGGAGAACAGCATCGAGCTGACCCTGCTGCGGGCCGCCGCCTCCCCGGAGATGGGCAGCGACCAGGGCGAACAGCGCTTCCGCTACGGCTTTACCGCCTGGGAAGGCGCCTTCGACCGTTCCCCCGTGGTACGCCAGGGCCTGGCCTTCAACCTGCCCGTAACCGTGACGCCTGGCCTGTGCGAAGGCTTCAGCGCCTTTGCCACCGACGCCCCCAACGTGATCATCGACACCCTCAAGCCCGCCGACGACGGCAGCGGCGACATGATCCTCCGCCTCTACGAAAGCCAGAAGGCGGACGTGATCTTCCGCCTGCGCAGCGGCTTGCCGGTGAAGGCGCTCCAGCTCTGCGACATGCTGGAAACCCCCGCGGGCGATTTCCTGGCCCCGGACGCCGCGCTGCACGCCCGGCCCTTCCAGGTGCTTACCTTGCGGGTGAAGCTGGCGGACGGACGCGCCTGAGCGCCCTGCCCCTGCTTGTTCCATAACCACCGGACTTTACCAGTTTTCCCATGTCCATGGCGTGCGAAGCATGGTATAGTATGCACAGAAACAAGCGGCCTGCGGTGGAAACGCCGTCCGGTACGGAGCGCGCCCCGCAAGGCCGGACGAAGGAGGAACCCCTATGCTGCAGCAGCTTATGACCGCACCGGGAGAAATTGTTTTTCGGGAAGTTCCCGTTCCTCAGCCAAAGCCCCACGAAGCGCTGGTGAAAATCATGCGCATCGGTATCTGCGGCTCGGACATCCATGTATACCACGGCAAGCATCCCTTTACCAGCTATCCGGTGACCCAGGGGCACGAAGTGTCCGGCGAGATTGCCGCGCTGGGGGCGGAGGTAACAGGCTTGCGGGTGGGCCAGCGCGTGACCATTGAGCCGCAGGTGGTATGCGGACAGTGCTACCCCTGCCGGCATGGGAAATATAACCTGTGCGAAAACCTCAAGGTGATGGGCTTTCAAACTGTGGGAACAGCCAGCGAATACTTTGCCGTGGACAGCGCCAAGATCACGCCCCTGCCGGAGGGCATGAGCTTTGACGAGGGGGCGATGATTGAACCCCTGGCGGTGACGGTTCACGCGGCGAAGCGCTTCGCGCCCATGCAAGGGGCGAAGGTAGCCATTCTGGGCGCCGGCCCCATCGGCATTCTGCTGGGGCAATCCTGCAAGGCCCTGGGCGCGGCGCAGGTGCTCATGACGGATCTGTCCGAAAAGCGGCTGGAGCTGGCCCGGACCTGCGGCGTGGATTTTACCGTCAACACCCGGGAACGGGACTTCGGGGAAGCATTGACCGGCTGCTTCGGCCCGGACAAGGCGGATGTCATCTATGACTGTGCGGGAAACAATACCACCATCAACCAGGCCATCCGCTGCGCCCGCAAGGGCAGCAAACTGGTGCTGGTGGCTGTATTCGCGGGTATGGCCACGGCAGATCTGGCCGTGCTGAACGACAAGGAGCTGGATCTGGATACCTCCATGATGTACCGCCATGAGGATTATCTGGAGGCCATCCGGCTGGTTCAGGAAGGCGCTGTGCGGCTCCGTCCGCTCATGAGCAAGCATTTTACCTTCAAAGATTATCTTCAGGCGTATCAATACATCGAGCAGCACACCGAAGAAACCATGAAGGTGCTCATCGACGTGGCGGAAGGCTGATGCCGCGGGCGCGGCCTTTCCGGGGGGATTCCCCCGATCTTCCATAGCGGACGGAACGAGGAGGAAGGCAGCGCTAGCCGCTTTTCTCCACACGAAAAGGCCGCAGCGGAAAACATGCTTCCGCTGCGGCCTGGTTTTCTTATACGGTTACAGGATGTAGGCATCCTGCTCGGCGGGACGGTTTTTCATTTCCGCGGCCTTCTTCTGATACTTTTCGCTGGTGTTGCCCAGCACCGCGTAGGAGGCGATCTTGCTCTCCTCCACGCCGGGCTGGTTGAAAGCGTCGATGTCCAGCAGCTCGCCGGCGTAGGCGGTGGTCATCTCGTAGAAGAAGATCAGCTGGCCCAGGGTATGAGCGTTGACCTCGGGCAGGGTGATGGTCTGGCTCATGCGGCCCTTCTTGTACAGGGCGTACTCGGTGCCCTGGCGTTCGGCTTCGATGAGCTGGTTCAGACTCTTGCCGCCCAGGAAGGCCACGTCCGGGAATTCCTCGCAGCCGTGGGGAATGGGGCTTTGGGCGCGGAAGTTCTCCACCTTCAGGAAGGTGATGACCTTGTCGTAGGGGCCTTCGGTGTACAGCTGCAGCTGGCTATGCTGGTCGGTTACGCCCAGGGACTTCACGGGCGTCTGGCCGTGGTTGCAGGCCATGCCCTTGCGGGTGACGTTCTTGCCCAGGGACTCGGCCCACAGCTGGCAGAACCAGTCCGCCATGTATTTCAGGCTGTCGGCGTAGGGCATGGTGACCTGCACGTTGATGCCCATATCCTCCATGCAGATGTATTGCAGCACAGCCTCCAGCAGGGCGGGGTTGTCCCACACGTTGTCGCTCTTGCAGCGGGCGTCCATGGCTGCGGCGCCTTCCAGCATGGCGCGGATGTCGATGCCGCACACCGCCGCGGGCAGCAGGCCCACCGGGCACAGCTCGGAGAAACGTCCGCCCACCGTGGCGGGAATGTAGAACAGGTCAAAGCCGTGCTCCTTGGCCAGCTTGATGAGGTTGCCCTTCTCCGTATCGGTGGTGGCGATGATGTGGTCGGCCCACTTGTCGCCCACTTCCTTCTTGAGCAGCTCGGAGACGGTGAGGTACTGGCTCATGGTTTCGGCGGTGGCGCCGGACTTGGTGATGACGTTGAAGCAGGTGGTCTTTACGTCAATGACGTCCAGCAGCGCCTGCATGCGCTCCGGGTCAATGTTGTCCTCCACATACAGCCGGGGGCCGCCGCGCTTTTCGGCGGGCAGCTCGTTGTAGTGCAGGTGGTTCAGCGCCTGCTGCACCGCGATGGGGCCCAGGGCGCTGCCGCCGATGCCCAGCACCACAAAGGTGTCGAACTGCTCGCGTACCCGCTGGGCCGTCTTCTCGATTTTTTCCACGATCTCGCCCTGGTTGTAGGGCAGCTCGGTCCAGCCTAGCCAGTTCTTGCCCCGACCGGCCTGTACCGCCTGGTTGGCCGCCGCCGCGAAGGGCGCGTATTCTTCCACCTGGGAACGGGCGATGCCGTACTGGAAGCCCAGGGTATCGGCCATCATATGGTTCACGTCCAGGGTGATCGGCTTTTTCACCATGTCAGACATTGGAACTCATCCTTTCTATGCGGTTGTCGGTTTCCCGATACGTTTCCAGGAATAGTATAACACGCTTTCGCGCCGGGGGAAAGTATCTTTTCCGAAAAACGGCGCAGGGTTTTCCGTGCGTCAGGGAAGCTTGAAAGCAGGAAAATGTTTTTTTCTGCGGGATGGTATGATATGATGAATCCAGTGTTGGACGAGGGGAGCGTATGGCCATGAAAAACCTTTTTCTGACAGCGAGCGGCTTAACCGAAAGAACCGCGGAACTGTTCTGGAACGTCGTGAAGAGGGAACCGGCGAATGTCAGGGCAATCCTGGTGCCCTCCGTCGTCGTGGAAAACGACGCCGCCAGGGAAGGCATCATTGTATGCATGGAACGCCTGGTGTATATGGGAATTCCACAGCAAAACATCCTACTGTATCACCTGGCATATCTGCTTTCCCAGGGGTATGCAAGGACGTATTCAAGCTACGTTCAGGATATTCCCGTACCGCTGCGCCTCATGAGCGCTGAGGAACTGCAAGCGTATGACATGATCGTCTTTTGCGGCGGGAATGCCAGTACGCTTCTGCGCCAGGTGCGCCGGACAGGATTCGCGGAACCGCTGCGCCAAGCGGTTGAAAACGGACTTGTATACCTGGGGATCAGCGCAGGAAGCATGATTGCCGCCGGGAACTTTCCCGATGGATTGGGATACTTGGACAATCCGCTGATACCGCATGCCGAAAAGGGAAGCCCCTGTGGAGAAGTGAGGCGGAAGGATTGGATTGCGCTGGCGGACGGACAAGCCGTATACATCCGGGGAAACCGTGCGGAAATCATTGGATAGCTTCCCGCCTGACGGTTTCCGCCCTACGCCGCGGATGAACAAAGGGGCTGCTTCGTTTTTTCCGAAGCAGCCCCTTTGTCCGGCTTTGCGGGAAGGTTATTCCATTTCCGAACAGCCGTGTTCTCCGCAGCCATGGTCATGGCCGCAGCCGCAGTCCTCATGATCGCAGCCGCAGCCCGTCTCATCCAGGTGCTTTTGCAGGGATAGCGCCAGGTACTTTTCAAATACCGTGGCAACGATGTCCTCCTCCTCCGCCACCACGAAAGAAAGCTGGCCGTTTTCCTCTTCCAGGCGGGTCACCAGGATCTGCTCCTGGCCGGTGGGGTCCTTTTCCAGCTCCACCAGTACCACATAATCCCGCCCCGCGTAGGGAATGGTCGCCCCGTAGCGGAACTGGAAGCTCCGCCCGTCCGGGGCGGTGAGCTCCACCAGGGCGTCGCGCAAATCCTCGCTCACGGCTCAGTCCTCGTCCTCTTCTTCCACGAATTCGTCCTGTTCTTCCATCAGCTGGAGGAACTTTTCAAAGACGGCTTCCTGCAGGTCCTCGTCCTCCACGTATTCGTAGCATTCCTCGCCGTTCTCGTCCTTGGCGATTTTCATAATGACGACTTCGCCCTCGTCGTCCTCCTGATGATGTTCATCGTCCAGCACCATCAGGGCGATGTAATATTCGCCCTCATGCTCCAGGGTGGCCAGATGTTCGAACTGTACGGTTTCGCCGTTCTCGTCTACCAGCTCGATAATGTTGTTTTCCTGATTTTCGCTCATGGCGTTTCCCTCCGTTTTTGCTGCGGCACGCGCTGTCTGGGTATCCAGCCACGACTGGAGAATCACCACCGCCGCGACCTTGTCCACCACCTGCCGGCGCTCCCGCCTGTGCATGTTTCCATGAATCAGCGCCTGTTCCGCCGACACGGTGGTCAAGCGCTCGTCCTGATAATACACCGTCAGGCCCAACTTTTCAAGCTGGGCGCAGAATTCTTTGACCTTTTGCGCCTGGCCACCGGCGGTGCCGTCCATGTTCAGGGGCAGTCCGCTGAGCACCAGATGCGTGTCGTAGGCAGCACAAAGCTCCTGGATACGCCGGGCGTCCGGTCCCCAGCCCTTGCGTTGAAGCACTTCCACGGGCTGGGCCAGGGTGCGCGTGGGATCGCTCACCGCGATACCGATGCGCGCGTCGCCCACATCCAGGGCCAATATTCTTTCGTCCATGCCGTTCCTCTGCTTAGCGCCGCATCATGGTTACCAGCATGCGCATGGAGGCGCGAAGCTCCTCGTCGCTGTTGTTGCTCACCACGTAGAATTCGTCGGTCACCGTGGGGTCGTTGAGGCATTCGGGAATCTCGTAGTTCACTCCGGCGTTGTAGGCGTCCCAGTGCTGCAACTTCCAGATGTCCCGGTCGCTGTTGCGCTGGATCATCCGTTGGTGTACCACCTCGGGGTCCGTCTTGACCCAGACCACTACCAGGCGGGCGTCCTTTTTCTGCAAACGGCGGCGCAGGGCGCGCATGTATTCCACGTCGCGCACCTCACGGGTGAAGGGCGCGTTGATCAGGCACAGATCCGCATAGTCCAGGGATTCCAACGCCAGATCCACAATGGCGTCGTATTCGTAGTTGCGGATGTTCTCCTCAAAGAAGGGCGAACTGCGGTTGTATTCCTCGCCCGCCACCACGAAAATCTGCTTGGAAAGAACGATCAACGTATCCTTGTCCATGTAAACAATGGGATTGAGCGCCTTGGCCAATTCCTTGGAGACGTATGTCTTACCGCATGCTGGCGGGGATGTGACGAGGATGAGCCGTTTCATGATGAAGATCACCTAATCCTTAATCGTAAGTAGGCTGGCCGCGCCGCCGGGGGCGATGCAGCGTCATTTCATTATACGCTTTACGGCCCGCCCCGTCAATGGATTTTCTGTTCCTCCGTGCAAGAATCGCAAACTTTTTCTCCCGCGAGGCTTTTCACCGGGGCCGCCGGTTGCATTCCCCGTGGCTTTTTGCTATAATCGTTGCGATCTTTTTTTCCGCGGCTGTACGCCCCTTCGCGCTCCGTGCCGCGATGATGCAAAGGAGTGGTTGACCCCATGAAGCAGCTTACCTCGGCGCAGCTGCGCGAAATGTTCCAGAAATTCATGGAAAGCAAGGGCTGCGCCCGCATTCAGTCCGCCTCCGTCATTCCCGAAAACGATCCCACGGTGCTCTTTACCACCGCGGGCATGCATCCCCTGGTGCCGTATCTCATGGGCGCCAAGCATCCCTCCGGCACCCGGCTCACCGACGTGCAGAAATGCATCCGCACCGGCGACATCGACGACGTGGGCGACCCCAGCCACCTGACCTTCTTTGAAATGCTGGGCAACTGGAGCCTGGGCGATTATTTCAAAAAGGAAGCCATCGCCTGGAGCTGGGAGTTCCTCACCAGCCCCGAGTATCTGGGCCTGGACAAGGACCGCCTGGCCTTCTCCGTCTTCGCCGGGGATGACGATTGCCCCCGGGACGAGGAATCCCACGACCTGTGGCGCTCCATGGGCGTGGCCGAGGACCACATCTTCTACCTGCCCAAGGAGAACAACTGGTGGGGCCCGGCCGGCATCACCGGCCCCTGCGGCCCGGACACCGAGATGTTCATCATCACCGACAAGGAGCCCTGCGGCCCGGACTGCTCCCCCGCCTGCTCCTGCGGCCGGTACCTGGAGATCTGGAACGACGTCTTCATGCAGTACAACAAGCAGGCGGACGGCAGCTTCACGCCCCTTGCGCAGAAGAACGTGGACACCGGCATGGGCCTGGAGCGCACGATCTGCGTGCTGACGGGCAAGAAGAGCGTCTACGAGACGGACGCCTTTGCAGGCATCCTCAAGAAGATCGGCGAGCTGTGCGGCAAGACGTACGACCCCGCGGACGAGGAGAATGTGCGCGCCTTCCGCATCGTGGCGGACCACACGCGCACCGCCACCATGATCATGGGCGACCGCAGGGGCGTCTCCCCCTCCAACGTGGACCAGGGCTACGTCCTGCGCCGCCTGATCCGCCGCGCGGTGCGCATGGGCATGAAGCTCGGCCTGCCGGAGGGGTCCCTGGCGGAGATCGCGCAGGTGGTCATCGACCAGTACCGCGAGGTCTACCCGGAGCTTGCCGAGAACAGCGCCTTTGTCCTGGAGCAGTTCAAGCTCGAGGAGGAGCGCTTCCAGCGCACGCTGCGCCAGGGCCAGAAGGAGTTCGACAAGGCGGTGTCGCGCCTTGCGGGTTCCACGGTCATCGACGGCCTGACCGCCTTCCACCTCTACGACACCTACGGCTACCCCATCGAGATCACCATGGAGATGGCCGCCGAGCGGGGCCTGACCGTGGACAAGGACGGCTTTGACGAGAACTTCAAGAAGCACCAGCAGAACTCCCACGCCGGCGCGGAGCAGCGCTTCAAGGGCGGCCTGGCCGACCACAGCGCGCAGACCGCCCGCCTGCACACCGCAACGCATCTGCTGCACGCGGCGCTGCGCCAGGTCCTGGGTGACGAGGTGGCGCAGAAGGGCTCCAACATCACGGCCGAGCGCCTGCGCTTCGACTTCTCCTTCCACCGCAAGGTGACCAAGGAGGAGCTCAAGCAGGTCGAGGACATCGTCAACGCCAACATCCAGGCGGCCTACCCGATCACCGTGGAGGAGACCACGGTCGAGGAGGCCAAGCAGGCCGGCGCCATCGGCCTGTTCGAGTCCAAGTACGGCGAGCGCGTCAAGGTCTACACCATGGGCCCGGCCTCCAAGGAGATCTGCGGCGGCCCGCACGCCTCCAACACCGCCGAGCTCGTCTCCTTCAAGATCCAGAAGGAG
>CALVVZ010000053.1 GCA_944364075.1 uncultured Clostridia bacterium
ATCGGTTACCTTGCCATTGCGCTTGTGATTACGATGGTTGGTTTTGCAGCGTTCAATTCCTACGCCGCCAAGGCGGAAAGCGGCACCACGGGGACAGCCAATGAAACCGTAGTGGTGACTAGCCCCTTCACGGAGGCCATCAAGGAGGTCAAGTCCTCGGTGGTTGGCGTAAGCAACTACCAGATGGTGCGCTATTATAGCGGCGGCTCCTGGAACTGGGGCTTCGGCTACGACCGGGGCGACATCACCACCCAGGAAGTGGAGGCGGCTACCGGCTCCGGCGTAGTCATTGCCGAGGACACGGTGTTGACCAACTACCATGTGGTGGAAGGTGCCTCCAGCCTGAAGATCACCACCGGAGACGATGAATTTGACGCCACCCTGCTGGCCTATGACGAGAACCTGGACGTAGCCATTCTGAAGGCCGACGGGCTGAATCTTCCCGCCGTCACCCTGGGCGACAGTGACACCCTGCAGGTAGGCGACTGGGCAATCTGCATCGGTAATCCACTGGGCGAGCAGCTGGCCGGTACCACGACGGTGGGTATCGTTTCCGCGCTGAACCGCGAAATCAGCTCCACCTCCACGGATAAGTACGGCCTGAAGGGGACCATCACCAACACCATGATTCAGGTGGACGCGGCCATCAACAGCGGCAACAGCGGCGGCGGCATGTTCAGCGTGACAGGCGAGCTTATGGGCATTCCCACACTGAAATATACCGGTTCCGCCTTTAGCGGAAACACGGTGGAAGGTATTGGCATGTGCATCCCGATCAACGCCGTCAAGCCCCTGATCGAGGATGTGCTCAACGGCAAGGTCAGCGGCAATGTCACCGCGGACGCCAATACCGGCAGCTCCGACAGTACGACCGACCTGCTGGACAACAAACCCCGCATGGGCATCACCATCACCGCTATCAATACGTCCAGCTCTGCCGTGCGCAACGGCCTGCTGCCCAACGGCGTGTATGTGGTAGAGGTGGAAAAGGACTCCCCCGCTGCCCAGGCCGGTATGCAAGCGGCTGATATCATCGTGGATGTGGACGATACGGTGATTACCTCCACCACGCAGCTGCAGGAGATCATCGCCGAGAAGGGCGCGGGCGACTCCATTGAAGTCAAGGTCTATCGCGTGCCCGGTCTGGCGGACCTGACCTCCACCGATGAGATTCCCGAGGGCGAATACATCACCATGACCATCACCCTGGAAGTCGTCGACAGCACCGTGCAGCAATAACCCCGTTAAGCGCTTCCCCGCAGGCAAACCGCCTGCGGGGAAGTTTCTTTATGCCGTGCGTATTCGCCCATGCTATTTGATCCCGGCAGCGGGGCGCCGCGGCATTGAAGGTTGCAGCGCGATAGTCCCCTGGCTGTATCTGCAAGCACCACTTGCCTATCTCCTGCGGGATTGCTTTTGTAAATCCGATTTTACCAAACATCTAACGCTTTTGGATTTCTGCGCATATCTCCCGCCGCACCGTCATGGGCTTTTTTCTGGCTGCTCTTTCCTTTTTTCTGGCTGCTCTTTCCTTTGCCTTGCAAAGCCGAGGAAATTTGATTATACTACCCTGGATAAAGAAATCAAAAGGGAGGCGCCGTTTTGAGCAAGACAAAGGAACGCATCCGGGATAGCCAGCTGCGCTACAAGCAGGGCCTGGGGCAGAATTTTATTTACGACGAGGCGCTGCTTGAAGAGCTGGTACGTCTCAGCGGCGTGGGGCAGGAGGACGATGTGCTGGAAATCGGCCCTGGCAGCGGCTCCATGACCAAATACCTGTGCCAGGCGGCGCATCATGTGCTTTCCCTGGAGCTGGACGAACGGCTGCTGCCTATGATCCGCGCATTCCTGGCGCCGTATCCGAACTTTGAGCTGCATCAGGGCGACGCGCTGACGGTCAACCTGCCGGAACTGACGTCCGGGCTACGCCGTCCTTTCTGCGTGGTGGCCAACATTCCCTACTACATCACCACACCGTTGGTCAATCTGCTGCTGGGCGGCGGGTTGCCCCTGCGGCGCATGGCGCTAATGGTGCAGCGGGAGGTAGCGGACAAAATGCTGGCTGCTCCCGGCGAGGAAGCCTATGGCCCCTTGGCCGTGCGCTGCCAGTATTACTGTGAACCCGCCGTGGCCATGGAAGTTCCGGCGGCCTGCTTCACCCCCGTGCCCAAGGTGGACAGCGCCTTTGTGCTGCTGCCCATGCGGGACAAACCGCCAGTGGACGCCGCGGACGAAAAGCTGTTTTTTCGGGTGGCAAACGCCGCCTTCGCCATGCGGCGGAAGACCATGGTAAACAACCTGTGCGCTACCTTCCAGCTGGAACGGAACGCCGCCTGCGTAGTCATGGAACGCTGCGGGCTGGACCCGCGTGTCCGCGGCGAGCGGCTTACCCTGGAGGATTTCGCACACCTGAGCAACGCCCTCACCGAGAAGGAGGTACAGCCATGAACGCCATTGCAAGCTTTGACCGGGTCGGCCAGGAGCAGTATGCGGCCGACTGCACCGCCTGGGGTTCCTTTCTTCCCTGGGAGGAGCTTCCCCTGCCCCAACGCGCCACCCAGGGCGCCGCAGGCTATGATTTCGTCTGTCCCGTGGACTGTGAGCTTCGTCCCGGCGAAACCGCGCTGATTCCCACGGGCATGCGGGCGGAAATCGCGCCGGGATGGGTGCTGCTGCTGTTTCCGCGCAGCTCCCTGGGTTTCAAGCATCGACTGATGCTGTGCAATACTGTGGGCGTGATTGACAGCGACTATTATCATGCCAAAAATCAGGGCCATATCCTGGTGAAGGTTTTCAACGGCGGAGATCATGCCGTGGCCCTGTCCCGGGGAGAGCGCTTCTGCCAGGGCATTTTTCTTCCCTACGGGCTGGCCCGTGAGGAGCGCGTCAACACGCGCCGGGAAGGCGGCATCGGCTCTACGGGAAAATAAAAAAAGCTTCAGGAAGGAAGAAGCCTTGATGTCCTATACCATTCGCGCGGCGCGCCCGGAAGACGCGGCGTCGCTGCTGGAAATTTACGCGCCTTATGTGACGGACACCGCCGTCACCTTTGAATACGACATTCCTTCCGTGCAGGAATTTTCCGGGCGTATCGCGCAGACGCTGACGCGCTTCCCCTACCTGATGGCCTTGGACGATTCCGGCCGCGCCCTGGGCTATGCGTATGCGGGCGTATTTCATGCCCGCCCTGCCTATGACTGGGCGGTGGAAACGTCCATCTACGTTCGCAGGGATGACCGGCGGCAGGGCCTGGGACGAGCGCTGTACAGCGCCCTGGAACAGGCGCTGTCCGCCCAAGGCATCCTGAACCTCAATGCCTGCATCGCCTTTCCTCCGCAGCCGGACCCGCATCTGAGCCAGGACAGCGTTGCCTTTCACCAGCGTCTGGGGTACCGCATGGTGGGCCGTTTTTTTTCCTGCGGATACAAGTTCCGCCGCTGGTACGATATGGTCTGGATGGAGAAGCTCATCGGCCCCCACCGGACGGATCAGCCTCCGGTACGGCCTTTCCCGCTGGTGCGCGCCGCCCTGGGTTACGGGGACGGTTCCACCGGCAGCAGCAGCTCAGTCCGGTAAGCCGCCGGGTCCCGGACGGTCATGCTGTCCAGTATGCAGCGTTCATAGGAGCCGCCGGTCAGCCGCAGCCGCCGCTCCCGCCGGTATGCCAGCATGGATGCATAGGTTTCTCCCACGTTTTCGTAGGGGCCCTGATGGATGCAGCGCAGGTACCATCCCGCCGGACGCCAGGCGCATAGCTTTCCTTGGCAGCCCCGCCGCAGGGGGAAATACACCTCAAAAGCGCGCAGGTATCCGCCCGTCTCCAGGTTCTCCGGGGAAACGCGGGTGCCCATTTCATAGCGGAAAGGCAGACGCCGCGCATGAAGCGTGCGCAGCAGCGTCTTCAAAGCAAGGTCTGTTTCCAATGCCTCCCCTGGGGACGGCACCGGCTGCACCGCCAGGGGCATAGCCGGCAATTCCTCCAGGGTAATCCGGCCGGGGACAGCATCCGCCATGGCCTCCAGCGCCAGGACCTTCTGGTCCAGCCGGGCCATGGCTTCTTTGATTTGCGCCTGGCGCTGGCGCAGGATCACCTGCTGCCGCTTCAGTGCCGCCACCGCATCCCCGGCATCCGGCAGTTTCAGGAATGCCTGGATCTCTTTCAGGCTCAGTCCCATATCCTTGAGCATCAGGATATGGTCCAGCATCTCCAGCTGATCCGCGGTATAGTACCGGTAGCCGTTGCGCTCATCCCGCTCCCGGGGACAGAACACCCCTGCCTGGTCGTAAAAAATCAGCGTTTGTTTGGATACGCCGTGCAGGCGTGCCAGCTCCCCGGTGGTAAAGCGCGGCTTCATGGTCAACCTCCTGAAAAGAAATGGCTTGACAGTATCGTTACTATATCCTTTACAATGGTTTCAGGCAAGGCGGAACAACGCCTTGCGGAAAGGACGGTTCATCCGATGGTATCCAAAAAAGAGGCCGGGCGCTACGCGCAGCTGCTGCTGGGTGCGGCCATCCTGGCCTTTGGTCTGCTAAACGTACACCAGCAGAGCCGCATCACCGAGGGTGGCGTGCTGGGCGCCACGCTGTTGCTCAAGCACTGGCTGAATATTTCCCCCGCCGTGTCCGAAGTGGTCATGGACGTCTGTTGTTATCTGCTGGGCATCCGGTATCTGGGCAGGCAATTCCTGCGCTATTCCCTGGCCGCTACGGGAGGTTTCGCCGTTTTCTATGCCCTATTCGCCCGCATGGGCTACCTGCTGCCCAGCCTGGCCCATCTGCCCCTGGCCGCGGCCGTAGTAGGCGGGCTTTTCGTGGGCGTCGGGGTGGGGCTGGTGGTGCGGGCCGGCGGGGCCGCAGGCGGCGACGACGCCCTGGCACTGGTCATTGCCAAGCTGTTCCGCTGGCCGGTTTCCCGGGCGTATCTGTTCACCGATCTGGTGGTGCTGGTCCTGTCCCTGAGCTATATCCCCGTGGCCCACATCGCCTGTTCCCTGCTGACGGTGACGCTCTCCTCCTTCATCATTGGCAAGATTCACGCCTATGGCCGCAAACCGGATTAAGCTGCCGTCCCCGGCCCAGGCGGCCCCAGAAACGGAAAGTCATGGGCCAGAGCACGCCGCCGGCCAGGGTCATCAGCAGGTAGCGCAGACCGCCTACCCAAAGCCCGTCCCCCAGCAACAGCGCCAGCAGAGGCTTGAGCCCTATGCGAATCCCCAGTACCAGCCCCAGGCCCAAGATCAGCTTGCATGCCTGAGCCCACCATACCGCGCGGGTATCAAAGTGGAGCCAGCGTTCATCCGCCAGCCAGGCGGCAGTAAGCCCCAACGTGGAGCCGGCAAGTTTCCAGGCAGCGTCCACGCCGTGGGCGTCAAATTCAGGATCGCTGTTGGGCCGGGCAGGCGCCAGGGTTACAAACAGCACCAGCGCCAGCATAAGCAGGCACATCCCGGCGCTTATCCAGGCCTTGCGCCGGAGGGAACCTTCCGCCCCGATAAACAGCGCGTGAAGCCCCAGCACGGTAACCAGTCCCGTTGCCAGAGAGACGCCCACATCCTGGGGCGTATGCACGCCCAGATACATCCGGGAAAGGCCCACCAGCAACACCGCAGCCACGCAGCACACGGTAATCCACCGTTCCCGTGCCCACAGCGCCAGTACCCCGAACACCGTAGCCGCTGACTGGGTGTGTCCACTGGGGAAGGAATACCCCGTAGCGCCCGCCCGGGCCGACTCCACAATGGTGAATTCAGGGTCCAGGATCCACGGCCTGGGCACCACAAAAATGGCCTTGAGCAGCTGGTTCACCGCCGTGCCCGTCAACCCCGTAAGCAAAAAGCGGAAGCCCCATTTCTTGCTCCAGCACCAGACGATGATAAGCCCCAGTACCGTAAAAAAAGTTTCCTCACCCAACAGCGTAACGGCGGAAGCAATACCTTCCCCCACGGGCGTGCGGAGAGATTCCAGAAATTTGAGAAACGCCATGGCGTGCGCCCTCCTTGCTTTTGCGGCAAACGCGCTTTTTCCATGATTATACCGTGAAAGCGCGGCGCTGGCAAGGGCGGCGCTCCGGCACAAAAAAGCGATCCGGCACAAAAAAGCGGTTGCAAGTTCCTGCTGTTTTCTGTTATCATGATCGTAGCGAGAAAAGTACATAAGGAGGACCTGCTTATGATCGCACCTTACCCGCCCATGGGCTGGAACAGCTGGGACTGCTACGGCGCGGCAGTCACAGAGGAAATCGTCCGGCAGAACGCTGATTTCATGGCCGCGCATTTGAAGGACTACGGCTGGGAATATGTGGTGGTGGATATTCAATGGTATCAGCCCACAGCTTCCTCACACGAGTACGAACCCTTTGCCGAGCTGACCATGGATGGCTATGGCCGCCTGCTGCCCGCGGTGAACCGGTTCCCAAGCGCTGCGGATGGCGCTGGGTTCAAGCCCCTGGCGGACTACGTTCATGGTCTTGGTCTCAAGTTTGGCATTCATATCATGCGGGGCATGCCGCGGATGGCCGCCCATCGCCGTCTGCCCATTCTGGGCTGCGACGCCACCTGCGCCCAGGCTGCCAACCCCAATTCCATCTGCACCTGGAACCCGGACATGTACGGCCTACGCTGCGACCTTCCCGCCGCCCGCGCCTACTACGACAGCATCTTTCAGCTCTACGCCGCCTGGGGGGTGGACTATGTAAAGGTGGACGACATCGCCCGGGAGTATCCCCATTGCGCCAAGGAGATCGAAGTGATTTCCGCGGCGTGCCGCGCCTGCGGCCGGGATATGGTGCTCAGCCTTTCCCCCGGCCCCGCGCCCCTGGAGCAGGCCGAACACCTGAAGCGCTACGCCAATATGTGGCGGCTCACCGATGATTTCTGGGACAGCTGGCCCCAGCTCAAAGCCATGTTTGAGCGTGCGGAAAAATGGTGCGTCCACGCCGGCCCCGGCCATTGGCCGGATATGGACATGCTGCCCGCTGGCGCGATCCGGCAGGTGCAGTCCCCCGATGGGTGGACCAACTTCACTCAGGCGGAGCTGCGTACCATGATGACCCTGTGGTGCGTGATGCCCGCGCCCCTGATGTTTGGCGGCGAACTCACCAAGCTGGATGCGTTCACGTTGAAACTGATCACCAACCGGGACGTGCTGGATATGGAGAAGGCCATTTATTGCGCGCACCCCCTCTATACCCGGGAGGACGCCGCCGCGTGGATGGCTCCCCGCAAGGATGGACAGGGCTGCTATCTGGCGCTGTTCAACCTGACGGATGAAGCCATGGAGCTGTCCCTGCCTGTGGCGGAGGCCGGCCTGCAACCCGGCGAAGCCCGGGAGCTGTGGACAGGCGCGGTCAGCCGCGGCGACACCGTAAGCGCGCGGATCGCGCCCCATGACGCGGCCCTGTGGCTTGTGAAGTGATTCAGGGACGCATGCTGCGTCATGCCAGCATTTGACAGGCCGCAAAAGCGTGAATGCCATCAGAATGACTCTTGACAGCCATTCCTTCCATGCATATAATAATAGCCGAGAGAATGCTCCTGGGGTGTGCGTCAGCGCCCCGGTTTTCCCCACATTTCATAAAATGGAGCCCGGGTCCGCGGGCAGATGTCACGCCCCCGTCGTGAGACGCCAGGGGACGGCAGAAACACGTGGCAGGGCACCAGCCTGCTTAACATAGCGGGTGAAAAAACGGGGAGCAACGGCACTTTGGGGCATTCACGCGTAGAGAAGCCCGGTGAAGGAAATTCCTTCGCTGGGCTTTATTGTATCTTCTCTTAAAGCGTTCAGACCAGGGCCTGTCCACGTTGTCCTTTCTCGAATGGGGACGTTGCTTGCATGCTCCGCATTCGGTGCAGCATGGAGATGCACTGGCATCGCAGGCGCCGCGCCTGGAACCTTTTCATTGATCTGACGTACCACGTTGCGTTATGGATGACGCCACGATATATTCCGTGCCGGTTTGAGCCTTGCCCTGTTCGGCTTTGGAGAAATTTCCTTTCAGTATTGCCAATATTTCCGCATTGGTTTCCGCATTTTTCTGGCTGGTTTCGATCAGCTGTCCAAAGCCATAGAGCACAACCGCGCTTACCGCATAGGCAACGGCCGACAGCACCATTGTCCATCTTTGTGCTCGCTGCGCGGGCCCGTCCATGGCCAGGTTAGCGGCAATGCCAAGAACAATGACAATCACCGCGATGATGAGTACAACGTAAGCAAGGCCCTTAATGGTGTGACCAATATTTTTCAGCATGGAAGCTGCCCTCCCTGTTCCCTCCATGAAAAACGGCACGCACGGAAGAACTCCGGCGTGCCGCTTTCCTGTGTATTTTACTTGCTGACCTCTTCCACAGCCACAGCAACCGCCACGGTGGCGCCCACCATGGGGTTGTTGCCCATGCCGATGAGGCCCATCATCTCCACGTGCGCAGGCACGGAGGAGGAGCCGGCGAACTGGGCGTCGCCGTGCATACGGCCCATGGTGTCGGTCATGCCGTAGGAGGCGGGGCCGGCGGCCATGTTGTCGGGATGCAGCGTGCGGCCCGTGCCGCCGCCGGAAGCCACGGAGAAGTACTGCTTCCCGGCTTCCCAGCATTCCTTCTTGTAGGTGCCGGCCACGGGGTGCTGGAAGCGGGTGGGGTTGGTGGAGTTACCGGTGATGGACACGTCCACGCCCTCATGCCACATGATGGCCACGCCCTCGCGCACATCATCCGCGCCATAGCAGCGCACCTTGGAACGCTCGCCGTCGGAGTACTTGGTCTCGTTGATGACGGTCAGCGCATGGTCCTGCTTCACATCGGCAGACAGGTAGTCGTACTTGGTCTGCACATAGGTGAAGCCGTTGATGCGGCTGATAATCATGGCCGCATCCTTGCCCAGGCCGTTGAGGATAACCCGCAGGGGATTCTTGCGAACCTTGTTGGCATTGCGGGCGATACCGATGGCGCCCTCGGCGGCGGCGAAGGACTCGTGGCCGGCCAGGAAGGCGAAGCACTCGGTCTTTTCATCCAGCAGCATGGCGCCCAGATTGCCGTGGCCCAGGCCCACCTGGCGCTGATCCGCCACGGAGCCGGGGATGCAGAAGGCCTGCAGGCCCTCGCCGATGCACTTGGCAGCCTCGGCGGCGGTCTTGACGCCCTTCTTCAGCGCGATGGCCGCGCCCAGCTCATAGGCCCACTTGGCGTTTTCGAAAGCGATGGGCTGAATGCCCTCGACGATCTTGTAGGCGTCCACGCCCTTGCTGTTGTTGTAAGCCTTCAGCTCATCAAAATCCTTGAAGCCATACTTCTCGAGGACAGGCTGGAGCTGAGGCATGCGCCGTTCGTAACCTTCAAACAAAGCCATTTCTGCACACCTCCTAATTACTGCTTGCGCGGGTCGATCCACTTGACCGCGCCGTCTTCAGCCTTGAACCGGCCATAGGTGCCGATGTTCTTCTCGTAGGCTTCGTTGGGGCTCATGCCCTTCTTGATAGCGTCCATCATCTTGCCCAGGGACAGGAACTGATAGCCGCAAACCTGATCGTCCTTGTCAATGGCCAGCTTGAGCACGTAGCCTTCGGCCATTTCCAGGTAACGGGTGCCCTTGAGGCGGGTGCCGTACATGGTGCCCACCTGGCTGCGCAGGCCCTTGCCCAGGTCTTCCAGGCCGGCGCCGATCACCAGACCGTCATCGGAGAACGCGGACTGGGTACGGCCGTAAACGATCTGCAGGAACAGCTCCCGCATGGCGGTATTGATGGCGTCGCACACCAGGTCGGTGTTCAGCGCTTCCAGAATGGTCTTGCCGGGCAGGATCTCGCTGGCCATGGCCGCGGAATGGGTCATGCCGGAGCAGCCGATGGTCTCCACCAGCGCTTCTTCGATGATGCCCTGCTTTACGTTCAGGGTCAGCTTGCAGGTACCCTGCTGGGGCGCGCACCAGCCGATACCGTGCGTCAGGCCGGAGATGTCCTTGATCTCCTTCGCCTGCACCCACTTACCCTCTTCGGGGATAGGCGCGGGACCATGATGGGGTCCCTTGGCGATGCAGACCATTTCTTCTACTTCCTTGGAATATTGCATCGAATTGGTTCCTCCTATCTGTTAGATAGTCCAGATGTTTGGGCATTGTCCAATTCAGTATACCACATTTCTGCAGGATTGGATAGGATAATTTTCACATTTTGCGTAGGATTTGTCAATCGTGCGCCTCCCGCATCATTCCAGGAAGTTTCCGGCCTGCGCGCCATAAAAAACCGCGCCCGTCCAGGGTGTTCAGGACCCGTTTCCGTTTTCCGGGGCTTCGCATAAAAAATACTGGTATTTCCAACGGTTTTGTGGTAAACTGTCAAAGGATATGCCTGCTTTTTTGCATCGCGTATGCAGGCATTTCAGAAGAAAGGCAGGGATTTTTCCTTGAAATCCGCACAGATGCTGATCCAGGCGCTGGATCTTGCCGCCGACGCGGCGGTGGTGGTGCATAATCCATCCAACATGTTCTACCTTTCCTCCGGTTATACGGGCGAAGGCGTGGTGTATATCAGCCGCAAGACGCAGGCGATTATCACCGACTTCCGCTATACCGAGCAGGCAGGTCAGCAGGCACCGGCGTTCCGTTGCGTAATGACGGAAAAGGGCATGAACCACGACCAGTGGGTACAGAAGCTGGCCCAGGAAGACGGCGCGACCGTGTTCTACTATGAGGACGATTACCTCACCGTTAAGGCCTTCCAGGCGCTGCGCGACGCCGTAGGCGACGGCGCCACTTGGCTTCCCCTGGCCCAGAAGCCCGAAAAGCTCCGGGAAATCAAGTCCGAAGAGGAAATTCGCTGCATCCGCGAGGCTTGCCGGATTACCAGCGCGGCCTTCCTGAAGGTGCTGCCCGAGATTCGCGAGGGCATGACGGAAAAGGAGCTGACCATCCGTTTCAACTACTTGCAACTCCAACTGGGCGCGCAGGGGAATTCCTTCTCCACCATCTGCGCCAGCGGCGAAAACGGTTCGCTCCCCCATGCCATCCCCAGCGACCGGAAATTCCGTAAAGGCGATATGATTACCCTGGACGTGGGCTGCAAGGTGGGCGGCTATTGCTCCGATATGACCCGCACGGTAGCCCTGGGCGAACCTTCCGCGGAAATGCGCAAGGTCTATGACACCGTACTGGAAGCCCAGCGTTTGGGCCGCGAAGCCCTGGCCCCCGGCAAGAGCTGCTATGAAATCGACAAGCAGGTCCGGGACTACATCGACGGTCAGGGCTATGTGGGCCGTTTCGGCCACGGCCTGGGTCATGGAGTGGGCATCGACATCCATGAAAATCCCCGGCTTTCCATGACCTGCCACGACACCGTGCAGGCGGGCCATGTTCTGACCGTGGAGCCCGGCATCTACCTGCCCGGGGTGGGCGGCGTTCGCATCGAAGATACCTGCTTGGTCACCCCGGAGGGCAACGAACCGTTGACCCCCGCGACCAAGGAGCTTATCATTCTGTGAGTTTCAGTCAATAACAATACAGGAGGAATGGATCATGATTACGGCTGGCGATTTCAAAAAGGGTATTACGGTAGAATGGGACGGCGGCGTGTGGACTATCGTGGACTTCCAGCATGTGAAGCCCGGCAAGGGCGCGGCCTTTGTCCGCACCAAGATCAAGAACGTAATGACCGGCGCGGTGGTGGAGCGCTCTTTCAACCCCACCGACAAGATGCCCAAGGCCATCCTGGAAACCAAGGAAATGCAGTACCTGTACAACGACGGCGACCTGTACTATTTCATGGACCTGGAAACCTATGAGCAGCTGCCCCTGAACCACAGCCAGGTGGAAGACGCCATCCCCTACGTGAAGGAAAACACCAATGTGACGGTGCGCTTCTTCAAGGGCAGCGCTTTCTCCGTGGAAGCGCCCAACTTCGTAACCCTGGAGGTCACCGACACCGAGCCCGGCTTCAAGGGCGATACCGCTTCCAACACCTACAAACCCGCCACCGTGGAAACCGGCTACACCCTGCAGGTGCCGCTGTTCATCAATACCGGCGACATGATCCGCATTGATACCCGCACCGGCGAATACATGGAGCGCGCGTAAGGCGCGTCCCACCCGTCCCGAATCAATACGCCCATAGGCGCAAGGAGGACATATGAGCAAGCTGACGGATCGCGCTTCCTATCTTAAGGGCCTAGCGGCCGGCATGAAGCTGAACATGGAGAAGGACTCCAACCAGCTCCTGATGGAAGTACTCAACGTGCTCCAGGAGATGGCAGAGGAAATGGAACGCATGTCCGACGCCCATGACGAACTCAACGAGTATGTGGAAAGCATCGACGATGATCTGGCCGACCTGGAAGACGTGCTCTTCGGCGACGAGGAGGACGAGTGCGGCGATGACTGCGATTGCTGCCACGATGAAGACGAGGACGACGAAGCGGTGGACGAGGAAGAGGATGAGGAGGAAGAGCTGATCTCCTACGAATGCCCATCCTGCGGCCATGAAATCGTCTTCAAGGCTTCCAGCGTGGACTTCGACGAGGACTATCGCTGTCCTGCCTGCGGCAAGCCTGTCTTCCCCGAAGTGGACGAGGACGAGGAGCCCGACAGAGACGACAATGAGTGACTTACAAAAAAAGGCGGTTTTCCGTGCCTCACAAGGCCCGGAAAACCGTTTTTTTATACTCCGTTATTTGCCCGCGCTTCTTCCGGCCCCTGGGTCAGCTCCGCCAGAACGCCATGGACACAATCCAGGAGCCGCTGCGTAGCCAGAATCACTTGGCATCCCCGAACGCCCGCGCTAACGGAGATTCGCTCCAGGTCCCGGGCCGAAGCATCCACAAAGGTGGGAAATGCCTTCTTCATACCGATGGGGCTGCAGCCGCCCCGCAAATATCCCGTCAGGCCCAGCAGCTCTTTTTGCGGGAGCATGCTCACCCGCTTGTTGCCCGTGACCCGCGCCACGGCTTTCAGGTCCAGCTCCCGATCCACAGGCAGGCAGCAGACCAGGTGCGGCAGCCTGTCCCCGTTCAGCACCAGAGTTTTGAACACCATGGCCGGGTCCATGCCAAGCTTGTGCGCCGTGGCCAGGCCGTCAAACTGATCGTCCTCCACGGCGTATTCCCGGGTTTCATAGGGTATTTTCAGCGCGTCCAGATGGCGCAGCACATTGGTCTTGATGGCCTTGGTCATACCGTATTCCTCCGTTATCCGCCGCAAGCGTCGGTGTGTCATTTCTTGTGCTGCATCTTCTTCATATGCGTCAGCACGCTGTTTGCCACCACGCCGGTGACGGCGCCTGTTCCCAGGCCTACCAGCATCAAGATAGCCATATAGTACATCAGCTGAGCGGTATGCAGCATCAACATCGCCAATCCCACTTGTCCGATGTTGTGTCCTACGCCGCCCACCATACTCACCGTGATGGGATGCACGCCCTTTACCTTGCTGAGCAGCGACATGGCGGCCATGCTTACCAGACCGCCCGCAAAGGCATACATCATGGCGCTGACGCCGCCGAAAAGCAGACCGGACAGCCCTACCTTCAGTATCATCAGCACAAAAGCGGTGGGAATATCCAGCAGATAAAGCGCAAACAACAATACCCCATTGCTCAACCCCAGCTTGATGCCGGGCACGGCGGTAGGAACGGGAATGAGCGTTTCGATATAGCCCAATACCAGCATCAGGCTCACCAGCAGGCCGCACAGGGCGATGCGCTGGCTTTGTTCCCGGGCATTTCTTGCCATGGTGTCGCCTCCGTCCTTATTGTTCCGCCGCGATGCTCTGGCGGAGTTCCTCGACCTCCTCGGGAGTCAGAAGCTCCAGGGTCACGCCGTTGGGCAGGCAGATGATCATATTCTGCAACACGCGGGTATCTTTATTGTCCAGGGAAACGGTGCCCTGCTTGACGCAGTCCTGATTATCACAGGTGGAGCTGGCCATAGCGATGCTGTCGGCAGTGACGTGTATCACGTTTTCCATCCCCGCGGCCTTTTGGGTGATAACATAATCGTCCTCGCCGACCAGGGGAATGGGTTCATACAGCATGCCGCCCACCGATGCCAGCAGATAGGCCCGGACTTCCTGTCCGGCATCCGGGGAGGCGCTCTCGCTCTGCTGCGGGGTCGCGGTGGCGGTGGCCGAAGCCGCGGCGGAGGCAGTAGCCATGGGGGTCACGGTGTAGGTTGCTGAGGGAGAGGCGACCGTGAGCGACCTATCGCCGTCGCCCTCCGTGGGCGCAAGGGTCGTGCCGCGTATGGCGCGGGTAGACAGCCCGATGACGGCTACCGCAGCAATAACAGCCAGCGTGGCGGCAATGATATAGAAGTTTTTCTTGGACACAGGCTTGCTCCTTTCCGGCTCAGGGCGGCGCTGAAGCGCCATCCCTCCCCAGTATTCGACCTGCCTGCGGGGTTTTCCTGCCGGTTTCTCCTTCCAGGAAGTTGCGGCTTTTCTTTTTCTGACGGCTATGATAAAATAAAATAGAGTATATGTGAACGGAGGTATCGCTCCATGTATCAGCTACGGCTCTCCGCCCGCGCCACGTCGGCGGTACGCTGGATTTTTATCGTCGGTATGCTTGCTTTCTGCATTTTCATGACGTGGCACACCTGGACGGTTTATGGCCTGCGCTTTCAAGTGAAAGATCTTTCCCTGACCCTGGAAACCAACAGCCAGCGCGTGCGCAAGCAACAGTATGAATACGATCAGGTGGTTGCCGCTCTCCCGGAAACGCAAGCGCAGCTGACGCTGGTGCAGCCCAATTCGGATGCCGTGGTGCAAGCAGTGGACGAACTGAAGAATCAGCGCAAAGCATTGCGCACCCAGCGGGACGCTTTGGAGCTGGAGCTGGAAAACGTCCAGGCGGCAGCCAGCACAGCCCAGGCAGCACTGGCGCAGGCGCAGGAGGCTCAGGAGAACCTGGCTCAGCAGGTGGATCTACTGCGGCAGGAGGTCGAACGTCTGCTTCAGGAAGTGCATACGCAGGAAGAATAGCCTGGAGAAGCTCAAGGTTGCAAACGCGGAAAACGCGTTTTCATAATGGATTTTCATGAGAAAAAGGAGGTATGCCCGGATGTCAGAAACCAGGAAAACCAATCTCCCCCTACTGTTGCTATGCGGCGTTTTTCTTGTGGCGGTCATTGTTGCCATCGTAATGGCCGCACAGCGCAACAGTCTGTCGGCCCAGGTCGTGGAGCTGCAACAGCAGATTGCCGAGGAACAGGCGGAGTGGCAGGCCATTGCCGCGGAGAAGGAAGAGCTGCAAGCCACCCTGACCGAAACGGAAAATGCGCTGAAAGAAGCGGAGCTATCCTTGGAAGAGGCCACCGCCCGCAAGACGGAACTGGAAACCGAGGTGTCCGAGCTGACGGCCTCCAATGAAACGGTAACCGCGGAGATAGCGAACCTGACCGCGCAGAAGGAAGCCGCCGAGGCAGACCTGGCCACGGCCAATACCGCCATTGCCGATCTGAACGCCGCCAAGGCATCACTGGAGGAGCAGCTGGCCACCCTGACGGCGGATCAGGAAGCGGCAGCGCTGGAACTTACGGGATTGAACACACAGCAGGAAGAATTGTCCGGTCAGGTGGAAACATTGACGGCGGAAAAAGAGACGCTGATGGCGGAGAAGGAAGCCTTGCTTGCGGAAAAGGCTGATCTGACCGGCCAGGTGGAGGCGCTGACAACGGAAAAGGAGACGCTTACCGAGCAGGTTGCCGCGCTGGCTTCCACCGAGGCGGACGCGGAGGCGCTGCGTCAGGCCAATGAAGACCTGACAGCGTCCGGGGAAACGATGACTGCGGAAATTGCGGCGCTGCAGGCAGAAGTGGAAGCGCTCCAGGCGGAAGTGGAAACGCTCCAGGCCGAGCTGGAGACGCTCCGTGCCGATTCGCCGGAGACGCCGGCGGAACTGGTCGCTTCCATCAAAGGCTTCTCCTCCGGAGAATTGACCGTGCATGTGGTGCTGGAGGAAGGTGTCATTGCCTCCCTGACGGTGGAAACGCCCAATGAAACGCCCGGCTTCGGTACGCAATGCTCTGAGGAGGCGTTTACTGGGCAGTTCATCGGCAAAGCGCTTCCCCTGACCCTGGGAGAGGATGTGGATGCGGTCAGCGGCGCTACGGTGACTTCCCAAGCGGTGGTAGACGCCCTGAACAGCTTGACGGAAGCGGTAGAGTAAGCTGTGGGAACAGCCTGAAAAAAGCGAGGGAACGTGTATCGCGTTCCCTCGCTCAGACTGTCAAAAAACCTCAGGGAGGTGTCGGAGGGGCCGCAGCCCCTCCGACTTTCATTCGTGTAAGCCGGC
>CALVVZ010000054.1 GCA_944364075.1 uncultured Clostridia bacterium
AGTTGATAACCGCCGCATGGTACCGCTGCGAGGACTGCGCCGGCTGTCCCTGCCGCGCGCAATGCTGCCGGGCAAAAGACTCCAATCAGCCCAAGGAAGTAGTTATGCAAAGAACTTTCTGGGAAAAGTGCGAACAGGCTACACGCAATATTTCATCCGAGCGCGGCATTCATCTACGTCTGTGCCGTTCTATTCAAGTGAAAGGCGCGTTTGCGTTGCTAAAAACCGATTTTGGGTTTCGCCGTTTTCTCACCAGAGGCAAAAGCAATATTCGCACGGCGCTGTTTTTCCTCGTCTTGGCGTTTGACCTCCCAAGGCTATGGATGAAGCGGGAACATAAGCGGCACAAAATGCGTGTGTCTCTCCAAACGGTTTCGTAGCTTACGCAAAATTGAAAAGCTATCCACATGCGGGTCTGTTTTTCGACAGCCCCTGGCTTCTTAGACCTTTTTGAGCTTTGGCCGGGTGCTCTTTGACGCTATGCCACCGTTTTTTTCTCTTGATTTGTTCGCAAAATGGGCGTGCCGCAGAAGATGCTTTCTGCAACGCACCTTTCTTGCAGGCTATCAGAAAAAAGTGGGTAATCCCACTTTTTCGACACGCTGAGCCGGGCCGAAACGCTATTACGTTCCGGCCCGGCTTTTTATTCTTCCGTCAACGCCTGTTCCAGACCGGAGGCCAGCTCCTGGGCCGTGATTTCACCGTCCGCAAAGCGGAGGGTCAGCTGCTCCCAGCTGCTATAGGCCGCCGTCGTATGAAAAGGATCGCACAGGAAGAACAGCCGCTCGGGACGATAGCTCTTCACCCACGCAGGCGTGAGCACGTAGCCTGCTTCCCCTTCGGGGCCGGTAAACTGCTGTTCCGGAATGTCTGTATACAGCTTCACATTGCGCTGCTCCACAGGGTCCGTTCGATGGATCAGATTGCCCAGGAAGTCCATGCACACCTGCGCATAGTCGCTCCCCTTGCGAACCACAAACAGCCAGCAGGAGCCATGCACCCGGAAAGGTTCGTCCGCGTTCAGACGCATGGGAAAGGCATAATCGTCCAGCGCGTCATCGCCATAGCCCACGCCTGCGTTCAGCCCGGCGTCATAGAGAGAGAGCGACGCTGCGCCGGGCTTTTCTTCTGCTGCGGCCAGCGCACGCCCGGCATCCCGGGCACGGTCCGCCAGGGCGACAAACGCCGGATCGTCAAAGCTTACGGCTTCTCCTGCCGCCTGCTGGCGTATTGCCCAGCACCGTACCAGCAGATCCGTCAGCCAGAGGGTATAGCGCCGCTCATCCATAAGATATTCGCCGGACGCATACAGGCGAACGTCGCCCGCCGCGCCCTCCGCTACCAGGGCGGTCCAGCGCTGGACAAATGCCAGCAACGCCTCGAAACTTTCCGGCGCATCCTCCACGTTCAGGCCAGCGGCTTCCCAAGTCTGAGGAAGGGCATGCATGGTTCTGTTCTGCATGGCATAGGGCACGCCGTAAACCGCCCCATCCGCGCTCGTGACCAGATCACGGAAAGGCTGATACATTTGCGCCAGTCCCAGCTGAATCTCCTCGTGGCCGCTCAGGTCCTCCAATAACCCGCTCTGCAGCAGCGCATAGATATCCACGCTGCGGCTCTGTACCATCATCAGGTCCGGCGCATCGGCGCTTTCCAGCATTTGAATCGCTTCCTGGGTGCTGTTGGGACCAGAACCGACCTCCAGGGAAATATCGGGGTAGCGTTCCTCCAGCCAATCGTCCAACAGTTCCTGGGCGATGGCGGCATACCTAAGCGGCGCTGTTTCCGCGCCTGCAGGCGCGGCTACGGCCAAAAGCAGGCAGCATAACAGCAGTTGCGCGATAATTCGTTTCATTCTGTTTCTCCTTTCTCTGCCACGGAACAGCTTACCGTGCGGCCATGTTACTCAGCTGTCACCGTTTGTTCACCCGCGCTCAGCATCACGGAGCCGGGCAGAGCCTCCAAAGCAGCTGATACCTCCAGCGTTGCCTGCGGCAATGCCTGAACGTCGGCCTGAACGGACAAATTCAGTCCCATGGGCAGCTGCGCGCCTTCTGCGTCCAGCATGGTCATACCGTAGAGCGCGTGCAGTGCTTCTTGCTGTGTCATGCCTTCCGCAGCGGTAAATGAAGCGGTCAGATACACGCCGGTTGCATACAACTCGCCATGGATCTTTTCCAGAGTTAACCCGTCCAGAACGGTGTCTGCGCTGGGGAGATAGTCTTTTTCCGCCAGCAGCGGTGTCATAGAAACAATCGCATCTTCCTGTGCTTGCCAGGTTTCCAACGACTCTCCCGTGACGGGATCATGCTGCGTTACCTGCATGTACAGGGTAACAGGCAGCGGCTCGCTTTCCATGGCGGAGTCCAGCAGCAGCATATTGAAATAAGTAATACTTCCATCCTCCTGCCACAGCGCACTTTCCATGGCTTCCTGGCTGTACGCGGACGGAAGTTCCACCAGCGCCCGAACGCTGTACAGGGGCAAGTCCAGCTCCTGGGCAGCCTCCAGCCAGCTGCTTCCCACGGCCAGGCCATAATGGGCCGCTACGCTCTGCGGGACGGCTTCTCCATCCTGTGCGGCGGCATCATCCGCATAAAGCGCATCGCCGCCATTCGTAAGCTGTGCCTGTGCGGCGCTGAGTACCATATGCCCGTCAGCAAGCAGCTGCTGATAGGTAATGGTCACGGGACCCACCTCATAGGCCACGGATTGCGTGATCTCCAAGGCTTCCTGGGCTGAGCGTGGGACATCCATGCCGTATTCCCGGCTGAACAGTTCTGTCCATCCCAGCTGCGTTGCCGCAAAGGCAGCCGCCACGGTTCCCACAAGCATCAACGCCGCCGCCAGGGCAATCCGGTATCTTCTCCGCTGGTGATGCGCCTCCCTGCCAGCTGAGCGAGCAGCTTCCATCAGCGCCCGACTGCACGCATCGGGGATCGTATGAAAGGCATCCTTAAGATCCAAGCGATTCCAATCGCGTTTCATGCTTCCTCCAGCTCCTTCCTGAGTTTTTCCTTGCCTTTACGAAGCCGGCTTCGGACGGTGGACTGCGACAGACGCATAACCTGGGCAATTTCATCATAGCTCATGCCTTCGGCATAGCGCAGTACCAGCGGCAGGCGCAGTCCCTCGGGCAGGCACGCCAAGGCGACGGCCAGCTCGGGGTCTGGCGGAGGCGCTGATGCTATGGGCAGACGCTCCATGCAGACCAGGCGCCGTCGTTTGCGATGGATGTCATGGCAGGCGTTGATGAGAATGCGCGTTATCCACGTGCGGAAAAAATTCGGTTCCCGCAGGGTAAAACGTTTTTCCCACGCCTTGAGCGCCGCGTCCTGGAGCGCGTCCCGGCATGCGTCGTCGTCCCGCAAAATGGTATACGCCACCCGGTAGAGCATGCTCTGGTACGCCTCCAGTTCGCTGGCAAAAGCCTCCTTGTCCATCCTCCCACCTCCTTTGTAACGTTACATTCTTTAGACGCCCAGGACGCAAAAAACTGTCATATCGACCGAAAAACTTTTGTGCTGGATGCGTCGCTCACGGCAACTTTTGGGCAGTTTTCATTACAGGAAAGGTTCGCCTTCGCTTTAAGATAAATCTGCCCATCCAATGCGCGGAACACCATGCCATGACCGCCGTCTTCCTTGAAGAGTGGGTCAATCTGCGTAAAGCATCCATCAATCTCCCCATTATGGGATATGGCGACTCCCTCCGTATATCCTCCCGCTGAAAAGCTTGCCCACAGGCACAGCAGCGCGCCGGACGCCGTCCGCCATAGAAACGGTCCGTCGGTGACCCGCCCTTCCATGCCGCTGGAATGATGCATCAGCTTGGCCCAGGGCGCGTCGGAAGCATGGAAGAGCAGGCGTGGTTCTCCCGCCGCTGCCCGTAGATCTTCCGTCAGCGGCAGGGCACACACTTCCCCATCCCCCGCCTGAACCCATTCATGGCAAAACACCATATAAGGTTTTCCGTCTTTGCTGACATAGAAGGTACCATCCAGGCATTCCCAGTCTGGCGGAGTAACCCGACCTTGGGAATGTGGGTGGAAGGGGCCCATGGGCGTATCCGCACACAGAATCGCCGTACCGCGGGGCAATGCTTCATTTTTGAAGCTGGCAAACATATAGTATTTTCCCCGCCACGGGTGCACCTCTGGCGCCCAATAGTTACGGTCCGCCCAGAATGTGCCGTCATTGTGGAAGCAAGTATGCGGCCCATCCCAGTGGACCATGTCCTCGCTGATATATACGTCAAAGCCGTCGGCCTTGCCCCAGCACGTTGCGCCCCGGGTGCCATAGAGATAGTACTTTCCCTCATCTACCAGTACATAGGGATCACGGATATTGATTTCATTGCACAGCATAGGTATCCTCCTTCAAGGTTTCGATCATGGCATTCACACGGGTATTGCGCACCAGAAAACGTCCGCCTCCATCCGTGACCGCCAAAGTGTAAAAGGCATCGTAAGCATACAAGTCCACTTGATACCGCGTTCCGTCCCGCAATGTAAATTGCAGGGAAGCCATGGGCATATTCTCCCTCGTCTCATCGCTCGCCTGATCGAACTGCAAACCAATGACCGCACTGTAACAGGCAGAGAAATCCTCCCGGGAAACCTCCGCGCCATTGACTGTATAGCCCATGGCCACGGTGTCCTCCTGGCTTAACCAGTTTTGGGCCAGCACATAGCGTTCCTGTCCGCATGTAACCGTAAGCTGGGATAGCTCCGTAATGGGCACCAGCGCCACAAAACGATCCAGCAATCCCTCCAGCGAGGCTTCCGCCGCAAAGTCCAACTGCGTACGGCTGAGCAGATAAATGTCTCCCGTGCTGTCCATGCGCACGTACACCATACCGCCGCCTGCATCGGCACCCACATGAATATCGCGAATCGTCCCGTTGGAAAATGCTGCGATGAGCCGCAATGGCGCATCCAGCCCGTAGGCGGCCAAGTCCGCCGCATCCGCCACGGTGGTCTCATAGGCTTGGGCATGTACAGCGCACAGACCGGCTATGAACGCCGCAATCCGCTCTGTGTCCCCGTCATGGACAAGGGGCGTATCCACCTGCCAAGGCAGCAGACGGTCGCCGCCGTAGCGGGTAGCAATGATGCGCTCCACGTTCGGGCCATCCACAGCAAGCTGCACTGCGCTGTCCACGTCCACATTCAGTGGGCCGGGAAGGGCATGCTGTTCCTTCAGGGAACGGGTCATGACCTGATGCAGATCATAGGGCGCTAAATATACCGACGTGTCTCCGGACAGGCTTACATAGCAGGAATCCCCCGAAGCTGTCAAGTTACCGATGGCGAGGTTAAGCGTTTCCCCGTTATCATAAGCGATCTCCAGCCGCGCGGCAGGGCTGGCCAAGCCGCACGCCTCCAGGTCCAATGCGTCATACCGTGCGGTGACGGGTATATGCTGCGCCACCAGCAGCATCATCTGATATCCGGTGGTATCCAGGGCAAAGTCTGGCCGGCCGTCCACCACCACGGGCTGTCCCAGGGTGTTTTGTACGCCCATAAGCTGCCCATCCTGAAATACCATGTCGGAGCGTACACGGTAGCTTTCCCCGCTGGCAAGGGTTACCGTCAAGCTGCGAAATTCGCTGGGGTCCCGCTCGTAGAGCATCCAGTAAGCCGGCGCGGTTTCCGCCGACGGCGTTGCACGCTCGTCCGGCGCGTCACCATCCAGATACAGGCAAAGCAGGCACAGGAGCGCCGCGACCAAAGCAATCAGGGCCAGATTACGTCCCCGGTGCATCACAAGCGCCTCCTTCGCAGCAGCACCACCAGCATCAGCGCCAGAAGCCCCACAGGCAGCGCCGCCAGGAAAAGCACGCTTACCCGCTGCCGGGTCTGCTCGCTGTCAAAGCGGATGAGCTGGTTGGGCAATTCCTTCACACCGGCATCCAGCGTAGCGCCGCCCTTCTGCCCGGTCATTTCATCCAGCCAGCATGCGATCAAGGCCAGGTTCTCGCTGGCATCCACCACGGATGTGCCGGTAGTTTCCACCCGATCCCGCAACATGTCCGCGCTCGCCAGCTGCAAAATGCTTCCCTTCTCCAGCCGGAACAGCGCAGCCAGGAGCATTTGCCCGCTGATGTCCCCTGGAGCAGCCGCAAGCGCGTCGCCGGTGGTATTTTCGTGAAGCACGGCGCGCTCAGAGGTGGTCAGCAGCACGTGAGCGGTGATTCCTGGCCGTATGCCAGGCACCGCCAGCGCGCAGGCCCGCGGCAGAATCAGCCGTCCAGGAAGCGCATCCAACAGGCCGTTGTCCGCAGACAGTGCCGGAGAAAGCCATTCCGGGCGCTCCACATACGCATCGGTTGCCGTAGCGTCCTCCACCACCCATCCATCCCGGAATCCCAGGCCATACACCTGGCACAGGCCTTGCAGCTGCGGAAGATCTGCCCAAGGCGTATCCGCTCCGCAAGCCAGCAGCAAGTGTCCCCCTTGGTCCAGAAAATCCACCAAGGCCAGGGCTTCGCTCTCCGTCAAATCCCTTTGCGGGTCCATGAGCAGCGCCACATCCCCCGGTTGGGCAGCCATGATCCCCAGCGCGCCGCTGTGTACCTCCAGGCCCATCGCCTGCATTTGCAAGGTGAGCCGCGAGCATTCCTCACGGGTTGCTTCCCCATGGCCAGTTATAAACCAGGCGGCGGGCACCTCCGGCGCACAAGCGCGTTCGATGGCGCCTATGAGCATCGCTTCCCCGCAATAAATGGTGTATACGTCCTCTTCCATGCGCTGGGAAAACAGGAAATCCTCCGCGTTCAGGCGGATGACCCTGGTCCCTGCTTCATTGCGCACAAAGACGGTACCTTCTGCCACATTGGCTATATCCCCAGCCAGTTCCTGGAGGCGCTGGGGCTGCGTCACAGGGTCAATGGTTTCCACCTTCACCATGGAAGAGGCAAGACGCATGGTCAGCAGGGTTTCCGTTTGCAAATCCTTGAGGGATAAGGTTGAACCCGCAGTATACACGGGATAGATCGTAACCGGTTCGGTAAGGCCTTCCAGCTGTGCAAGGGTATAGTCGCTCAAGCGGCTGACCTGTGTGGAGGATACGTCCCACTTCAGGTAATACCGCTCCTCCGCAAGCTCCGCGCACAGGCACAGGAGGATTGCTGCCGCAGTTGTCAGCAGGGAAAGCAGCACATGGTACAGCCCAAAGGGACAAGTACGCTTTAACTTTTTCACGACATCCTTCACCCCTTCATCATGCGCCGGCGGGTGAGCACCCGGCAAGTATAAAAAAGCATCAACGCCGTGAACGTCAGAAAATAAACCACATCCGCCAGGCTAATAACGCCCTGGGCAAAATCACCCAGCCGGGAAGAGGAAGGCAAAAAAGCCAGCGCACGGTTCACAAAGTTCAGGGACGTAGCGCTTAGCTGAGGTACAGCGTAGTGCTCGCACAGATAGATCAACAAATTGGCGCCCAGGGTCGCCATGGCGGCGGTAATCTGATTGGTGCACAGGGAGCTGATCCATACCCCTACGGAAAGCATGGTTACCCCCAGCAGGTAATACCCCAGGTAGACTGCTGCCACCTGTGCAAAGGAGATCTCCGCCCAGTGGGAAATCGCCAATGGAAAGAGCGCCGTCAGTCCCATGGCCAGGGCCAGCATCGCCGCCGCGGCCAGCATTTTGCCAAGCACTACCCGACTTAGGCGAACAGGCGCAGTCAGCAGCAGCTGGTCGGTGCGCATGCGGCGCTCCTCGGCAAAGAGACGCATGGTCAGCAGGGGCGCCGCCAGCATCAGGGGAAGCTGCATGCCCGAAAGCGTCAGGTTCATGCTGGCGCTGCTTTCCTGTCCAATGTTTGCAAAAACATAAATCACACCAGCCATGAGCGTATACAGAATCAGAAACGCATACCCTGCCGGTGAAACAAAATACCGCTTGAGTTCATGCAGGAAAACAGCATTCATGGCTTCGCCTCCTCGTGAACCAGGCGCAGGAAAGCTTCCTCCAGCCCTTGATGCTGCGGGCACAGGGCCAGCAGTTCCCCCTCCCGGGCCAGCACGCAGCGGGCAGCCTCAGCCGCCAACGCCGCGCTATCCTCGCAGTAAAGCGCCAGACGGATGCGTTCCGCATCCTCCTCCAGCGCGCTTACCCGACAAACCCCAGGCAGCGCGGACAATGCGGCGCTAATGCCGTGACCATTCCTGTAGGTCACTTCCAAAACGCCTTTGGTGGCTGTCAACTCCTCCATGGGCCCGTCATAGCGCAGGCTACCCGCGTCCAGCACCAAGGCCCGGGCGCATACGTTGGTCATTTCGCTGAGCAGATGGGAAGAAAGCAGCACCATGCTTTCCCGACCCACGTCCCGAATGACATCCCGCATTTGCGCCAGCTGCACCGGGTCCAAGCCGCTGCCCGGCTCATCCAGAATCAGCAGCGGCGGGCGGCCCAACAGCGCCTGCGCCAGACCCACACGCTGGCGGTATCCCTTGGAGAGGCGTCCCGATAGCCGCCCGGCGTAAGCCTCCAGGGCGGTGAGCGAAATCACCCGGTCCAGTTCCTTGCGCCGTTCACCATGCGGGATACCCTTCAGGGCTGCACAATACATTAGGCACTCACGCACGGTCATTTCGGGATACAGGGGCGGCAGCTCAGGCAGATAACCCACCATGCGGCGGGCCGTCAGCGGTTCGCGCAGTACATCGTGTCCCCCTATGCAGGCCCTGCCCGAGGTCATGGCAATATAGCCGGTGAGAATATTCATCAGCGTGGTTTTTCCCGCGCCATTGCGGCCCAGCAGCGCGATGATCTCCCCACCTTCCGCGGTAAAGGACACATCCCGCAAGGCCGTTCGGTGGCCGTAGCGCTTGCTTACCTGCTCAACTGTCAGCATAATTCCCGCTTTCCTCCTTACTGCGGCGGTATTGCAGCGGCGTAACGCCCGTAATCTGCTTGAAACGGCGGATAAAGCTCGAAGCGTCGTAATAGCCAACCTCCGCCGCAATTTCCTTGATGGAAAGCGCCGTATCCCGCAGCAGCATTTTGGAGCGTTCCACCCGCAGCAGCGTCAGGTATTCCAGGGGCGACATCCGGGTCAATTCCTTAAACGCCAGGGAGAGGCGGGCCGTAGACATATCAAAGGCCTCGGCAATGGCGCTAATGGACAGCTCAGGGTCTGTGAAATGATCCATCATATAGCGGGTGATTTGGCCGATGCCTGGCTGTTCCTCCACAGAAGTGCCGGTCTCCGGCTTTTTCTCCGCGCTAAGGATGGAATCGCACAGCCTGCGCAGCAGTTCGTCCAGGTCATCCACCCGTTGACAGCTGGATAAGGAGAAAATGTCATAGAAGTCCTGCAGATCCTGTTTTTCACTCAGCGCCTGGGTATGCTCCCGTAGCAAAGCCGCAATGACGTCGTTATAAATCAACCGGAAGGCAAAAGGCGACATGCTGGTGTGCTTGAGAAAATGCAGCAGCTCGCCAATTTTCCCGGCAAGCATATCCCGGTTGCGCATGAGCAACGCCTGATTGATACCATCGGTGATCTTGCGGGCCTTGGGCAGAATATCTTCGATGCTGGTGGAGATCTCCGCGTAGTCCATCAGGCAGGTATCATCCATGACAAAGCGGTTTTCATAGGCGGCAGCCGCTTCCAGATATGCGTTGGGCGCCTGGGAGAAATCCGTCTGAATGCCGGAGAGGGAGACGATGGCATGCCCGCTGCGCTCCAGACCCACCTCGCGAATAAGCTCCGCCATCTGGCGAATCTGTTCAGGCTTGTCCGAGAAAATCAGATACATATGCGCGCTCAAGGCCACCAATTCCACACCACAGCCCAAGGCGCCCGCTACGGAGTCAAAGGGCGGCATCCGCAAATCCAAGGGCTGATCGTTGTGATCCTGTACGCCGGAAAGCACCACCGCATAATAAGCCTTATCGATCATCAGCCCTACTGCCGCGGCTTCACGGATGCTATCTTCCCGGGAGGCATAGCGGCCCTTCATGAAGCGAAGCAGAAAATCATGCCGCTGCATGGGTAGCGAACGTTCCAAACGGGTCGTCAGGTCCGTATTGCGGGCAGAAAGCTCCCGGATACCTGTTTGTATGGTTGAAAGTTCATCGCCGCTTTCACGTTTCTGGGACAGCATGCTGGAGATCTCACGGATGGGCTGCACGTTGCGCTTTGCCAACAACAGCGCTACCAGCACGCCTACCGCGGCCAAGCCCATGAGCAGCATCAGCAGCCGCGCCAGATCCGTCCAGATTCTGCCGGTCAGGTCCGCTGTTTTCAGTACGGTGACATAGCGCATATCCCAGTCGCGGCTGCCGGTACACAGCAGCGTCCAGTTCTCACCATTCAGGGAAAAAGATACGGATTCCCCGGAAGCAAGGTCACTGGCTTGTTGATATACCGCCTCCACCGGAAGCTCAAAGTCCGTCTCGGCGATCATCAGCTGACCGTTATGAAAGATATAGGTATTGTTGGCATCCTCAATGGCGTCTGCAAACAACTGCCAATAGATATTTTCTTTCACCAAAAACAGCATGGTTCCCTTGCTGTTGCTTTCGCTGACACCCAAGGGCATCAAAAAAGTCACGACACTGACCTGCGTACCATCCACGAGTGCTCCTTCCACCCGCTGGGCCGGTAGGTGACATAGCGCATATCCCAGTCGCGGCTGCCGGTACACAGCAGCGTCCAGTTCTCACCATTCAGGGAAAAAGATACGGATTCCCCGGAAGCAAGGTCACTGGCTTGTTGATATACCGCCTCCACCGGAAGCTCAAAGTCCGTCTCGGCGATCATCAGCTGACCGTTATGAAAGATATAGGTATTGTTGGCATCCTCAATGGCGTCTGCAAACAACTGCCAATAGATATTTTCTTTCACCAAAAACAGCATGGTTCCCTTGCTGTTGCTTTCGCTGACACCCAAGGGCATCAAAAAAGTCACGACACTGACCTGCGTACCATCCACGAGTGCTCCTTCCACCCGCTGGGCCGGTAGAATGGTCAGACGTCCCGGATCAGCAATCAGCTTACGGAGCTTCTGGGCGGAAACCTGATCGTAGCGAAGCAGACTGGTAAACATGTCCAAAGTCATGGAAGATGCAGAGGAATAGATATGGTCATCCTGGGAAAAGCACAGAAAAATCTGGTCGCAAAAACTGTTGGTCACCGTATAGGGCGCCATCTGCCGCAGAAGGTCATAGGCGCTGGCCGGCTCGGACGCATAATCAAAGGGCTCAATAAAGGGCGAAAGTCCCATTTGCAAGGCGGTATTCAGCATGGTCTTCATATAGTCCTCATGCTGATAGGCAATCCGGCTCAAGCGGTTGATCTGGCTGCCCAGCGCCCTGTCCCGCACCTCACGCTCCACATAGGTATACATATAACCAAATATGCTCAATAAAACCAGCACCAGCAGGCAAATATAGGATAACGCAAACCGTGCGAAGGTAGACCGCCGAAACCGCGCAAAGAGCTTTTTCATTGTGCGCTCTCCTCTCTCTGACTGCGGTAACGATCATATGCCGTCTGGTACAGCGTCTTATATTCCTCCACTCCCGCTTTCTCCAATGCTTGCCCAAAAGCCACGTAGCTTTCGTCAGTGACCCCATCGGTCATAAAGGATACCAGCGCGGAGTCCACCACCGTTTTCAGCTGTGTGCGCAACTAGAGCGTTCTTGCGGATTCCTCGCTGGTTTTGGGCATAGCGTAGGTGAGCTGGCGGTAAGAGATATCCTCCAGGACGCCTGCCGCCTCGTACATGGCGCTATATGCGCTTTTTTCTTCCCGATGGGCGGCGGGAACGTAGACTTGCTCATAATAACTCTGTGGTGCAAAGAACTGCCCGCAGATAACCGGGACCTCCTGGTACAGCACATTGGTTTCGGGGACGTACACCACCTCATACCTGCCATCCTCCCGCAGGCGCAGGGTATCGCCAAGGCGCCCGTTCTGCGCCACAAGCATGGTCTCGGTTTCCATTTGCGCATCCAGCCAACGCAAGGAATCCTCTATGTGTTCATTCTGTACCGTCAAAGCGGCGCCGAACTCCACCACGTCCTCCAGCCGGCCCAGCCTCGCCTGATAGCCTTCCGCATGCACGGGCAATATGCACTGGAACTGGGATGTAATATCTTGGGTGAGTACCGTATTGCCCAGCCGCCAATAGCTAAAATAACCGGCAGTATCCGTGTTGACCTTTGCACCCCACAGATTGGAACCCTGGGTTATGCATTCCACGTCCAGCAGTTTTTCCTCGCAGAGCAAATGCAGCCATTCGGCGCAGGGGCGAAATCCGGCCTCCTCCGCCGCGAAATGCACCTGATGATTTTCATCTATAAATACAAAATCCTCGTTCATGGGAATACCCCAAGCGCTGAAAGCATTATAGATGCCGGTATTGCAATCGTCAAACGTGGCCTGATAGGGTACCTCGTCCCGTAAGCCGTTTCCATTTGGATCACCGTCCCGGAACGCACGAAGCACATCCGTCAGCTCCTGAACGGTTGTGGGAGCTTCCAGCCCCAGCCGGTCAAGCCAGTTCTGGTTAATAAAGAAATGTCCGTCTGTGTTGATGTTCTGCGCCAGCAGGAAACCGACATAGTAGCTGTGCCCGTCAGAAGAGGGGATAGCGTCCCCTGCCCCATCCATTCCCAAACGGCTGAAATAGTTGGGCATATAGTCTTCCAAATAATCCTCCAGGGGCACCAGAAGATGCTGCGTCGCGCCATACTCCTCCGTGTCCAGGGAGCCACGCAGGATCATGTCGCGAAAGTTGTTGGAGGCAAACATCAGGCTTAGGCGCGTGGTCCAATCCTGATCCTTCACTTCTTCAAACTCCACATGGATACCTGTGTCTTGCTCAATCTGGTGAAAAAACCACATGTTGGCAAAGTCGGTATTCTGGTTTTCCAATTCATACTGGAGTGCGGTGAGGGTTACCGGGGGTGTTTCCGCCTCCTGCCGCTGACCGCAGCCACACAAAAAGAAGCACAGCGTCAGCAGAGCGCACAAGGCAATTTTTCTTGTGAGGCGTGACACGAACGTATTCCCTCCTTAGCAGATAAGCAACGCCGCATGCAACGGCCGTTGGGGCGTTGTTTTCACTAATGTATTGATTGTACCATAACAATTCTCATTTTCACAAGCCAAGCTATGCAAAGGCCGGGCGCCTTCACTGGAAAGCGTCCGGCCCAAGAAATGTTTTGCTTACTTGGCCAGGTAGGCATCGTAGGCGTTCTGATACAGCTCAATGTAACGCTCCACGCCGATACCCTTGGCGGTTTCCAAGAAAGCGTTAAAGCTCTCGTCCGTGACGCCGTTCTTCACGAAGTCGATCACAGACTCCTGCATGAACTTCTTCAGCTCGGTATAGATCAAGGCAGCCTCGGTGGCGTCCTCGTTGGACATCTTGCTCAGATCCTTAAGGTACTGGAAGGACTTGTATTCCAGTACGCCGGCTTCGGCATATGCCTTGGAATCTTCATAGCGTTCCACACGATGCGGCGCCATCTCGTAAATCTCGGTATAATAGTCACCGGGAGCAAAGAACTGGCCCATGGTCACGGGCACGAAATCATACAGGCCGTTGTCTTCCGGAACATCAATGACTTCGTATTTCCCACCATCATTAATGATCATCTGCTCGCCCATCTTGCCGTTGGCAGCCACCATCATGGTTTCAGTTTCCAGCTGCGCATCGATCCAGCGCAGAGAGGCTTCGGGGTTGCTGTTGGTTACGGTCAGGTAGGCACCGGGAGAGGGAACTTCCAGAATGGAAGAAACGCTGGCCTTGTAGCCATCGGCCACGGGAGGCAGCATGGACTCAAAATCGGCATAGGTTTCAGGAGTCAGTGCGGTATTGATCAAACGCAGGTAGCAGAAGGTCGCAACCTCGCCAGCGTTTACCTTGTTGGCCCACAGGTTGGAGTCCTGGGTCAGGGATTCCGGATCCATCAAGCCCTCGGCGTACAGCGTGTGCAGCCATTCCACACAGTCGCGCCAGCCAGGCAGGAAGCCGGTGAATTGTACCTTTTCATTCTCGTCGATGCAAGCGAACAGATACACATTTTCCGGTACGCCAAAGGAGGCGAACTGGTTCCACAGGGTCTCCGGTCCGAAATCCGTGAAGGAAGCGGAGAAAGAATACGTCACGCCGGCTTCCTTGAAAGCACGCATCACTTCGGTGTACTCATCGATGGTAGTGGGTACTGCCAGGCCCAGCTCATCCAGCAGCGTCTTGTTGATGTACCAGGTTCCGTTATGGTTCACATTCTGCGCCACCAGGTAGCCAATGTAGTAGCTCTTCCCGTCGGAGGCAGGAATAGAATCACCCGCATTATTCAGGCTCAGACGGCTGACATAGTTGGGCATGATGTCCTCGGTGAGATATTCATCCAGCGGCAGCAGCAGTCCCTGGGTTACGCCGTATTCTTCCACGTCCACACCGTTACGCAGAATCATATCCGTATACTCGCCGGAAGCGAACATCAGGTTCAGCTGTGTGGACCAGTCGGCATCCTTTACCGTCTGGAAATCCACATGAATGCCGGTCTTGGCTTCCAGTTCCTGGAAAAACCACAAATTGTTGAAATCCACGCTCTGGTTTTCCAACGAATACTGGAAGGCGGTCAAATTGACCTTTTCCTCAGCCATGGCGGCGCCGCACAGGGACAGCACCATCGCCACGGCCAGCAACAGGGAAACGAGTTTTTTCATGGGGAGAATCTCCTTTCTGTCATTTGATTCACGCGCCTGAACCGGCACGCTAAATCCGCATCCATACCTTTAGCCCTTCAGGGAACCGATCATAACACCCTTGACAAAATACTTCTGCATGAAGATATACAGCACTACCGCCGGTACCGTAGCCACCACGATACAGCAGTATTTGGCAACCTCCGCCTTACGCATGGCTTCCTGCAATCCGCCTAGATTATCCGCATAGGCCGCGAAGAAGGTTTCGCTGGAACCGGAAATGGACAGAGATGCCAGTATCTCCCGCAGCACAGTCTGCAACGGCAGGTAAGAACGGTCACGCAGGAAAACCAGGCCCGTAAAGTAGTCATTCCACCGCGCTACGCCATAGTACACGCTCAGCACCGCAATGATGGTACCAGACAACGGCAAAACACACTTGAAGAAATACACAAAATGGTTTGCGCCGTCCATCACCGCCGCTTCATATAATTCATTGGGAATGGAAGACTGAATATAGGTGCGGGCAACCATCAGGTTCCATACGCTGACCAGGTTGATCAGAATCATGACCGTACGCGTATTATACAGGCCCAGGTCGCGCACGTTCAGGAAAATCGGAATCAAGCCGCCGGAGAAAAACATGGTGAAGGTAATCATCAGATTTACCAGTTTCTTACCGGAAAACTTGCGCGAAAGGGCATAGGCGGCCGCCAAGGTGATAAACACGCTAAGTACCGAGCCCACGACGGTATAGAAAATGGAGTTGATGTAACTCGTCCAGATTTCGTTATACTGGAACACCGCTTCATAGCCCATCAGGGAGAAATCCTTGGGCCACCAGATGACTTCCCCTGCCAGTACTGCGTCCGGGTCAGATACAGACGCAATCAGAATCAGCCACAGGGGGTAGAGCACCAGAAAAAGCACAACCACCCAGAAAAGCAGATTGATGGCATTGAACACGCGGTCTTCTCGGGTTTCACGAATGCGGATACCCCGTACTTCCTTTTTTTCCATTACCATTCTCCCCCTCTCCTTAGAATAGGCTGATTTCGCTCACCCGCCGGGAGATCGCATTGACCAGCATAATGATGGCAAAGTTGATCACATTCAGGCATAGGCCAATGGCCGAGGTATAGGAATACTGCGCCTTGCCCAGGCCGGTGTTGTATACGTACACACCTATAATATCGGAAGTCTTGATGTTACCGGAGGTCTGCATCAGCAGCGCCTTATCCGTATTGGAGGAAAGCAGGGAACCACAGTTGAGAATCAGCATCATCACCGCAATGGGAATCAAATGCGGGATGTCCACATGCTTGATCTTGTCCCATCGGGTAAATAAGATGCTACTTAGCAGATGTAAAGCGCCTCATTTGTGAAGTATCTGATGAACTTGCTAAACTCCATTGTATTCCTTTCTAGACCTTACAAGAAGTTTCAAATCACGACAAAAGCTGTCGTGATTTTTTGTTATGCTCGTTCTACCTCGTACGGAAGGATGTGCCCATGATTGAATC
>CALVVZ010000055.1 GCA_944364075.1 uncultured Clostridia bacterium
GAGCCTTATTTTCAATTTCACACCGAAAAATGAAAAAACCGGGTGAAATCACCCGGTCATTCTACATCGTTCCGAGGAAAGATGCAGCCGAACACGCCATTGACGAAGATGTATGCCGGTTCGGATTTGATGTTAAATGGTGGAGCATACCGGATTCGAACCGGTGACCTCTACAATGCGAATGTAGCGCGCTACCAACTGTGCTAATGCCCCAAATATTCCCGATGAATTTTGTGCAGATTCACCATTAACTGCTTACGGCGTTCAAACCCTTGGGGCGACAGTACGAACAACTCGTTCTACCAACTGCGCTAATGCCCCAAATATTCCCGATGAATTTTGTGCAGATTCACCATTAACTGCTTACGGTGTTCAAACCTTCGGGGCGACAGTACGAACAACTCGTTCTACCAACTGCGCTAATGCCCCATATTTGATGCATCAGACGGCCACTTGGCGTAGGCCTCACGTCCGAATGCGAAAGCTATTATAGCACGACATACAGGTAAATGCAAGCATTTTTTCAAAAAATCAGGAAGGTTTTTCCTGAACCATGGGTGGAGAAGTCCAAGATCTTGCCTTGACTGCTTTCGGGAGAAGTGATAGAGTACCTAATAGATATTGCTTGTGCGAATCGTGATAAAAAATGAACCGTTTACTGCGCGAGCATGGAGGAGGAAATGACGTGACGGAACAATACCGGTCGGAATTTCAGGGCTTCTTTGCAGAGTTTTACGACATGCTGCATGCGGGTTGCGGAGATCAAGATATTTATCCGGCATTGCTCAGGCCTTATGGGCGGCGCGTGCTGGAGATGGGATGCGGCACTGGACGAGTGGCTATTCCGCTGGCCAAGGCAGGCTATGAGGTTACGGGAATTGAAACGGAACCGGATATGCTGGCACTTCTGGAAAAGAAAGATTATCCCCGGGATTATCTGCGCATTGTCCGCGGAGACGCCAGGACGTTTTGCATGGAAGAACGGTTTGACGCCATCCTGCTGTCCTGCAATTTTCTGAATCATTTTGTGGACGCGCAGGACGCGCTGGCCGTTTTGCAACGCTGCGGGGAACACCTGGCCGCTCAAGGCGTGGTGGTAGTGGATTGCTCCACGCCGGATGTGCGGTTCATGGCGCAAAGCCATGGCCAGGAGGAGACGCTGACTTTTCCTACCCCACGGGGAACGGTGATCAAGGATTACTTCCTGGCCAGGTATGATTTTGTACGTCAGGTGGAAGAAGACCGGATCATTCTGGAAGAATATCAGGGAGAACAGCTGATCCGCCGGGCGGAAACGGAGGAAACCCTGACCTGGTATTTTCCCAGGGAGATTCGCATGCTGGCCCGGGCCGCGGGGTTGCAGGTCGTGAAGGAAGCGGCCCGATTGAGCGTGGACGCGCCTGCCTGCACCCTCAATGATGCTTCACCGCAGATGGTGTTCTTTCTCTCACGCGCCGGGGAACCATGAAGCGCCGGGTAACCATGAAGTGCCCCTTCCCCTTGCGCACGGGGGTAAATGTGATATAATAAGCCCAGTATATCAATGAAGGAGGTTCAGCCATGGACGTGCAAAAGATCCTGACCGAGGCGTCGGCAAAAGTCGGCCCCAGCGGTCAGGAAATGGAAGTGGCGGAATATTTTGCCGGACAGTTCCGGCCTTTTGTGGACGAAGTGACGGTGGACGCCATGTTCAACGTGATCGCCCATAAAAAGGGCACGGGTCCCCGGGTGGCGCTGTTCGCGCACATGGACGAAATCGGCCTGATGGTCATCGCCATCGAGGAGGACGGCAGCCTCCGCCTGGGAAACGTGGGCGGCGTGGACCCGCGTATCCTGCCTGCCAGCCGGGTATGGGTGCATGGCAAGGAGCGGCTTTTTGGCACCATTGGCGCTATGCCCCCGCATTTGATGAAGCCGGAGGACCGCAAGAAGAATTACGAACGCAAGGACCTTTACGTGGATGTGGGCCTGCCGGTGGAGAAGGTCCGCGAGCTAGTTCGGGTAGGGGACATCGTCACTTTCAATGTGCCCGCTACGCCGCTGCTGAACGGTCAGTTCGCCGCAAAGACCATGGATGACCGGGCTTGCGTGGCCATGCTGGTGGAAACTGCGGAACGCCTGCGCAAGCTACAATGCGATGCCGACGTATATTTTGTAGGTTCCACCCAGGAAGAGGTAGGCTCCCGGGGCGCGGAAACCGCCGCTTTTGCCATCGCCCCCGACCTGGCCATCGCCATCGACGTGGACCATGCCACCATTCCCGGCAGCCGCCCCAATACCACCGTGGAGCTGGACAGCCTGTGCGCCAGCATAGGCCCGTTCCTGCAGCCCAAGCTGCTCAAGCGGCTGATGGACTGTGCTGCGGCACACCATGTCAAACTGCAGACCACCGTGGCGGAGCGCAATACCTACACCGACGGGGATGAAGTGTCCCTGGCGCGGGACGGCATTCCCATGGTGCTGCTGTCCCTGCCGCTGAAATATATGCATACCACCGTAGAGACCCTGGACATTCAGGCGCTTCAGGAAGGCAGCCGGCTGCTGTCCCATTTCCTCAGCGAGCTGGATGCGGGATGGGAGGATGACCTATGGATCTGAAAACGCTGACGGAACTGCGTGCTCCCAGCGGCAATGAACAGCCCCTGCGCCGGGCGCTGCTGGCGGAAATCAAGGCCATGGGGCTGGAACCCAAGCTGGACCGCCTGGGCAACGTGGTGGTGGTCAAACCCGGTACCCAGGGTGCGGGGGCAAAGCGCGTGATGCTTTCGGCCCACATGGACGAGGTGGGCCTGATCGTGGCCAACGTCACTGAGGAGGGCTTCCTCCGCCCGCTGCCCATCGGCGGGGTGGACCCGCGGGTGATTATCAGCAAGCGGGTGCTCTGCGGCGACGAGGCGGTGCCCGGCGTGATCGGCGCCATGGCCATCCACCTGCAAACTCCCGAGGACCGTAAGCGCGTGCTGGGTTATGACGATATTTATGTGGACATTGGCGCCAAGGACAAAGCCGAAGCCCAGGCCCAATGCCCCATGGGCACATACATTACCTTTGACACGGCGTATGTGGAGTTCGGGGATGGTTTTGTTTCCGCCAAGGCCCTGGATGACCGGGTAGGCTGCTATACCCTGCTGCGGGTGCTGGAAGGAACCTATCCCTGCGATGTGGTGGCGGTATTCTCCTCCCAGGAGGAAGTGGGCTGCCGGGGCGCCAAGGGCGCCGGCTTTGCCCAGGAACCTGACGTGGCCCTGGTGCTGGAAGGCACCACCTGCAATGATCTGGGCAAAGTGCCTCAGCCCGAACAGGTTTGCGCGGCCGGGGCGGGGGTAGCGGTATCCTTTATGGACCGCAGCTCTATCGGCAACAAGCGCCTGTTTGCCCAGGCGCTGGAGCTGGCCCAGGCCCAGGCGATTCCCTTCCAGGTAAAGGGATCGGTGAGCGGCGGCAACGACGCGGGCGTCATTCAGTTGGCCCGGGGCGGCGTGCCGACCCTGGTGCTGTCGGTGCCCTGCCGCTCCATTCATAGCCCCTCGTCGGTGTGCAAGCTCAGCGACGTGGAGGCCCAGCTGGCACTGACCCAGGCGCTGCTGCGCGCCATGTGATAGTGAAAGGAAGTACAAAGCCATGTATGAGCTTTTGAAAAAGGTACTCAAGCCCTACGGGCCCTCCGGCAACGAGGAAGCGGTGGCCCAGACCATCCGTCAGGCGTTGGAAGGCCATGTGGACAGCATCGAAAGCGACGTGATGGGCAACCTGATTGCGGTGAAAAAGGGAACGGACCCCAACGGCAAGAAGGTCATGTTCAGCGCCCATATGGACCATATTGGCTTCATCGTTACCGGCTTTGAGAAGGAAGGCTTCCTGCGGGTGACCAGCGTGGGCGGCGTCGATCCCAGTAGCAACCAGTTCCGTCATGTGGTGTTTGGCAACGGCGTGGAGGGCGTGGTGGTCAGCCAGCCCCTGCAACCCGGAGAAAACCGCGCCATGAAGCACCTGTTCATTGACATTGGCGCTCAGGACAAAGCGGAAGCCGAGAAGATGGTCAAGCTGGGGGACGTGGCCGTGTATGCGCCCAATGTGGTACGACTGGGCGAGCACCGGGTGGCCAGCCCTGCCATGGACGACCGCAGCGCTTGCGCGGTGCTGCTGCAATTCCTGCTCCAGGCCGGACGCTATGCGGACACCATAATTGGCGTGTTTTCCGTGCAGGAGGAAGTGGGCTGCCGCGGCGCCAAAACCGCGTCCTTTGCCTTGGCGCCTGACGTGGGCATCGCCCTGGATGTGACCGCCTGGGGCGACACGCCCGAGGTGGATCAGCCTGCGGTTTCCCTGGGCAAGGGCATCGCCGTGAAGGTGATGGATCGGGCGAGTATCTCCAATCCTGCCTTGCGGGATCAGCTGATGGGTCTGGCGGAAAGTAAGGGCATTCCGTATCAGCGCGAGGTGCTGGCCTTCGGCGGCACCGACGCCGGAAGCATGCAGACCTCCCGGGGCGGCATTCCGGTATGCACGCTGTCCATTCCCTGCCGGTATGTGCATTCTGCGCTGGAAACCGTGGATCTGCGGGATATGGAAGCCGGTGTGCAGCTGATGCTGGCGTATATGGAGGATGGCGTGAAGTAAACGTGCGGGCGCGTGGACGCCACTCGGCGGCTGGGGAGGGGCGCATGCTCTTTCTCAGCCGCTCATTCGGTTTTTTGAAGGAGGTTCCGCTTTGCTGGCAGGAGTCTATTGCGCGGTATTTCTTCTGTGCGGTCTGGCACAGGTTAGGTGGCTGCTGCCCCGGCATCGGGCGCTGAACCGGGTATGGCTGGGGTTGTGCCTGGGCCTGATGGAAATGATGTGGTTTCCGGCGCTGTTTGCCTTTGCGCTGCGCTTTTCCATGGCTGCGCACTGGGCGGGGATGGGTCTGTTGGCCCTGGCGACGCTGGGAATCTTCCTTTTGCGGGACAAGCGGGCCGCCCGGCCCTGGGACGCGGAAGAAACCCGTCAACTGCGTCAGGCGGCCTGGCTTGTGATTCCGCTGACGGTCTATTCAGGCTATTTGCAGTATACCCATGTGATTCGTCTGGCAGCGGACGGCTCCTATCATGTGGGGCAGAGCACCTATGGCGATCTGCCCATGCATTTGAGCTTTATCACGTCCCTGAAGGATATGGCCTTTCCGCCGGAATACTCCTTTTATCCGGGACACAGGCTCTCCTATCCCTTTTTAATGGACAGCCTGTCTACCAGCTTTTCTATGATGGGTTGCAGCCTGCAAGCGGCGGTGATCATTCCCGGTACGTTGATGATGGGGCTGTGTTACCTGGGCGTGATGCTCCTGGCGCGGGAAATGACCCTGGGAAAGAAGACGGTGGTGCTGGCGGCGCTGCTGTTTTTCCTGAACGGCGGACTGGGCTTCCTGTACGACTTCGACCAGGCCGCGGGCTTTGAAGCCGACGGAACGCCTACGGTGCTTGCACGGCTGAAAAACATCCTGGAGGGGTATTATCAAACGCCCACCAACAAACCGGAGCCAGATAACCTGCGCTGGAGCAATGTCATCGTGGACCTGATGGTACCCCAGCGAACGCTGCTGGGCGGCTGGTGCATGGTGATTCCCTGCTTTTATCTGCTCTATACCGCCTTTGATCCCCGCAAGCGCGCTTCCATGGGCCAACAGCTGCCGGGCGCCATGCAGGATACGCGCCGGGATGGCCTGGGCGGTATCCGGGCGGTAACGCTGCTGGGCGTATGGGCCGGCGGGCTTCCCTTGATCCATACCCATTCCTTCCTGGCGCTGGGACTATGCTCGACGGGAATGCTGGTATACGATCTGTTCCGGGATGAGGAAAAATGGGCGCAGATGCGCCGCTATCTGCTCTACGGAAGCATTGTGGCGGTGCTGGCTGCGCCGCAGCTGCTCGGTTTCACCTTTCACCAGGCGCTGGCCGGAGGCGAGGACGGCGTAGGCGGCTCCTTCCTGAAGCTTCAGTTCAACTGGGTAAACAACCCCGGCGGGAACGGCATGCGGGATTTTTACCTGTGGTTCTACGTGAAGAATATCGGCTTGCCGGTGATCGCACTGCTGTGCGCCCTGGCGAAGCGGGACAGCCGCACCCGGCGTATCTTTGCCGGAGCGTTCGCGATCTTCATTGCCGCGGAGCTGGTGCGCTTTCAGCCCAATGAGTACGACAACAACAAGCTCTTTTACCTGTGGTACCTGCTCTGCGCCATGCCTATCAGCGACTGGGTGGCGGATTGCTGGCGGAGGTTGCGCGGGCTGGGCGGTCGATGGGTGCTGGCGGTGCTTACGGCGGTATGCGTGTTTCTCTCCCCGGCGCTGACGCTGTGGCGGGAGGCTGTGAGCGATTACCAGGCGTTTTCGCCCGGCGCGGTGGAAGCGGGGGAATACATCCGCGACCATACCCAGGAACATAGCGTGTTCCTCACCGGAACCCAGCATCTCAATCCGGTGATTGCCCTGGCAGGGCGTACCATCGTCTGCGGGCCCGACCTGTGGCTGTACTGGCACGGCTTTGATACCACGGAGCGCAAGCAGGAGATTGCCGCATTTTATGCGGACCCGGAGGGAAACGCCGGCGTTCTGGAGAAATATGACGTGGACTATATCTATGTCAGCAGCTACGAGCGGGCGGACTATCCGGTGAATCAGGAAGCGCTGGACAGGCTGTATGAAACCGTGTTTGAGAATGTGGAGTGTACCATTTACAAGGTGGCGGAGGACTGAGCCATGGAGCGGATCTTGCGCTACTCACTGGACCACCGGCGGGTTATCCGGCTGATTTTTCAACGGGAGGGCAGGCTACAGCAGCGCAATGTGCAAGTGCTGGCGCTGGGAAAGGATCGGGTACGCCTGGCGTCCCGGCGTCCACGGGAAGAATGGGAGATGGACCTGGCGGATATGTTGGGGGCGGATTATGCCCGGGGAGACGAAGGCCAGGGCGAGGCATAAGGAGGGGGAAGAATGGCGGATCAGGCGTGCGGCAGGGGTACGGGGGTACCCCTGGGGGATGTAACGCCTCTGCTGCTGCCTTGGGCACGTGACCCGTGGGGGGCGCTACGGCCGCCGGTATCGGTGGAAGCCATGCGGCTGAGCGTGGAGCTGGCTGCGGCCACCTACCATATGGACATCGAACCCTGGATGCAGGCGGGGTGGCGGGATGTAACCATTCAGGTGGATAACGACCTGCTTACGGACTTCCTCCCTAGGCGGCACAGCGGCGCTGTGTCCCGCATTACCGCGAACCTTCGTATGCGCCGGGTGCGCGCCAAGCTGCGCCAGCGCAATCCTATCGGTCAGGTAGCCGGGGCGCTTCGGCAGATCCGGCAAAGCGACACGGGCAAGGTGCTGGTGATGATTCACCCGGCGCCCGGCGGACGCTATGTGGTGGCCGTCAGCTTCATGGGCACGGGAAGCCGGTTTTATGATTGGTTCTCCAATTTTCGCATGAACAGCCAGGACGGCATACACAAGGGCTTTTTGCAGCTGGCCCGGCAGTTTGAAGGCAACGAGGAACGCATCCTGTTTCCACAGACGGCCCGGGAGCTGGGCGTGGAGAAATGGACCCTGGGAAACATCCTGGAGGAAGCATCCCATCAGAAGAGCCGCTTTACCTTCTGGCTTAGCGGGCACAGTCAGGGCGGCGCGGTCATGCAGGTCTGGGCCTACCATAAAATGCTGGAGGATGGCGTGCTGCCGCAAAACCTTTTGGGCTACGGGTTTGCCAGCCCTTCCGCGCTGGAGGGGCGTACCATGGCGCGCCCGGAGGCTTATCCGATGTATCATGTGTTCAACGGGGACGACCTGGTGCCGCGCATGGGCGCGCGGGTACACCTGGGCGTATGCCTGCTCTATCCCACCGACGCGGCTTTGCGCGGGGCCTGCTACGCCTGGCCACGGGATGAGGCTTCCGTGCGGCGGCGCAAGGCGCTGTATCCGCTGCTGGTGCGCATGGTGGATACGCCGGCCTGCATGGACATGGCCATGGCTTACCTGGAAGCCCTGGCAACGCATACCCCGGAAGAGATGTTTCTCGGCCTGGATATGCTGGGCATGGGTAAGCGCTTGCCGCTGGGCCGTCTGCTGGCGGCGGCGGAACGCCGCATGGAACCGCTGATAAATTTTCTGCGCCGGCATATTGCCGCGGCCTATGTCAGCATAACCGGTGCGCCCATGGATGCGGAACGGGTGGCTGAAAATCGGGCGGAGATCACCCGGCTCATGGATGACATGGGCGTGCGCGGCTTTGCCACCGCGCTTTCGGAATGGATGAACTGGCCTCATGGCATACATGTGGAGAAAAACGGTATGCAGGGCGCCTATGTATATATTGCCAGCCGGTGCGCCGAACGCCTGCGTCCCTTTATCTGGGAAGGGGGCGAGAAGCCCAGGCGGCGGTATGCCGATGCCTGGGAAGAGGGGGGCGAACTGCTGGTGCGGCGCAGGCTGCCCGGTATTCCGCGCAGCCGCACAGCCAAGGGCTTTTCCCGTCTGCGGGTTTCCCGTGGAATGGCGGCGCAAGCCGTGGCGCGAAAGGAGCATACCCCATGACGGAGACGGTGTTGCTGCTGCTGTTGGCGGCCAATGTGCTATCCTTTTCGCTCATGGGCGCGGACAAGCGGCGCGCCCGGCAGGGAGCGTGGCGCATTCCCGAGCGGACGCTGTTTCTTGCCGCCGCGCTGTTTGGTGCGCTGGGCGGCGTGCTAGGTATGCGCGTATTTCATCACAAGACAAAACACCTGCGTTTCCGGCTGGGTTTTCCGGCATTGTTGATCGCGCAGGCGGCGCTGGTGGGCCTGTGGGCCTGGCAGCAGCTGGGACGATAAGACGGAGGATACGCTGTGACGTTGATTCCTGAACAAAATGATGCGCCCCTGGCGGACCGGATGCGGCCGCGAACCCTGGACGAGCTGATTGGCCAGCAGCATCTGGTAGGGAAAGGGCGCCTGCTGCGCCGGGCCATCGAGGCGGACCGGCTGACTTCATCCATTTTTTACGGCCCGCCGGGATGTGGAAAAACCACCCTGGCATCCATTATTGCCCGGGCGACCAGCGCGGCTTTTGTGCAGCTGAACGCGGTGACCAGCGGCGTGGCCGATGTGCGGGAGGTGCTGAAGGCGGCCAAGGAGCGCCGCATGCTTACCGGCCAGGCAACCTACCTGCTGCTGGATGAGTGCCATCGCTGGAGCAAGGCGCAAAGCGACAGTATTCTCCCGGCCATTGAGGGCGGCACCATCCGTTTTATTGGCTCCACCACGGAAAACCCCATGGTGGCCATGACGCCGGCGATTGTGAGCCGGTGCCGGGTTTTTCAGTTCTTTCCGTTGACGGAAGAGGATGTGATGAACGCCATGTGCCGCGCGCTGACGGACAGCGAACGTGGCTTTGGCAGTATCCGGGTAGATATGGCGCCCGAGGCCATGCGTCATATTGCTCATGTGGCCAACGGAGATGTGCGCATGGCGCTGGGTGCAGTGGAACTAGCGGTGCTCACCACGCCCGCAGGGGCGGACGGCGTGATCCATGTGGATCTCGCCGTGGCGGAGGAAAGCATTCAGAAGCCTATGCTCCGTTGCGATGAAAGCCTGTATTACGACATGCTTAGCGCTTTTTGCAAATCTTTGCGCGGTTCGGACAGCGACGCGGCCTTGGCCTGGTTTGCCCGGCTGCTTTACGCGGGCGTGGACCCACGGCTGATTATGCGGCGTGTGTTGGCCCATGCCAGCGAGGATGTGGGGTTGGCTAACCCCATTGCCATGCTGCAAGCGGCGGCTGCGGCCCAGGATCTGGAATTCATGGGCATGCCCGAGGCACGCTTGCCCATGGCGCAAGCCATTATTGCTGTGTGTGAAAGCCCCAAGTCCAACAGCGTCAGCGCGGCGGTGGACGCGGCCATGGCCGAAGCGGCCAAGGGCGGCTTTGGACCGGTGCCCATACACCTGCGGGATACCCATTATGCGGGCAGCGACCGGCTGGGCAGCGGGAAGGGATATTTGTATCCCCACGATTTTCCCGGTCACTGGGTACGGCAGGACTATATGCCTCCGGAAGTGCGCGGACATACCTATTATCATCCCACGGAAATGGGTCACGAGGACGTGATCCGTAAAAATCATCTGGTGCGGGAGGGTCGGAAGGGGTGAAACGTCAAAAAGATCTGGAAGTCAGAAAGGCTACCATCCTGGCGATGGTGATCAATAGCCTGCAAATTTTGATGGTGGGCGTGATCGTGCTGTATATGTATCTCACGCCGGGAGACGTGACGGATCTTCCCCTGGCGCGGGCGCTGGTGGCGGTGGCCGCGGTAGTGGTGATCTGGGGCGGGGTAATCGACATCCGGGATGCGCTGAACAGCCGCCGCTTGCTGCAGCAGCTGGACGATATGGATCAGACCATCGAAGCCCAGGAGGATTTGAACGTTACGCTGCGCGCCCAGCGGCATGACTTTCTGAACCATTTGCAGGTGGTATATAGCCTGATGGAGATGAAAGAGTACAAGGAGGCCAACGACTATATCGAACGGGTATATGGCAGCATTGCCTCCGTGGGGCGGGTCCTGCGCACGGCCAACCCGGCCATTAACGCGCTGCTGCAGGTGAAACTGGGCGTGTGCGAAAAAGTTGGTATACGGGTGACGCTGGACATTCATTCCGCCTGGAAGGATCTCGCCATTCCGGGTTGGGAGATGTGCAAGGTGCTGGGCAATCTGCTGGACAACGCCATCGACGCTTTGCAGGAGGTATCCGACCGCCACCTGACCCTGACGCTAACGGAAGATTTGAAGGCCTTCCGTTTCAGCGTGAAGAATACCGGTCCGATGATTCCTGCCAAATTGCAGGGCAGCATTTTTCAGCCGGGTATTACCACCAAATCCGCCGGGCATGGTATGGGACTGTATATTGTCCGGCGCACGCTTCAGGAATGGGGCGGAGATATTCAGCTTGCTAGTGATGGAAAGGAAACGGTCTTTTCGGGCTTTATTCCCAAGGAGGTAAAACCCCAGGACAAATGCAAGAAGGATCGGAAGTAAACTTCGCGCTCTTCCCGCCCGAACGGCAGGAATCGGCGCGTTCCTGCAATACAAAGAAAGGGAGCGGTACCAATGAAACACTTATGGGAAATGACGTTGGATGAACTGTTGGCCCCGGAGGGGCATGCGTGCTCCTGCGGCCGGACACACCGCTGCGGGCTGAAGATGCTGCGGATCGGAAAAGGCGCGGTGCAGGCGCTGCCGGAAGCGCTGTCCACCCTGGCGGTCAAGCGTCCCTTTGTGGTTGCGGACAGCCATACCTATCAGGCGGCTGGCGCAAAGGTGGAGGAAGTGCTTCGCGCCGCGGACATACCGTATACCCTGTATTGCCTGCCGGGGGAAAAGCGTATCGAACCGGACGAATGGGCGGTGGGCAGCCTGACCATGGGCTTTGACCCGCGCTGCGACGGCGTGCTGGCCGTGGGCAGCGGCGTGATCAACGACTGCTGCAAGGTGCTTGCACATGCCTGCGGGCTTCCTTCTCTGGTGGTATGTACGGCGCCCTCCATGGACGGCTATGCCTCCAACTCTTCCTCCATGGTGGTACGGCGGGTAAAGGAAAGCCTGTACAACGCATGTCCCCAGGCGATCCTGGCGGATACGGACGTGCTGAAAACCGCGCCGGAAATCATGCTGCAGGCCGGGCTGGGAGATATGCTGGCCAAATATGTTTCCGTATGCGAATGGCGGATCAGCCACCTGGTGGTCGGAGACGCCTACTGTGAGGAAATCGCAGGGCTGGTGCGTGCGTCCCTGCGCAAAATTGTGGAACACGCCGATGGACTCATGCGCCGGGAGGACGCCGCCCTGGAGGCGGTGATCGAGGGCCTGGTGCTCTCCGGCGTAGCCATGGCCTTTGCGGAGATTAGCCGTCCCGCCAGCGGTCTGGAGCATTATTTCTCCCATATGTGGGAGATGAAAGCCCTGCGGGAGGGAACCGCCGGGGACCTTCATGGCATCCAGGTAGGGGTGGGTACGCTGCTTACCTTGTGGATCTACGAGCATGTGCTCAATTTCGACCAGGTGGATCGCGCCCGGGCAGAAGCCGCCATGGCGGCCTTTGATCCCGCCGCCTGGGAAGAACAGTGCCGGCAGATTTTCGGCCCGATTGCGCCGCAGATCATTGCCCTGGAGGCCAAGGCACGCAAAAACGATCCCCAGCGGCACAAGGCACGCCTGGATCAGCTTTGCGCCCACTGGCAGGAGATTCGCGGGATGATTCGGGAGGAACTTCCCGCCCGGGACAGCATTTACGCGCTGATGCAGCGGGCCGGTATGCCGCTGTCGCCCCGGGACATGGATCTCAACGGCGCGGACACGGCCCAGGCGCTGGTGGGCAGCCGGGACATCCGGGACAAATACCTTACCAGCAGCATGCTCTGGGACCTGGGACTGATGGCGCAGACGGCGGATGCCCTGCGGGACAAGGTAGATGCGGGCGAACTATAATGCAAGAGAAAAGCGAAAGGAAGTGTGCAGGATGGATGCGTTGACTTGCTTGAAAACCCGGCGAAGCGTCCGGGCCTATGAGGAACGGCAGGTGGAGGAAGCGCTGCTGGCGCAGGTGCTGGAAGCGGGCATGTATGCCCCCACGGGCATGGGACGGCAGTCCCCGAAAATGGTCGTGGTGCAGGACCCGGCGACCCGGGACCAGCTCAGCCGCATGAATGCCGCGGTCATGAACGGCTCCGGCGATCCCTTTTATGGTGCGCCTACGGTCATCGTGGTGCTGGCGGACCCCGCCGTGGGTACCTGGCGGGAGGACGGTGCCCTGGTGATGGGCAACCTGATGAACGCTGCCCATGCGGTGGGCTTGGGTTCCTGCTGGATTCACCGGGCCTATGAGGAATTCCAAAGTCAGGAAGGCAAGGCGCTGCTGAAAAAGTGGGGCGTGCCTGAAAACTATGTGGGCGTGGGCCATTGCATTCTGGGCTATGGTCAGGGAGAGCCTAGACCGCCCAAGGAGCGCAAGGCGGATTACGTGGTGCGTGTTTGAGCGGAGAATAGCAAAGCGCGGACGCTCCGCCGCCTTCCGGGGGAAGGCGGGAAGCGCCCGCGCTTTGCTTGTATGCCAGGCATTAGAGCCAGGCGAAGAGCTTGCCCACATACACCAGCGTGAACAGCGTACCCATGCTGAACAGGGTGGTCAGCACCACCTGGGATGCGGCAAGCGGTCCGTCGCCGCCCATGGCTTCCGCCATGGGATAGCTGCTGATGGCGCAAGGCGCGCCAAAGAGAATCAGCATCACGCCCAGCGCTTCGTTACGGAAGCCAAGAAGCACCGCAAGCCCCAGCATCACGACGGGGATGATGGCCTGCTTGAGCAGCACGGTCCATACCAGCTCGGCCCGGTTGTCCCGCACGCCCTGCCATTGCAGGGACGCGCCCAGCACCAGCAGGGACAGGGGAGAGGCCAGGCTGCCCAGCTGCCGCAGGGCGGTGTCCATCACCGTGGGCAGCTGCAAACGCGTGAGCAGCATGATCCCGCCCAGTATGCAGCCGACGATCAAGGGATTGGTGAAAATGCTTTTGAGCATCTCCAGCGGGCGCATGCGCTTTTGTCCAGGGGAGGAAAGGGCGATGACGGCCAGAATATTATTCATGGGAATCACGATGGGAAGCGCCAGAGAGTACATGGCAAGGCCTGTCTCCCCAAACATGGCTTCCATCAGCGGCGCGCCAAGCGCGGCAAAGTTGGTGCGGAAGATCCCCTGGACCATGACGCCGCGTTTGTACGGATGCTTTTCAAAACGGGGCACCAGCAGGGCGGCCAGCGTGTAAACCCCCAGCAGCCCGAAGAAAAGATAGGCTGCGTAGCCCGCCTCCATGGTTACGCCCGCGGACATATCACGGATATTGTTGAATACCAGCACGGGGAGGAACAGCTGAAAGATCAGCTTGTTGGTTTCCCGGGTGAGCTGCGCGCTCATCCATCCCGCCCGGCGCAGTCCCCAGCCCAGGGCCAGCAGGAGAAACAGCGGGAACAGTATTTCAACGGTAATCTCCAGCTCGCGCATAAACGGCGGCCTCCTCCGCATAGAATAAAGAGACGGGGAAGATAGGAACGCTTCCCTCCCCAACGCTCTTCGCATTTCTTGTACGCATTGAGTATACGCTTCTTTCGTGTTTTTGTCCACGCAGGAGAGGCATTGGGACGAGAAAAAGACAAATTCACGCATTGTGGGATGGACGCGGAGGTAAAAAAACGTTAAACTGATAAGGCAATTAGAAAGGAGACGCCAGAGGATGGAACACGAAAGAATACAGTATGTATGCCCCAAATGCGGTTGTCAGCGCTTTGAACATGATCAGTTTCAGGCGACCGGCGGCAACTTTGCCAAACTTTTTGATATTCAGAACAAAAAGTTCATTACCGTTTCCTGCGAACAATGCGGCTATACGGAGCTGTACAAGCAGCCGGAGGATCGGGCGATGAACGTGCTGGATTTCCTCCTGGGCGGCTGACGATTGGAAAGAAGGGATGAGATTGACGCAACAGGAAAACAGCAAGAAGAATATTCCGCGCTATGAGGGCACGCTCCGCAAACATATTTTACGGGTGCCCGAAGTAATCCGGGAATGCAGCGGCATTGTGATTTTTGGCCGTCGAATCAAATCGGTAGCCTTTACGACGGACCTGTGCATCGTGCGCAATATGGACGCGGACGCTGTGCTGGCGGTATATCCTTTTACGCCCCAGCCCATTATTACCCAGGCGCTGCTATTGGCGGCGGATATTCCCGTATTCGCGGGAATAGGCGGTGGACTGACCACCGGCAGGCGCGTGACCATGCTGGCTGGATATGCGGAGGTGCAGGGCGCTACGGCGGTGGTGATGAACGCGCCTACCAGCAATGAGATTCTAGCCGAGGTTGCGCGGGTGGTGGATATTCCCGCCATTATTACCGTGGTGAACGATCAGGTGGATTTTCAAAGCCGTGTGGAGGCTGGAGCGGCGATTTTCAACGTAGCGGCCGGAGCGCACACGCCGGAACTGGTACGGCAGATTCGCCGGGTGCTGCCGGAATTCCCCATTATTGCCACCGGCGGACCCACGGAGGAATCCATCCGGGAAACCATTTTGGCCGGAGCCAACGCCATTTCCTGGACACCTCCGCCCACGGCGAGTCTGTTTAAGGACTCCATGGCTGCCTATCGGGAGAACAAGCCCCATCCGTAAGGCGTATCCTGCGCCGGTTTCTGAAAAAAGCCCGTGCGGCTTCTTCCGCCTTAGAGCGGAAAGCTGCACGGACTTTTTTTATTACCGAAGCGGGAAGCTGGCTTCGTGAATCTTGCCGTCTTCCACCAGTTCTACCTGGCCTTCGGGGTTTTTTTCGCCGTCCACGGTGACGAATGGCACATCTCGCCGGCATTGCAGGTGCCAGGTGGTCTGTCCCAAGCGCAAGGTGATGGCGAAACATTCCCAATCTGCGGGGAGCCGGGGCCGCAGGGATACCTTCCGCCCCTGCTTTCGGAAACCCAGGAGCTGTTCCAGCACCACCACGTAGAGCCAGGCGGCGCTGCCGGTATAGGCGCTCCAGCCGCCGCGGCCTTGCTGTCCCTGGGCTGTATAGATGTCCCCGGCGGTAAAGTAGGGTTCCAGACGGTAACATGCCGCCTTGGCCTGGGTATCGCTGTGATGTATGGGCAAAGCTTCCCCGGTAAGCGCCCAGGCCAGATCGGTCTGCTCCAGCTCCGCCAGCGCCCAGATGAGCCAGGGCAGCACATGGGTGTACTGTCCGCCGTTTTCACGCACGCCGGGAACATAGCCGCTGATGTATCCCGCGTCCACATCCTCGGGGAAGGGCGGGGCCAGCAGTGCGGTGAGTCCCAGTTCGGGCCGGTGCAGGTATTCCAGGGCGCTTTCCAGCGCCTGAGCGGAGCGCTGGGGTTGCGCGCCGCCCAGCACGGCCCAGCATTGGCTGAGCAGGTCGATCCGGCAGGCGGGACTCTCGCGGCTGCCCAGAGTGCGGCCGTCCGGATACCAGGCGCGCAGAAACCAGGCGCCATCCCAGGCGTGGGTTTCCAGCGCCTCCAATACCTGGGC
>CALVVZ010000056.1 GCA_944364075.1 uncultured Clostridia bacterium
AGGAGGGCTTTGGTCGCCTGGCGGGCGACAAATTCAATACCCCAGGGGTTGCAGGTCCAGCTTGAAAAGCACTTGATTGATTTCTATGATGTTGTAGATTCGCTGGCGGATGCAGTATTCCACCACGATATCGCCCTTGTCGCTGTGGGAGAGGGCGAAGCCTGCTTTCATGAGCAGTTCCCTGGTTTGCTCCAGGGACAATTCCAAAGCGACGGCGAGGGCCAGCGCCGTTTGCTTGCTGGGCTTGTAGTGGGGATTGGAGCGGATTTTGTGGAACAGACGCCGGTCGATATTGGCCTTTTTATAGCAATCGGCATCGCTGATGTGCTTTTCGTCGATAAGCCGCAGAAGCATCTGAGTAAAGCTTTCGTCCAATTGCGCCAGCATGGCGTCCAGGCCGGGATGGGCAACGGACGGCCGCATGGCTGTCCGGGGCGGGGGAGCAAAGGAAGCCGCCTCCTCTGCAAAGCCGCCAACCGGCGCGGCGGGAAGCTGCCGGAAGCGTCCGGCGGGGTCCGCATGCGCGTCCGCGTATACGTCGTCGATATAGGCGGTGATGTTCTGAAACAGCTTGCTGCTGACCTGCACCGCGTCCCGATCGAACACGACGATATACACCGTCATATCATGCCCGGACAAAAACTCCGCAATGGTTTCCAGGGCGACCTGCAATGCCTGGGCCTTGGGATAGCCGTACACGCCGGAGGAGATCAGCGGAAAGGCGACGGTCTTGCAACGATGCGACGCGGCCAGCGCCAGCGCGCTACGGTAGCAACTGGCCAGCTGTGCGCGCTCTCCGTGCGCGCCGCCCTGCCAAATGGGACCAACGGTGTGAATTACGTATTTGCAGGGGAGGTCATAGCCTCGGGTAAGCCGTGCCTGGCCCACCTGACAGCCGCCCAAGCGCCGGCATGCTGCCAACAGCTGCGGACCCGCCGCCCGGTGAATGGCGCCATCCACGCCTCCGCCCCCCAACAGCGACGGATTCGCCGCGTTGACGATGGCATCCACGCGCATTTTCGTAATATCGTTGCGGATCAGCTGTAGGGGCATGGCGTTCGTCCTCCCTAGGAACGGTTTGCGGAATATACTTCGCTTTCGGCTTGCGCGCGTCGTGGCGTTGAAGGCGGGGCGCAAAAATACAGTTTCAGTGTACCATACGCGGTGCGGTTTTGCAATCCGGCGCACGCGGTTGCGGGTCTGAACGCGGCCTGTGCAAGGATGCGGCGCATGAGACTTGCAATGCGTCTCCCGATTTGCTATGCTGGAAACGGAACGCGCGTATGCAAAGGCGTTCGGAAACGGTGGAGGCCAGAGAAATGGGATACAGGGTTGCCATATGCGACGATGTGGAGGAGGACGCGCGGTATTTTGCGTCCGTTGTTCGGACATGGGGAGAAGAGGGAGCAATATCCCTGGATGTGGAGATCTTCCCGTCCGCGGAAAGCTTTTTGTTTCGTTATGAGGAAGACAAGGCTTACGACATACTGCTGCTGGACGTACAGATGCAGGGCATTTCCGGCATCGAGCTGGCAAGGCGCGTCCGTTCCGGCGATCCGCATGCGGAAATCATCTTCACTACCTCGCACTTTGAGCTGTCCTCGGAAGGATACGAGGTGGATGCGCTACATTATCTGGTGAAGCCTGTGCCGCGGGACAAACTCATGGAGGTGCTTTCCAAAGCCGCGCGGCGTCTGGCCACGCAATCGCCGCCTCTGGTGGTTCATTGCGGCGGAGAAACGATCAAGCTGCCCGTGTGGGAGATCATGTATGTGGAGTCCTTTTTGCATTATATCGTGATCCATACCGGGAAAGGGGAGTACAGGCTCAAGGAAAACCTATCCGCCGTGGAAGCGAGACTGGGCAGTGACTTTTACCGGACGCACCGTTCGTATCTGGTATCCTTAAAGCATATCCGAAGGATCTCACGCACGGCGGTTTGGCTGGAGAGCGGCGAGGAGATCCCGCTGGCCAGAGGAAAATACGACGATATTCACCGGGCCTTTATCCGGCAGAACTGAGGCATTGCGATGAGAAGGAAAAACTATCTGAAACTGGCCGCATATCAAACGGAACAATCCAAGCGGCACCTGGACGAGGTCCGCAGTATCCACGAGGAAATGCGGGGATACAAGCATGATTTTCATCACCATCTCCAAACGCTCAAGGGACAGCTGGAATCCGGAGAGATCCGGCGGGCGCTGGCCTATATCGAACAGCTGGATCATGAGCTGACGCATGTGGATACGCTGCTGAAAACCGGGAACGTCTCGCTGGACGCGATTCTATCCGCCAAAATCGCCCAGGCGAAGAAGGAACAGATTGCCGTGACCCTCCAGGCGGCCGTCCCGGATCAACTGACTATCACCGACCTGGAGCTGAGCATTGTGGTGGGAAATCTGCTGGACAATGCCATTGAGGCCTGTCGCTCTGTGCAAGGCGAGCGCTTTATCCGAATCTATTGCCAGCATTTGCAGAAGTTATTTGCCTATCTGGACCTTCCCAATCATATGTATCAGGGCACGCTGACTGTGGAGAAGCGGGATGATAACGAATATTTCGTGGAATTTCGGAATGTGAGCTTTCAATATCCCGGTTCCGGTCAATTTGCCCTGCGGCACGTGAATCTCCGCTTCCAGGTGGGAAAGAAGCTGGCGATTGTGGGCATGAATGGCTCGGGAAAAACAACCTTCATCAAGCTGCTGTGCCGGCTGTATGACCCTACCGAAGGAGAGATTCTGCTCAACGGCGTGGACATCCGCAAATATGACTATGAGGAGTATCTTTCTCTCTTTTCGGTGGTGTTCCAGGATTTCAGACTGTTTTCCTTCGGCCTTGGGCAGAACGTTGCCGCAGGCATGAACTACGATCCGTCATGGGCAAGATCCTGCCTGATGAAAGCCGGCTTCAAGGACCGTCTTCAAAAGATGCCGGAAGGGCTGGATACCTGCCTTTACAAGGATTTTGAGAAAAACGGCGTGGAGATTTCCGGTGGCGAAGCGCAGAAGATTGCGCTTGCCAGGGCGCTGTACAAGCAGGCGCCTTTCATGGTCCTGGATGAGCCTACCGCCGCGCTGGACCCCATGGCGGAATATGAGGTGTATGCGCGAATGAATGAAATGGTAGGCGGTAAAACGGCAATCTACATCAGCCACCGCCTGGCTTCCTGCCGGTTTTGCGACATGATTGCCGTGTTTGATCAGGGACAGATTGTGCAGCAAGGGACGCATGAACAGTTGTTGGCCGTGGAAACGGGAAAATATCATGAGCTGTGGCATGCTCAGGCGCAATACTATGTATAGGCGTTTCCCTTACAGCGGAAAGGCATGCCTGGCTGAGCAGGTCTTTGCGTTTGAGGCGCGGAAAAGGATTTCCATGGAGCGAAGCGAATCAAATACAGGAGAACAAAACGCGCCTTGGGTTGAAGGAGAACGGCATGATTCGGGAAAAAAGCTGCGGCGCCATTGTATATACCAAGGTGAAGGGAAAACGCCTTTACCTGATTGAACAGATGCTGGGCGGACATCATGGCGTGCCCAAAGGGCATATGGAGGCGGGCGAAAGCGAAGAGGATACGGCGCTCAGGGAAATAAAAGAGGAAGTTGGCTTGCGCGTAGCACTGGATAACGGTTTTCGCAGGGTGATAACCTACATGTCACGGCCCGGCGTAGAAAAGGAAGTCGTTTATTTTACCGCTTTGCGTGAATCCATGGACACGTATTTGCAGGCAGATGAAGTCCAAAGCATTGAATGGTTGGAACTTGATCAAGCCATTGAGCGGATCGCATACGAGGAGATGCGAGGCGTGATATGGGAGGCGGATGCTTATTTGCATGGCAAGGATAATTCGAATGGGACCTTCCGTGCTTTGGACCTTTCCATGGAGCGGCAAGGAGCTGCAAGGCCTTGAAAGCATCAAGACGCAGCCCCCCGCCAACCGGATGGCTCTGCCATTGCCGTCAGGTGATCCGTCATGGATACCGTATCCGCTCCGCCGGCGTGGAAATTCGGAGCGGCTTCTGTGCCCCATAAGGGGGCAGCCCCAAAAGAGATGGCGCACCCGGACTGGAAATCTTCATACGTTCAGCGTGTCAAAAAAGTGGCGCCACCACTTTTTTTGAGAAAGCAACTTCGGCAACCAGAGCGAACTGCACCCCAATTGTTAAACAGTATGCTAGCCCTGAGCCTAATATACTCTGGTAAAGCAATGCATGGAGGAATTTGCACTTTATCCACGCTATATATTCAACACTCCTTACTTGCCAAATTGTGCAGTAGGCAAGACTTCGATATTTATGGAGGAGATGGAATTGAAAGATGCTTCATATGAATGTAACCGGGTCAAAATCCTATAAACGAATCTATATTTCCGTAATTTCACTGCTGCTGACGGTGATGATACTGTTTTCACTTTTCTTCTATAGCAAGTTTATCAAACGGCAGCAGGAGGATATTTGGTTGCAGGCCCAGGAGAGACTGGAGCGGATTGAAAGTGCGATGAGCGTGCGCTATCAGGATATGATGCGCATCGTTTTGCAAATCAATACCGACGGCGTTTTCAGCTATGCGCAGATCGCGTCAAAAACGCAGCGGGAAGCGCTTCTGGAAGAGCTGATGCGCTACGTGCAGAGCAATAGCTTTTGGAAGGATATGAGCTACGAAAGCATGCTCGATGAGGAAAGCGTTTATTCCAGTCAAGGCATTTTTGAAAAGGACATTTATGAAAAATACATTTATGATACTTCCGACAGCTTTGACCTGCAGGACTTTCAGGAGCGAAGACAATACTGGACCTTTGCATCGATACCTGCCGGTCAGATTATTTCGCGCCAGTATCCGCAGGTGATGATGGCCTATGTGTTCGGACTGCCCATGATGAGCGAAGAACCGAAGCGGCTCATCACCTTTTATATAGAAAAGAGCACAGTGGATCACCTGGTTGAACAGTTCTTGCCTTGCGAAGTGGAGAACGTCTGCTTCTATGAGCAGGGCGCCCTGGTCTATTCGCTTTACGAAACGAATCATGCTGCCCAGGATGCCATACGATTCTCCTGCGAAGGAAATTCCGGGCAATACATCAATGAAATGTTTATAGACCCCGATGTGCTCTATGCCGATTATCATGCAACGCAGCTTTTCTTCTTCCTGACGCTGGGCGTGATGTGCGTCGTCATTTTCCTGTCAAGCTGGATGGTGGCGCTATACAACTATCAGCCGCTGCACCAGCTTGTGAGCAAATATGCCAAGGAACGGCATGAAAAGCTGGACGAATATGCGCTGCTCAATGAGCTTGTGGAGGACACCATTGCGCAGAAAAGGGAAATCCAGAAAAAACTTTTTGTTTCCAATCTGGTCTGGGGACAGTACGAATCCCTGGAAAACCTGCAAAGCGACGCACAGGAGGCGGGCATTACCTTTGAATATCCGGAATTTGTCTGTTGCGCGCTGGCATATGAAGGCGAAGCGGACAGCGAATTCTGCGACAGGATCTGCGAAGAACTGGATACAACGGACACCATGGCTGTGTGTGCGAAACGGGACGGAGGGCATCGGCTGACGGTCATCGTCAACTATTTTGGCACGGAAGAAAATCACCGGCTGGTGGAACGCGTGCTGCGCGGCCTGGAAGGCGTCCATGTGGGAATGGGCACGCAAGCGCATGATCTGATGCATTTGTCAGCCTCCTATCAACATGCACGCCATGCCATGCATGAGGCGATGGAAAAGCAGGAACCCTTCAGGCGCTACCAGGAGGACTCGGAGCTCAAGGCGCGTACGGAGAAGGAAGAGAAGGCGAAAGCCAAAGCAGACATGACGCCCGCGCTGCTGGAAAGCATTCTCCAATGCATGCAGACGCACCTGTCGGACACTTCCATGTCCCTGGAATTTATTGCGGGGCAGTGCAATATCAGCGCTTCGTATCTGGTGCGGTATTTTAAGAGCAGCATGAACATCACGCCCATGCAATATGTAGATTCGCTGCGTATGGAGATTGCCCGCCGGCTGTTGACCACCACGACACAGTCGCTGCGGCAGATTGTTGAGCAGTGCGGCTATCTGGACGAGTCCAACTTTGCGCGGAAGTTTAAAAAGCAGGAAGGCATAACGCCAATGAATTATCGAAAGACGCACTGGAAATCCGAGGATGAGCATATTCAATCATTGACAAAATATCAAAATTGAATAGAAAATATGCAAAAAAGCGCGCCCTGTCCGAAATTGAATGTTGAAACGGACAGGGCGCGTTGTTTATGATGGACGCAACAAAGGAACGCGTTGGTTCCAAATAAAGAAAGGGGCTACTATCATGAAGAAGATCCTTGTTCTCCTCCTTGCACTGCTGCTCCCCATAACAAGTGCGTTGGCCGAGTTCCCCTTGACGACCACCGGCGAGACCTTGCATATCATGGTGAACAATTCGGCGCTGCAGCCGGATATGAGCCAGGTGAAGATGTGGCAGGCCTATGCAGAAATGACGGGCGTGAACATTGAATGGGAGAACATCCCGGCAGGCACGGCAACGGAGAAGCTGAACATGGCCTTTGCTTCCGGCGAATTGCCCGATGTTTTCCTGAAGTTTAACATCAGCGCATCAGACCAGATCAAGTTTGGTTCGCAGGAGGGCTATCTTGTCAATCTGAATGAGAATGGACTGCTGGAAACCTATGCGCCGAATTTTTACGCTTATATGAAGGCACATCCGTCCATTGAAGCCGCGCTGACCATGCCAGACGGTGCCATTTATTCGCTGCCCCAGATTGTGGAATCCATTCCCAACAAAGTGGCCGCCAAGATGTTTGTGAACAAAACCTGGCTGGACAAGCTGGACCTGGAAATGCCCACAACCACAGAGGAGCTCTACCAGGTGCTGGTGGCCTTCAAAAACGGTGATCCCAATGGCAACGGCGAGGCGGACGAGATTCCCTTTGGCGCGCCGAACTTCAACTATATCTACTATTCGCTGATTGGCGCGTTTGGGGGAGGCACCCGCGGCGTGCATGATACCGTTGTAGACGCTGACCCTGAAACCGGTTATCCGCGCATCCTGGGTGCCAGCGACGCATGGAAGGAAATGCTTACTTTCTGCAACAAGCTGTATACCGAAGAGTTGCTTGATAACGCCATTTTCACCATGAAGGACGCGCAATATACGGCCAATGCCGCCGAAGACAAGTATGGCGTGATCGTTTACACCAACTTCTCCAACATTCCCGAGAGCATTGCGGAAAACTTTGTGGGGCTGGAAGAAGCGCTGGAAGGCCCCAACGGCAGCAAGTTCTGGTTCCCGGTGCGCTCTGACCTGCACTCCATCGGCAACTGGGTAATTACCACCGCCTGTGAGAATGTACCCCTGGCGCTGCAGTTTGTAGACTATTTCTACTGCGAGGATGGCGTAAAGCTGTTTAACTATGGCACAGAGGGCGATTGCCACGTGGTCAAGGAAGACGGCACGCTGGATTTTATAGACGCGGTATATGAGTCTGTGGCATCGGGCATCAGCTTTGACGCGGCCGTTGCGCCCTATGTCACCTGTGGCGGCAGCAATCCGGTCATCGTTATGGAAAAGTACTTCTACGGCGGCGAATCCAAACCCGTGCCTGCCGCGGCGGCGCATGCCATGGTCGATTACTTCCCGGAGGAAATCTGGCCCATCTTCACCTATACGATTGAAGAGAGCGAAGAAGCTTCCGTTATCCGCACCGATATCAACAACTACGTCAACACCATGCGCGCATCATTTGTAACCGGGGAAGAATCCTTTGACAACTGGGATCAGTATGTGGAGCAGATCAACAGGATGGGCGCGGAACGGCTGTGCGAGATTGTCAACCAGGCGTATTTACGCAGCCAGCAGTTCACTGCCGCTCAGTGACGCGTGTACCAACAGGGGCGGGGTGATTTCACCTCGTCCCTTATTCTATAGGAGGACATATGCAGCATACCGCTATGGGATCCAGGACGCCGTTCCAGCGCTTTGCCTATTCGTGGAAGCGTTCCCTGCTGAAGTACTGGGACCTGTATTTACTGATTCTGCCAGTGATTGTTTGGCTCCTGATTTTTAAATACCGTCCCATGTATGGTACAATCATTGCCTTTGAGGATTTCTCCCCCAGCCGCGGCGTGTTGGGGTCGAAGTGGGTTGGGTTCAAGCATTTCGAGCGTTTTTTCAATGCCTATAACTTTGAAGATATCCTGATGAATACGGTCAAGTTAAGCGTATTCCAACTGATTTTCTCCTTTCCCATGCCGATTCTGCTGGCGCTGGTGCTCAATGAGATCCGCAACAAACGCTATAAGAAGCTGGTGCAGACGGTTACTTATGCGCCGTTTTTCCTTTCGACGGTTGTCATGGTAGGGTTGATTGACGCCTTCCTGTATCCCGAAACCGGTTTGCTCAACGTATTGGTCATGAAACTGGGCGGAAGCTCGGTCAATTATATGGCCAAGGAAGAGTACTTTCGTCCCATCTTTATTATTTCGCATATCTGGAAGGGCACAGGCTGGTCGTCGATTATTTACATGTCCGCGCTTACCAGCATTGATCCCCAGCTCTATGAAGCGGCGCGCATAGACGGCGCCAACCGCTTTCAGTCCATGCTTCATGTAACGATTCCCGCCATCCTCCCAACCGCGATTATCATGCTGATCCGGGATTGCGGCAACATTATGGACGTAGGCTTTGAGAAGGCATTCCTGATGCAAAACGATCTGAATATGGGCGCGTCGGAAGTTATCTCCACCTATGTCTATAAAGTGGGCATGGTAAACTCGCAATACAGCTATTCCACCGCGGTAAACCTTTTCAACTCGGTTATCAATCTGGCAATGCTATTGGTTGTCAACAAAATATCCAAAACCGTTTCCGAAACCAGCTTGTGGTGAAAGGAGGATTGCCATGAAAGCCAATCGCATTCGCAGTTCCCGAGAGGATCGAGCGTTCTCCTTCGTCGCATATACGCTGGCGACAATTGCTTTGGTGGTTACGCTGTATCCGCTTATTTACTGTGTGAGCGCTTCCTTTAGCGATCCCATGGAAGTTGTTCGAGGGAATGTGCTGCTCTTCCCGAAAAAGGCAACCCTGCTTGCGTATCAAGCCGTAGCCAAAAATCAATCCATGTTTACCGGTTATGCAAACACCATTTTTTATACACTGATTGGCACGTCGCTGAACTTGATCATGACCATCGCGGCGGCATACCCGATCTCCAAGCGGGATTTCCGTGGGCGGAATGCGATCACCGTTTTATTCACAATCACCATGTTTTTTTCAGGCGGCATGGTGCCCAACTTTTTGCTGATCCGTGACCTGGGGATGTATGACTCCATCTGGTCGCTGATCCTCCCCGGCTGTGTCAGCGCATGGAACCTGGTGATTATGCGCACCTATTTTCAGACAGCCATACCAGAGGAAATCTGCGAATCCGCGTACATGGATGGTTGCAGCAACCTGAAGACGCTGATTCGGATTGTGCTTCCGCTTTCAGCGCCCATCATTGCCGTGATGGTGATTTTCTACGGCGTTGGGCATTGGAATTCGTACTTCAACGCCCTGCTCTATCTGAGATCCAGGGCGAAATACCCGCTGTCCTTGGTGCTGCGCGAGATTCTGCTGCAGGGTGTGGGCCAGGAAAAAACAGGCGCGGAGGTCATTGATTCCGTAGCCGATCTGCTTTTGTTTGAAACGTTGAAATATGCGGTGATCATCGTGTCCAGCGTTCCGATGCTGCTGCTTTATCCGGCGCTTCAGCGCTACTTTGTCAAGGGCGCCATGGTAGGCTCCCTGAAAGGATGAGTGAATGATGCGGCTTTCTACTTCAACCAGCATTATGGATCGTTACCAGCGGGTACAGGGCGCAGTATCTATGGAATCCTGCATGCAAAGGTGCTATGATGCGGGCTACCGTGTGCTCGACATGAATTTTTGCGATATGAGCAATCCGGGCATGCCGTTGGCGGGGGAGGATTGGCAGTCCTGGGTGGAAGGCATTGCTGCGCTGTCGGCAAAGCTGGGAATGGAATTTTCCCAGTCCCATGCGCATTTTTACAATTTTCTTAACCCGGCGATAGAGAACAGGGCATTTCATGATGAAATGATCCGGCGCTCCTGCATCGCGTCCGGCATGCTTGGCGTCAAGTGGATGACCGTTCATGCGGCCACGGAAACGCAAACCAAGGGATATTCCCATCAGGCGTCCAAGAAGGGCAACCTTGCGTACTTTCCACCATATTTTGAATTGGCGTTCCGGCACGGGGTGGGCATCGTCATTGAGAATATGTTTGATCCCACGCCTGTTCAGCGCACCTATACAGCGTCGGTGGAGGATCTGCTGGATCTTGTGGATACGTTCCACGATGACCGCGTACAGGTATGCTGGGATTTCGGCCATGCAAATCTGGTGGGATATGACCAATGCGAGGCTTTGCGGCTTGTCGGAAAGCGGTTGAAGTCCACGCATTTTGCCGATAATCATGGCCTCAGGGACGAACATCTGCTGCCCTTCTATGGCGATATCGACTGGTTCCCCATTATGCGGACGCTTCGGGAAATTGGCTATGAAGGCGATCTTACCTATGAGGTCACGCCTTTTCTTGACCGGGTTCCGCCGGAGATCCGCGATGCAGCGCTCAGGCATAGCGTTGATATCGGTCATTATCTGCTGGGTCTGGCACAATAAAGGAGCGCCGTATGAAAACATTCCATCCTCGCCTGATTGCGGTGGACCTTGACGGAACCCTGCTCAATTCCGCGCGCCAGATTACGCAGGAAACGCGAGCGGCAATTTCCTTCGCCCGGCGGCAGGGAGTGAAAGTGCTCCCGTGTTCGGGGCGCCATTTTTCAGGCACGCGTTCCGTCGCGCGGCAGGCCGGCATGGGCGACGCCGTGATTTGCGGCAATGGCGCACTGGTTACCACCTGGCAAGGAGAGACCATCTCGGCAAGCATGCTTGCTCCCGAACGATGCCAGGCGTTATTGCGGTTCTGCTCCTTCTATCGTCTGGGCAGCAATCTGTATGCCGATGACGTGCTTTATACCTGCCGGGAAAACAGCGTCACCCGATATTATGATGGCCTGAACCGCAGCCTGCCTCCCCAGGAGCAGTGCCGGTGGCAAACGGTTACGGATCTTTCTGCCGAGGCGGACAGGCATGCCCAAGGCATCCTTAAGCTGGAAATCTTTCCGCTCCCCGATGAGCCGAGAGAAGCGCTGCTGCAAATGCTGGATTCCTGGCAGGACGTGGCTGCGGAAGGTAACCTGCGGACATCCGTGGAGCTCCATGCATCCGGCGTGAGCAAGGCAACCGGGCTGGCGGATGCCGCAAAGTACTACGATCTCCCGTTGACGGAAACATTGGCCGTCGGGGACGCGGAAAACGACGTGTCCATGCTGAAGGCTGCTGGCCTGGGAGCGGCCATGGGAAACGCGGTGGCGGCCGCCCGCGCCGCCGCAGACCAAATCATTCCCCACTGTGATGAAAACGGAGTGGCGTGGGTGATCCGGCAATACGTGGAGAGCAAGGAGAAATAGCATGACCAGATTGCTGCTGATGTGCTCGCAGGCGTCCGATCTGAGCAGGTTGTTGTCGGCATGCTTTCCCATGCATGTGCAGACGGCCTTCAATGTTCCCAAGGATTTTGCATCCTTTGACGCATTTGCGATTCTGGGCGGGACGCAGGAGGCGCCGCCCTCCCTGCTTCCCTATGTCCGTGAGGCGCTTTGGGCGGAAAGGCAAAAAGGCAAGAAGGTTTTCTGCGAATTCGCCTTGGGGGCGGGGGAAGCATGCTTTGCCAATACGGTGGTCACTACCTTCGACCGGCCCGTATGCATGGAGGACGGCACGGTGCTGGACGAGCAAAACAACACACGATCCCCCGTGCAGTTTCTTCCGAAAACTGCGCAAGTCTGGTATCAGTACGTTACGCGGCCGGACGGATACCGCAAGGCGCCCGTGCCGCTTCCGCAAGCTTGGGATGCCGCGATTTTTGAGGAAAAGCCCGGACTGGTGCAATGCAGCTTTCGAATGGCAAACTTCGCCAGGGCCAGATTTGCGCCCTTTGCGGCATGGAAGGCGTTGCTCGCCCGAATCGTGAAATATCTTGGCGGCCAGTGGCGGGAAGATGTGGCGGATGGGCTGAAAGCGGAGACGTATGCCCTCGCCGGCAGGCAAAGCGCATGGAGGGCGGCGGAGCGAGCCGCCAGGTGGTTGGACAATGCCGGCGTGCTGGTGCGCGTCGAAGGCGTACCGCAAGCGGTGCGGGAGGGCATTTCCTCGGTGATCCTGCCGGATGGAACGCAGCGGCATGCCGAGCAGATCCGTCTGGACAGCATGGGGGAAGCGGCGCTGATGTATGAGCTGCGCTATCAGCTTTTTCATTGCCGGCAGGACCGGCAGAGGGCGGACCAGCTTTATTGCACGGTGCGCTCCATGCAGTTGCAGGAGGGTGTGCATCGGGGGATGGTACGAGGGTCGCTGGGATGGTGGGGCAATGCCAGCTACCAGGACGATGCATCCAGAGGATTTTTGATTCCCTTGGCAGCACGCGCCTTTTTGACAGGGGACATGCGCGATACGCCCGCGCTGAGCATGGCGCTGGACTATCTGCTGTTTACCACAGGCACCGACGGATTGCGCGTGAATCAGGTGAACTGGCAGTCATGCGACTCGGAAGAGGTAATGGCGGCACGCCTGGAGTGGCGTGGGGAGAAATGGAAGAACAGCGGTTTTTTTCCGACTACCTGTTCCGCCCTACGCGAGAACCCGGCAAACAATCCAAGCGGGCATTATAACGGCTGGTATATGGCTGCGCTGCTGCTGTGCGGCATGCTTCTGAAAGAACAGCGCTACATTGACGCAGGACGAAAAGGCATCGCAACCATCATGGCCCAATATCCACACACGGCCAGAGAACATAGCCAGACCCAGGAAATCTGCCGTTTGATTTTACCACTGGCGTTGCTTGTTAAGGCAATGCCCTCTGCCAGGCATGCCGCTTGGCTCCAGCGGTTAATGGATGATTTGCAGAAGCTGGAAGTCAAACCGGGGGCTTTCATCGAACATGATGAGGGCTATACCGCCTCCTGCAGCCACGCCAAATCTGGAGAAAGCAGCGTTTTCTCACATAACGGGGATCCGGTGGCCGATTTGTTGTATTCCATGAACTGGCTTCCCGTTTCGCTGGCTGCCGCATGGTATGCAACCGGGTCGGACGCTTACGCACAGATATACCGGAGAACCGTAGCGTTTCTTGCTTCCATCCAACTGAATTCCCCTGATCCAACCCTGAACGGAGCTTGGGCCCGGGCGGTGGATGTTGAATCCATGGAAGTACATGGCGTCAATAATGACTATGAGTGGTCTACCTGGGCCATTGAGGCAGGCTGGACCGTTGCCGAGATTGCGAACGGTATGCTTTGGGGAATGTACTTGGGGCTACTTCCCAAACGGGATGAGTAACCTAATGGACGAGTTCCGGCAGGCCGGAGCGGATAAAAAGAAAGGGATTTTATGCAGAAAATTCTATTCCAAGGAGATTCCATTACGGATGCGGGAAGAAGCAGGGAGCGGGATGATGACACAGGCCGAGGGTATCCCACACTGGTTATGGGACGGCTTGGATACGATGAGCCAGGGAAATACTGCTTTCTAAACAGAGGTGTAAGCGGAAACCGTATCGTGGATCTATATGCACGCATCAAAGTAGATCTGATTAATATTAAACCGGATGTCCTAAGCATTCTTATCGGTGTCAATGATGCTTGGCATGAAGTCAACCATCAAAACGGCGTTTCAACCGAAAAATATGAATTGATTTACGATATGCTTTTGCGCGAGGTCAAAGAGGCTTTACCGGGTCTGCAGGTGATGATACTGGAACCCTTTATTTTGCCGGGAACGGCTACAAAAAATACGAAGGAGAGGCCTGAACGCTGGCAATGGCTTTATGAAGAAGTATCGTTGCGAGCACAGGCGGCTAGAAGAGTGGCGCAAAGAAACTGCGCATGCTTTGTTCCGCTCCAGGAACGCTTTTGGTGTGCAAATGATCAGGTCAGCGCAGATTATTGGGTGACAGACGGCGTTCATCCCACTGCAATGGGCCATGAATTGATTGCACGTGCATGGCTGGAAGCATTTAAGGTCATGAGAGCCACTCAAGCTTTTTGCCCCGGCAAATGAGCATGAAGACAACTGCAAAGTACAGGGAAGTCAACAGGAGAATGAAAAATGACAAAAGAAGAACTCTTTCATTTGATGAAAGGAACAATTATTGTGTCCTGCCAGGCAACACCGGGCGAACCGCTGTATGACCGTAACCATACCGTCATGCCACTGATGGCGCGTGCGGCCAAGCTGGCAGGCGCAAAAATGATCCGTACAAGCTCCCAGCAGGACATCATCGCCATCAAGGAAGAAACCGGATTGCCTGTGATCGGATTGATCAAGCGGGAATATCCCGGTTATTCCGGGCGTATCACCATGACCATGCGGGAAGTGGACGAATGCATGGAAGCCCTTGCGGATATTGTATCCATCGACTGTACGGATTGCCCCCGGGGCGATGGCCTGACCCCGGCGGATTTCCTGGAGCAAGTGAAAACGAAGTATCCTCACATAATTCTTATGGCAGACTGTGCAACCCTTGAGGAGGCCCGGGCGGCCTATAATGCAGGCGCAGATCTTGTCGGCTCCACCATGAACGGTTATACCGCGGCTACCGCCCACTGCAAGGATGGGCCCAATTTTACGCTGGTGGAGCAAATGGTAGCAGCCCTTCCGTGTCCGGTGATTGCCGAGGGGCGCATTCATACGCCCCAGCAGGCACGCCAAATGCTGGAGATAGGCGCCTGGGCCGTGGTAGTAGGCGGTGCAATTACCAGGCCCCTGGAAATCGCCACACGCTTTATGAATGCGATCAAAGAGGTAAAAGTATGATTCTTGGTGTGGATATCGGCGGCACCTGTGTAAAAATGGGCCTTGTGGACAGGTCGGGCGTATTGCACGCCCGGCATGAAGCAAGCGTGTGCTTTGACGGTTATCAAACGCCTATCCTTACCACTGTGATTCACCAAGCCCGCGGCTTTCTGCAACAAACCGGTGCGGAGGTGCAAGGTATCGGCGTATCGGCCACGGGGCAAATCGACGAGGCGTTGGGAATGGTTGCCGGAACAAACGGGAAAATTCCCCACTACGAGGGCGCACAAATCCGGCGCAGCATGGAGGCGGCGCTGGGTAAAACGGTCTGGGTACTGAACGATGCCAATGCCGCCGTACTGGGCGAATGCTTTGCAGGACGAGGAAAGGGCTTTCGTCACGTGCTCATGGTAACCTTGGGCACGGGTGTGGGGGGCGGCATTGTTTTGGATGGTCAACGATTGAGCGGCGCCCGCGGATTAGCCGGAGAGATCGGGCATTTCACGCTGTATCAGAACGGAATGCCCTGCGCATGCGGCAAGCGAGGATGTTTTGAGAATTATGCTTCCACTTCGGCGCTGGTACGGCTGGTGCAGGAAAAAAGGGGAGCGCTGCTCAGCGGACGGGAAATTTTTGTGCAGGCCGCAAACGGCGACGGAAAAGTGCAAGATGCACTGAACAGCTGGATGGATGATATTGCAGCAGGGATTACAGGACTTGTTCATCTGTTAAATCCGGAAATTGTGCTCATTGGCGGCGGCGTCAGCGTGCAGGAAGAGCTGCTCATAGCGCCTTTGCGCAAGCGAATTTTGCAAGGGGTGATGCCGCGCTTTGCGGAGGGACTTCGTGTGGCATCTGCGGCGTTGGGCAATGATGCGGGCATGATTGGCGCGGCGCGTTACTGCATGGAGCGGCAGGAAATGCAGCAATGCCGACAAACCTCATACTCCTTTGCTACGCTGGAAGCAAAAGGCTGACTGTGGATTGGGGCGCCCTGTGGCGGCGCTCCTTACCGTTTGTACAACTGTTTCCAACCAAAAAGAAAACTCCTGAAAAATCAAGGAGCCAGCGTGTCGAAAAAGTGGTTTTCACCACTTTTTCGAGAAGGCACCTTCGGCCAACCAGAGGTCGTCCGAAGGTG
>CALVVZ010000057.1 GCA_944364075.1 uncultured Clostridia bacterium
GCTTCAACCTCAAGGGCGATCCCTGCACGAAGATCGATCTGGAGAGCCTGTGCCGCAGCGTGGGCATCCGCCGGGTCCGGGTCGTGGACCCCTACGACCTGGCCCAATGCGACGCGGCGGTGAAGGAGGAACTGGCCGCTGGCGAACCGTCGGTGATCATTTCCCGCCGGCCCTGCGCGTTGCTGAAATACGTGAAGCACAACAAGCCCCTGGTGGTGGACGCGGACAAATGCAGAAGCTGCAAGATGTGCATGAAGATCGGCTGCCCGGCCATTTCCATTACCGGCGGCAAGGCTAAGATCGACAATACCCTGTGTACTGGCTGCGGCGTATGCGAACAGCTGTGCAAGTTTGACGCCCTGCACGCGCCCAAGGAGGACTGAACATGGAAACGAAAAACATCATGATTGTCGGCGTGGGCGGGCAGGGGAGTCTGTTGGCTTCCAAGCTGCTGGGCCGCCTGCTGCTGACCAAGGGCTACGACATCAAGGTTTCAGAGGTCCACGGCATGAGCCAGCGGGGCGGCAGCGTGGTTACCTACGTCCGCTTCGGCGACAAGGTGTATTCCCCGGTGATTGACAAGGGCGAGGCGGACTTCATCGTTTCCTTCGAACTATTGGAGGCGGCGCGCTGGACCGAATACCTCCGGCCCGGCGGGAAGATCGTTGTCAACACGCAGCAGATCAATCCCATGCCTGTGATTACCGGCGCCGCGGCCTACCCGGACAACCTGGTGGAGAAAATGCGCGCCGCCGGCCTGGACGTGGACGCCTTTGATGCGTTGAAGCTGGCCGAGGAGGCGGGGTCCTCCAAGGCGGTGAATATCGTGCTCATGGGACATCTGTCCAACTGCTTTGATTTTACCCAGGAGGAGTGGCTTGCGGCGCTGGAACAGAGCGTTCCGGCCAAGTATCTGGAGCTGAACCGCCGCGCCTTTACCCTGGGACGCAAGGGGTAAATCCACTTCATGAATTTCTCGCCTGCATGGCGGAACGGAAAGGAACGGGAACGACCATGGAACGGTATTATCAGCCGGAGATCGAATGCGCCAGCCGGGAGCAGATCCTTGCCTGGCAGAACGAACGCCTGCTCAAGCAGGTGCGCAACGTTTGGGATAATGTCCCCTACTACCGCAGGAAGATGGAAGAAAAGGGCGTTACCCCCGACGACATTCGGAGCGTGGACGATTTGTACAAGCTCCCTTTCGTGACCAAGGACGACCTGCGGGAGGCCTATCCCTATGGCCTGATGGCGCGGCCCGTGAAGGACTGCGTCCGCATTCAGTCCACTTCGGGCACCACGGGCAAGCGGGTGGTGGCCTTCTACACCCAGCACGACATCGACCTGTGGGAGGACTGCTGCGCCCGGGCCATCGTGGCCGCGGGCGGCACCAATGAGGACGTGTGCCAGGTGAGCTACGGCTACGGCCTGTTCACCGGCGGTCCCGGCCTGAACGGCGGCAGTCACAAGGTGGGCTGCCTGACCATCCCCACTTCCTCGGGCAACACGGAGCGGCAGATCATGTTCATCCGGGACCTGAACGCCACCATTCTCTGCTGCACGCCCTCCTATGCGGCGTACATTGGTGAAACCATGAAGGAAATGGGCCTCACCCCCGATCAGATTCCGCTCAAGGCCGGCATTTTCGGCGCGGAGGCCTGGAGCGAGGAGATGCGCCAGGATATTCAGAATACCCTGGGCATCAAGGCCTATGACATTTACGGCCTGACAGAACTGTCCGGCCCCGGCGTGAGCTTCGAATGCTCCGAGCAGACGGGCATGCATATCAATGAAGATCACTTTATTGCGGAGATCATTGATCCCAAGACGGGAGAGGTGCTGCCCGAGGGCGCACAGGGCGAGTTGGTGTTCACCTCCCTGACCAAGGAAGCTTTCCCGCTGCTGCGCTACCGTACCCGGGATATCTGCGTGCTTACCCGCAAGCAGTGCTCCTGTGGACGTACCTTCGTGAAGATGTCCAAGCCGCGGGGCCGCAGCGACGATATGCTCATCGTTAAGGGCGTCAACGTATTCCCGTCCCAGATTGAGACGGTGCTGCTGGAGCAGGGGTACCAGGCCAATTATCAGATTCTGGTGGATCGGGTCAATAACACCGACACCCTGGAGGTCATGGTGGAAATGACCCCGGAGAACTTCTCCGACAACCTGGGCAAGATCACCGATATGGAAAAGAGCCTGGTAGCGGCCCTGAAGGCCATGCTGGGCATTTACGCCAAGGTTCGTCTGGTGGCGCCCAAGACCATTGCCCGCAGCGAGGGTAAGGCGGTTCGCGTCATCGACAAGCGTAAAATTTAAGGAGGCGGTATCATGACGGTTTATCAGATCTCCGTATTCCTGGAAAACCGGACCGGCCAGTTGGCGGAAATCGCGAAGATACTGGGCGACAACGGCATCGACATGCGGGCCATCTCCATTGCGGAGACCACCGATTACGGCGTACTGCGGCTCATTGTGGATCAGCCCCAGAAGGCGACGGGCATCCTGCTGGAGCAGGGCTTTGTGCTGTCCATGACGCCGGTGCTGGTGGTGGCGGTACATGATCAACCCGGCGGATTGGCGCCCATCCTGCGGATCATTGCTGAAGGGAACATTGGCGTTGAGTATATGTATTCCCTCTTTACGCATGTGGAAGGCACGGCTTACATGGTGTTCCGTGTCTCGGAGGAGGAGAAGTTTACCACGCTGCTGGCGCAGCATGGCATTGCCATTGTTTCCGGCCCGGAAGTAGGTATCCAAGCCTGACCGGTGCGCGGAACGAAAAAAATTGTTTGCCGGCAAACGGCGAAAGCTGTGAGGAGCATCGCATGATGCTTCTCACAGCTTTTTCATAAGGAATGCGTTGGCGTACGGCGGTTACGGCAAGGCGGCAATGCGTGGGATAAGCCGTTGCGCGGCCAAAAGGCTTTGACAGGTATGAGTAGGGCGCGTCTGGACATAGGGAGCAAAGAGGTCGGGAACAAAGGATACGATATATGCTCGGCTTTTCAATGCTTTGAAGAACCAAACGCTTGGTCTGCAACTTGGGTAAAATGACCGTGAGATTTTTGAACCTTGCCAGGCCGGACGGATAAAAATTGCAGAGCGTTGGCATGTTTTTACGCCCAATGGATGGTTACATGCCTGAAAATCCACTTTTCCCGAGCGCATGACAACAGCTGGATGATTCTTCTGCAACCTGTGCGAGACCTTTCCCAAATGCGGAGATTTCCATATGACGATTACATTATTCGAGTCCAAAAGGCAAGAAAAATCATAGGTTGTACACATGTAATGGAATGTATCATTTTGGTGGAAAAGTTACATAAAAGCAGGTCATATGATAGACGTTTTCTGTGAGAAATAGCAAATAAATGGATCGCTTTATTCCCTTTCGGTGCGTTTCATTCCATGTATTGATAATAGATGGCACAACTATGGTACACTTAACAAGAATAACTTCATCTTGCAGTGTAGTTGAGGAGTGCCAAGGAGTATGAAAATACTGCTGACAGGTAACCTGCCTGTATGCACGGCGACCATCGCGTTAAGGTTACACAAGGGAGGACATCAGGTGTCCGTCTTGGGGCACTTGGGGGAGGAACCAAACCTTGGCAAGGAAATCGCGTATCATCCCGTGGATGTCAATAATCCGAGGGCGTTGCGGCTTATGGAGGCCGCGGAAGTCGACGCGGTGCTCTTTTTCTTTGCGTATGAGTGCGAACGAGGCAGGGTACAGGGCGCAATGCTGGATACCCTGCGGGAAGTGCTCCGTCAGGCGGAACAGCGCCGGATTGAGCGTTTCGTATTGATTACGGACCGGCGCGTGTTTGGCGATGCGCAGGAAGGGCGGGAGGATGAAACGCCGCTACCGGGAATACCGGAGGGCGTTTTAATGAAAGCGGCGGAGGAATGCCTGGCGGAAGGCAAGCCCCGGGAAATGCAGACCCTGACTGTACGTGTGACCAGCCTGTACGATGAAGGGGATAGCGCAAGTTTTTTTGCCCATGTGACCGACTGTGCCCGTCAAGGCAAGACGCTTGTTTTCCCGGGCAACCGGAACACGCCGTGCGATTTTGTGCATGCGGACGATCTGGCCGCATTTCTTGACTTTGCCTTGGGCGATTCCCTGCATGGCGTCGCACATGTATATTATGGAAAACACTATACTTACGGCGATGTGGAAGCCATGCTGAACAAGCATTATCCGAATCTGATGTGCGTCTATACCGAAGGAACAGGTCGTGCGGCAACGCTGCAGGGAGACGCCATGCGGCGGGTGGATTGGGTGCCCCGGCATCATTTTGCCCGGGAATTGGACACGCTGTGCCCGCCTGCGGAAGCGCTGGACGGTGGGCGTGGCAAGGGCAGGAAATTCCGCGGATGGCGCCGGACGGCCGATCGCTTGCTTCCATGGATGGAGCTGTTTCTCGGTGCGCTGCTGGCCATTGCAGCGGATCGCGCCGGACAGGAGAATGCCGTATTCAGCGTAATTGACTACAAACTGCTTTTTGTTGCTGTGATGGGAAATCTGTATGGCATGCGGTTCGGAGTCCTGTCTGCGCTGATTGCCTGCGTATATTATGCGCTGAATTGGAAGATAAACGGTAACGACCTGTACATTTTGCTCTATAACTTTGACCATTGGCTACCTCTTGGGTGCTATATGCTTTGCGGCTCCCTGTTCGGATATTTGCGGGACAAGCATCGCGAGCAATTGGCTACCGTCCAGCGGGAACAGCAGGAGCTAAAGGGGCAGAATGCATTCTTGCAGAAAATGTATGACCTGGCTTATCAGGACCGCAGCCAGATGCAGGAGCAGGTGATGCATTTCCGGGACAGCTATGGACGTATCTACAATATCACCAAGGCGCTGGATACCCTTCAGCCGGAGCAGATTTACCTATCCACGCTGGGGATTCTGGAGGACGTGCTGCAAAACAAGAGCGTAGCCATCTATATCAGTAGCGCAACTTCCTCGTTTGTCCGTCTGGTGGTGCATTCCCGGGATATGACAAACGTGCAGCGCTCCATTCAGCTGGAGAAGTTCAGGCCAATGGAGCGTTGCCTGCGGGAAGGGCGCGTGTTCAGCAATACGGAGCTGCTGCCCGGCTATCCCGCCTACGCTGCGCCGGTGATGAACGAAGGAAAGCTGAACTCCATCCTGATGCTGTGGGATGTGCCCTTTGAAAAACGGACCCAGCGCATGGAAAATCTGCTGAGCATACTTGCGGGCCTGGTACAGAGTGCGGTGGTCCGCACGCAGCGGTATTTCGCCATGATGGACAATGTATATATTGAAGATACCCACATTCTTACGGATCAGGCGTACCGCAACGCGCTTACGGTTTACAGGGATATTCGCAGGCAGCGTACCGGTCAATATCTGCTGGTGCGCGTATGGAGCACGCAGGCGCTGGATATACGCCAGTATGATGCGCGCATTGGCCGCGTAGCCCGCTCTACAGACCTGATTGGCCAGCTGGAGGATGGACGCATTCTTATCCTGTTTCCCCAGGCCGATACGGGCAACCTGACGCAGATTGTGGCGCGGCTTGCGGAACAAGGGTTGCAATGCGAACCGATTTCCATGGAGGATATCCATGTATAACGTGATGGTAGTAGCGTTACTTTTGCTGCATGGGCTGGGCACCTTTCTGGGCTGGATGGCGGCATGGCGTAGAAATCAGCGTCCCGGCGTGGCATATGTTTGCTTTACCCTGGCGATCCCGTTCTTCGGCGCGGCATTGGCATGGGTTTTTGCCACAGCCAAAGAACCCGATGCGGATATCTGCGCGCAGATGATGCGCAAGGCGGAACAGCAGGAGGCGATTTTCCATGTGCGGGACGAGGCGGAGCGCATTGTTCCCCTGGAGGAAGCCTTTTTAATCAACCAGCCGAAGCAGCGGCGCGAGCTGATGCTGAACCTGCTCAAATCCGATCCGCGAAAGTATCTGGATCTGCTGCTGCTGGCGCGCTTTAATGAGGACCAGGAGACGGCGCATTACGCTTCGGTCACACTGACGGAAATACAGCGCGAAATGCAGCTGGATCTACAAAAGGCTCAGGCTGCCATGGTGAGCGAGCCGGAGAACCAGGAAGCCCGGGCAGCGTATGCACGTCTGTTGGGAGATTATGTGAACAGCGGTCTGGTGGAAGGCCGCCTGCAGCAGCAACAGCGGCAAATTCTTCAGCAGACGCTGGAGCATCTGCCGGAGGAAGCGCGCTCCATGGAGATGTGCGCGCTCCAGGTGGACAATGCGCTGGCGCTGGGAATGAGCCATGATGCGCGGGAACAGGCGCAGGCGATGATCCGCCGCTGGCCCAGGGATGAGCGGCCGTATCTGAAGCTGCTGGAGGTCTGCGTGCAGACCCATGACCAGTACGGGCTTCGGGAGCTGCTCAAGCGCGTAAAGAAGAGCAAAGTGGCATGGACCCATGATGGGCTTGAACGGATTCATTACTTTGAGGGTAAAAGCGCATGAAAAGGAAACATTCATTGCTTGCGGTAGCCGGTCCTGTGGTTATCCTGTCGTTGCTGCTGGTGGTTGTGCTTGCTTCCCAACGGGGCATGAGGGCGCCGCAGCAGGCCCAGCGGGTAGAACAGCTGCCGCTGCAGCAGGAGGAAGAAGCTGCGCTGGCTATGGCTTCACTTGAGCAAGACCAGGACATGCCTGCGCTGGTGCTGACAGGAACGGAAGATATTTTTCGGGAAACGATGCAAGACACGCTGGAACTGATGGATATTCCTTATGAGTCTATGGACATCTCCCGGCTAAATACGGTTTCGTTGGAGAAGTATTCCATGGTCCTGGTATGTACTTCTGACCTTTCTCCCATTGAGGGAGAAACGATGGTAGACGTGTTCGACTGGGTAGGCAAGGGCGGCCGATTTGCCCTGATGGCTGTACCAGATATTGGCATGAATTTCCAGATCATCAGCCGTAAGCTGGGGATTGAAGAGATGAACGATACCTATGTGATGTATCATGCCTTTCAATATGAGGATGGCGTGATGCCGGTGTATGCGGATCGCATCTTTGACGTGGAGCTGGAGGATTACGCATTAAGCGTTTTCCTTTCGGATGATTGCCGGATTTATATGAAGAGCGGGGGCGCATATTCCATACCGTTACTGTGGACTCGAGATGAAGGAAAAGGTCGCGTAGCGGTATTCAATACAGGCTTGCTACAGGGGAAAGTAGGACGGGGATACGCACTGGAAGTGCTTAGTGCGCTATGCGACACCCTGTGCTATCCGGTGATTAATGCCGGGATGATTTTCATTGACGACTTCCCTGCTCCGCAGCCCAGCGGTTTTGATGAAGCGCTGAAAGCGCAGTTCGGCTATGATGTCCAGGGCTTTTACCGGAATCACTGGTGGCCTGACATGAAGGAACTTACATGGCTGTACGGCCTGCGGTATACGGGGGTGCTGGTGGAAACGTACAACCAGACGGTGGAGCCTCCCTTCGAGCCGGACAGCGAAGACCGGACCCTGATTCAGTATTACATGTCCGAATTGCTGCAGTCCGGCGGGGAAGTCGGCCTGCATGGATACAACCACCAGCCGCTGTGCCCGGACGGATTTCCATATGCCGGAGAGGATTATATTACCTGGTCTGGTATGGAGAATATGTGCTTGGCTACGCAGGAACTGTTCCGCTATGGACAAAGCATTTTGCCTTATGCTTCTTTTACCACTTATGTCCCTCCGTCCAATTACCTCAGTCCCATGGGGCAGCAGGCAGTACAGACTGCGGTACCTGGCATAACTACCATATCCGGCCTGTACTTACCAGAGGAAGGTGTGAATGCCCTGATTCAGGAGTTTGAGGAAGAGGGTGGCGCGATTGCTGTACCTCGTATTTCCTCTGGCTTTACGGTGGATGCCTATAACGAATTGGCGATTGCCCATGAGCTGATGCTCCAGGGCGTATTTTCCCACTTTATTCACCCGGATGACGTACTGGATATTGAACGGGGAGCCGACTTGGGCTGGACACGCATGTATGAGGATTTTACGGCGCTGCTGGAAAAAATTACGCAAGCGTATCCGCCACTGCGCTGGTATACGGCTTCGGAAGGTGCGGCGGCTGTGCAGCGCTACGACCGCGTACAGGTAGCCCGGCAATGGGAGGACGGCGCGCTGGTATTGTATTTGCAGTCCTTTTATGACGAAGCCTGGCTGGCGCTGCGCTGTGAAACGCCTCCCGCGGCTGTGGAAAACGCGGAGCTTTTCGAACTGTCGGAAGGCTTCTACTGGCTTCGCGCCACGGATGCGCAGGTGCGTATTACATGGGAGAATGAGCAATGAGAATTTGCGTGATCTGTGAAGGCTGCTACCCTTTTGTTTCCGGCGGGGTGTCCTCCTGGCTGCACGGCCTGATCTGCGCCATGCCGCAGCATGAATTCGTGATCTGGGCTATCGGGGCGCAGATGAAGCAGCGCGGGCAGTACGCATACCAAATGCCGCCCAATGTGGTGGAACTGCGGGATGTGTATCTGGATGCGCTGGCCAATGAGCACCCGAAGGAAGCGCATGGGCGCTTTCGCCTCAACGACGCGCAGAGCGAAGCGGTCCGTCAGCTGCTGCGGTGCCAAAATCCGGATTGGAGCGTTATTTTCCGTCTGTTCCAGCGTCCGCCGCTGGAAAACATTGAGTTTCTGCTGAGCCGGGAGTTTCTGGCCCTGCTGGAAGAAATCTGCCACCAGGATTATCCTTATGTGGGCTTTACAGATTATTTCTGGGCGGTGCGCTCCATGTTTTTGCCCTTGCTTTCCCTGCTGGGGCAGGAACCGCCGGTGGCTGATCTGTACTATGCCGTATCGGCGGGGTATGCGGGCGTGCTGGGAGCCATGGCCCACGAGCGTACGGGCGCGCCTTTTGTGCTTACGGAGCATGGGATTTATACTCGCGAGCGGGAGGAAGAGATCCTGCGTACCAACTGGGTTCCCACGCAGTTCAAGGATTTGTGGATTGATATGTTCTATATGTTTACCCGCTGTGCCTATCATGCGGCGGCCCGCGTAACGGCGCTGTTTCATCGGGCCAGCCTGATCCAGCAGGAAATTGGCTGCGATCCCGCCAAGTGCCTGGTCATTCCCAATGGCGTGGACTATGATACGCTGTCCGGTATTCCTGCCAAGGAGGAGGACGGATGGGTGGACATCGGCGCGGTGGTGCGCGTGGTGCCCATCAAGGACATCAAAACCATGCTGTACACATTTTCCAGCGTTGTGGCAGAACAAAAAAATGTACGCCTGCACATCATGGGACCTACCAACGAAGATCCCGAGTATTATGCGGAGTGCGTGCGCATCCAGCAGGATCTCGGGCTGGACAACGCATTTTTCGTGGGGCTGGTGCGGGTAGCGGAGTATATGAAAAAGCTGGACTTCGTGCTCCTGACCAGCATCTCCGAAGGGCAGCCCCTGGCAGTGCTGGAGGCCATGGCGGCGGGACGCCCGGCGGTCACCACGGACGTGGGATGCTGCCGGGAGTTGATTGAAGGCGTAGATGACGACTATGGCCGGGCCGGTTACTGCGTGCCGGTGATGCACCAGACGGCGCTGGCGGAAGCAATTCTTGCCCTTTGCGAGCGCCCGGATAAACGCAAGCGCATGGGGGAGAGCGGCCGCAAGCGCGTCAGCGCGCTGTACCGGCACGCAGATATGCTCAACCGCTATGAAGAACTGTTTGAAACGGTGAGGGGGGAAGCGCGTGGCGGGCATCGGATTTGAGCTGAAAAAGCTGTTTGTGGGCAGCGGCGTTATCAAGAAGCTGCGGGCTTATTCCTACGCAGGCGTGATTTGCTCCGGAACCATGGCGCTGGCTATCGTGCTGCTGCTGACCTTGCAGCACATCGCGGTGGTTTTCGGCGCGGGGAAGCACCAGCAGGAGCTGTTTCATATCACCATGGTGTATGCGCTGTTCCTCAGCATGATGCTTACTTCCTTTTTTCAAACGTATTTGTCCCGCTACGTGGCGGATATGATGTACCAGGAGCAACCTGAGGCGGTCATGCCTTCCCTCATTGGCGCGTCCATTACGCTGATGATCCCCGGGGGCATCCTCTATGCGCTGCTGCTGCACACCAGCAATGAGCTGAACGCCGTGCAGAAGCTGCTGAACTGGACGCTTTTCATGGAGCTGATTCCCACCTGGTTGCAGATGACCTATATTACCGCGGCAAAGGATTACCGGGCCATTGTAAAGGTATTTGCTTTGGGCGTCGCCCTGGTCATCGGTCTGGGCGTGCTGCTGCTGTGGTTGGGCGGCGATGTGTTCATTTCTCTGCAAATCGCGCTGATTATAGGGTATGGCGTGATGCTGGTAGGTTTTATGCGCGTGCTGCTGAAATACTTCCCCAAGGGACGCGGAAGCGCGTTTGCCTATGTGGGATGGCTTTCCACGGTGCCGGATCTGCTGCTGACGGGCTTTTTCGGGCTGGCGGGCGCTTTTGTACATATTGTGGTGATGTGGCACAGTCCTCTGGGCGAGTCGGTTACGGGGGCGTTCCGGCAGGCGAGCATGTTTGACGCCGCGGCATTCTATGCATTCCTGGTGACCGTCCCCACCAACGTAAACTTCATCGTATCCGTGGAGGTCAATTTTTACAGCCGGTACCGGCAATACTTTGAAGAAATTACGGGCGGTGGTTCCATTGGAAAAATTGCCATGGCCCGGGAAGGCATGCAGACCGTGCTCCAGCAGGAAGTGAATAAGTTGGTACAGATTCAGCTGTTTTTCCTGGTGGTTTATATGTTGTTTATGCGTTACTTCCTGGCAACCATCGGCTTTACGTCCGATATGATCCACATCTTCCTGGTGCTGAGCATCGGATACAGTGCTTTCACCCTGGGCAATAGTCTCATGCTGTTGCTGCTGTATTTCAACGACCGCATGGGCGCCTTGGCTGCGGCGGTCACGCTGTTTGCGGGGAATCTGGCGGGGAGCTTGTGGAGCATGAACGGTTCGCCGCTGTTCTACGGGATCGGCCTGCCGCTGGGCGGCATGCTGATGTTTTTGGTGGCGCGGATACGACTGAACATCTATGTAAACCAGATCGATTTCCATGTGTTCTGCGCGCAACCCATTTTCAATACCACGCAAACGGGATGGTGGCTGCGCCTTGCCCAGCGCCTGAACCGACGCGCGGAAGAACGGCTGGGCAGCGGATGAGAACAGGAAGATCCCGGCATTCCTTGCAGAATACCATACGAGAACATGCTTACAGGAGGCAGCACGTGAAAAGAAGGAAAATCATACTGTGTGTGCTTGTGGCAGGCTTGCTGATGGCCGGATGCGCCACGCAGGAGACTCAGACGGCGCAGGAAGCAACGCAGGAACCGGTCCAGGAGGCGCGGGAAGCGGTGGCCAAGGTGGCTACCACGGAGCTGGACGGCAGAACGCTGACGGACCGCGCATCCCTTTACCAGGAATACGATCCTTACGATCCTGTATACTTCTACATCACAGTGGTGGGCGGCACCGAAGCGGATGGCACGAACCATACCTTTGCGGAGATGAACTCGTACAAGAACCTGCAGGGTATGACCGGGGTCGAAAAGATATACAGCGAGTGCATTTTCCAGGTAGGAGACGCCGTCGGCCCTCTGCCCAATCAAGTGGGGTACAGCGCCGTTGCCAGCAATGCGACCATCAACGTTCGCGGGCGCACCAGTACGGGCTATGACCAGAAATCCTACCGCATTACCCTTTTCGATTCTGCGGGCATGTGGCGGGAGCAGCGCGCCATTGCCCTGAACAAGCACCCCGGAGACAATTCCCGTATTCGCAACATGATTTACTTTACCCTGTTGCAGGATGTGCCCGGGATGGTCAGCCTGCGCACGCAGTTTGCGCACGTTTACGTCAAGGACCTGACGGACCCGGACGCGCCGGACGCTTTTGTGGATTACGGCCTTTTTACCCAGGTAGAGCAGCCCAATGGCAGATTCCTGAAGAACCATGGATTGAATCAGAACGGTAATCTGTACAAGGCGAACATGTGCGAGCTTTACCGTTACGAGGATCAGATTCGCCTGGCTACCGACCCGCTGTATGATGCCGATGCCTTCAGCGAAGTGCTGGAGCCCAAAAGTGGAGACGACCATTCGAAACTGATTGCCATGCTGGACGCGGTGAATGACTATACCATTCCCATTGAGACGGTGATTGAGCGTTACTTTAATCTGGAGAATCTCACCAGTTATATGGCATTCAACCTGCTCATGGCCAACCCGGACAGCAACGCCCAGAATTACTACCTGTACAGCCCGGTGAACAGCGACACCTGGTATTACCTGTGCTGGGACGGCGACGGAGCGCTGAGTGATTATGAGGATACGCTGCTGGACAACACATGGACGGAACCGGCCTGGACCAACGGCGTGTCCAACTACTGGGGCGTAGTGCTTTTCAACCGCATGCTCCGCGTACCGGAATACCGGGAGGCGCTGCTGGAGAAGGTGGAGCTGCTGCATACCATCATCACGCCCGAGCGGATAGCGGAGCTGATTGCCCTGTGCCGCCAGACCACCGATCCCTTTCTCGCGCGCTCGCCGGACCTGGACGGGCTCAAGGTAACCACGGAACAGCTGGAGCTGATCTATGAGCATATGCCTTTCGATACGGAAACCGCGTATCAGGAGGTGATTGACTCCTTCGAGTATCCCATGCCGTTTTATTTGGGCACTCCCAAGGTAGAAGAAGAACAACTCATACTCAACTGGGAGAGTTCCTACGATTTTGACGGCGAGTTTATCCGCTATGACGTGCAGGTTGCCACCGATTGGAGCTTTAGCGAGAACACGCTGGTTTTTGAGAGCCTGGGACAGCTGGAAAATCAAGTGCAGCTGCCTTTGCCGGAGTCCGGTGTGTACTTCTGGCGGGTAACGGCCACCAATGAAAGCGGATATACCCAGATCGCCTTTGACCAGGTGACCACGGATTCCGGTAGCCATGAAGGCATGCTGCGCTTTGTGGTGGATGAGGAGGGGACGGTGAACCCTGCATGAGGGCCAAGCCCACCTACCGCCATGAGCTGAAGTACCGGATCAATTTGCCGGAGTGGGCGCTTCTTCGTTGTCGCTTGCCCGCAGTGGTGCATCGGGACCCGCACGCGGGAGAAAACGGCGAGTACATGATTCGCAGCCTGTACTTCGACGACTACTGGAATACCGCATACGAGGAAAAGGAAATCGGCGTATTGACCCGGCATAAATACCGCATCCGCATCTATAACTGCCAGGATGATCTGATCCGGCTGGAACGCAAGAGCAAGTATAGCGCGTACATCTGGAAACAGTCCGCGCCGCTTACACGCCAGGAAACGGAATGGCTCCTGGAAGGCGAATACGGCTTTCTGATGCAAACCCCGCATCCGCTGCTGCACGAATTCTACTATGAGTGTACGTCGCGGATCATGCGGCCGCGGGTGATTGTGGACTACGACCGGGAACCGTTTATCCTGGAGGCCGGCGATGTGCGCATTACCTTTGACAAGCATATCCGCGCCGGCATGGGCTGCTTTGAAGGCTTCTTTGACCCGGAGCTTCCCACGGTGGAGGTCATGCCGGGAGACAGCATGATTATGGAGGTCAAGTTCACGCAGTTCTTGCCCAAAATGGTTCGGAAGATTCTTCCGCCCGCTTCCAGCGAACTGACGGCGGCTTCAAAATATGTACTCTGCTGCGATGCCGCGGTGCGGCAGCAGCCTTACGACAGATCGGAGGGAATTCTATGGGGAGCACGTTGACCTTTCAGGATGTATTCAAGAACTCTTTTCTTGAGGCCAGCGGCCTGGCCAGTACCATGACGCTGGACCAGATGCTGCGCGCGGGCGGGTATATTCTGCTGTCTGTTGTCATTGGCCTGCTGCTGTATATCCTGTACCGCAAGACTTACGCGGGCGTTGTGTACAGCCGAGGCTTTGCGCTTTCGCTGCTGGGAATGACGGTGATTACCTGCGCGATCATTGTAACCATTCAGTCCAATACGGTACTTTCGCTGGGCATGGTGGGTGCGCTGTCCATTGTGCGCTACCGCACAGCGGTCAAGGACCCCATGGACCTGCTCTACCTGTTCTGGGCCGTTGCGTCCGGCATTGCAACGGGGGCAGGGATGTTCCTGGTGGCGCTGTTCCTGTTTGTGGTCATGATGGTGCTTTTGCTGGTACTGACCCGGCTGCGCGGCCCTCAGGATACCATGTATATTCTGCTGGTGCATTACGACGGGGAAGACAACGAGCGGGATGTGCGCCGGGCCATTGGCCCGAACCCCTATAAAATCAAGTCCAAGACCATGCGCAAGCATGATATTGAGATGGCGGTGGAAATCCGCATGAAACGCAACAGCATGCAGTTTGTGGATGAGCTGCGCCAGGTGGAAGGAATCAAGGACGTGACGCTGGTACAGTACAGCGGAGATTATGTGGACTAAATGAAGGAGCGACAAGGATGCGCAGGAAAATCTGGACGCTCCTTTTGACGCTGCTTTGCCTGGCGCTGGCAGCTTTGCTGATATATCAACAGCATGCGATGGACTTGCAGGCGCGACGGGGCGTCATGTCCGTGGTAACCAGTTTTGCGGAGGACACCGGAGAGCTGGTGAACCCGTATATCGGCAATGCGGTGTGGGCGGACAGCGACACGACGTACGAGCAGCCGTTTACCCTGGTGTATGCCAATGTGACCTGGGCTGAGCTGGAGCCTCAGGAAGGGGAATACGACTTTGCGGCCTTTGAGGAGCGGATGAATTTCGAACTGTGGCGTAGCCAGGGGAAGCATCTGATCCTTCGCTTTGTGATGGACATTCCCGGCGATCTTCCCCATGCGGATATTCCGGCATGGCTGATGGAGAAAACCGCGGGCAAGGCTTACGATGTGGAGTATGGGAAGGGATACTGCCCTGACTATACGGACGAAACCCTGCTTGCGGCGCACGAGCGGGTGATACAGGCCCTGGGCGAACGCTACCGGGATGACCCCTTTGTGGCGTATATACAGCTGGGGTCTTTGGGACACTGGGGAGAGTGGCACGTGCACGAGGATGCCGGAACCATGCCCCTGGAGGAGGTTCGGGACCGGTATGCGCAGCATTACCTGGATGCCTTTGCGGGTGGAAAGCAGTTTTTGATGATGCGCCGGCCATTCCGCTTTGCGGCGGAACATGGGCTGGGGCTGTACAACGATACGGCAGGGAAGGAATCTTCCACCCAGACCTGGCTGGACTGGATTGCCCAGGGCGGAGCCTATGACGCCACCGGGGAGGAGGCTGCGCTATCCGCGATGCCGGACGGCTGGAAAATAGCCCCCATCGGGGGAGAACTCGCCACCTCCATGACCAAGGAGGAAATGCTCAGCGAGGAACTGCTGCCCACGACCATTGACCTGTTTAAGCGTTCCCATACATCCTGGATGGGACCGGGCAGCTTCAAGCGCGTGGAGCGCGATGGACCGTATCAGAGCGCGTTGGACCAGTTGATGCGCCGCATCGGTTACCGCTTGCGGGTTACCGAAGCCAAGCTCAGCGTTGACCGGGATCAGCGCATGTCCCTGGAAACCAGCTGGACCAACGATGGTGTCGCGCCCTTTTACTTTGACTGGGATGCCTGCGTCCGCCTGACCCATGCAGACGGCAGTGTCAGCACGGAAAAACTGGATTTCGCGTTGATGGATTTGCTGCCCGGAACCACCCTGCATGCATCCGTGACGCTGCCGGAGGATGCGCGCATGGTGGAGGTGGGCATTGTAGACCCCACAACCCAGGCGGCCGAGGTTCAGCTCGCCATGCAGGCGGCCTGCCAGGATAACTGGTATTGCGTAATGGAAATACAACGGTAATGCCCCAAAATAGACAACGGCGGCACCCCCATAGGCCAGGGGAGCCGCCGCAGCGTGTCAAAAAAGTGGCGCCGCCACTTTTTTGAGAAAGCAACTTCGGCCAACCAGAGGTCGTCCGAAGTTG
>CALVVZ010000058.1 GCA_944364075.1 uncultured Clostridia bacterium
AAAAGCCCGATGTGGCGGCCACGGTAACGGTGCTGTACCAGTATGAGGATGGCACCCCCATTGACAGCAAGACGGAAACACTGTACAGCGGGGACCACGTTCTCCAGCCCACCAGCGAGCTGGTGAACGGCCTGGAGCTGAGCGGTGCGGGCGAGGTATCCGTACACGTGGAAAGCGGCGTGGCGACGCCAAATCCTGTTGTATTCACCTATAAAAAGCCCGATGTGGCGGCCACGGTAACGGTGCTGTACCAGTATGAGGATGGCACCCCCATTGACAGCAAGACGGAAGAACTGTATAGCGGGGACCACGTGCTCCAGCCCGCCAGCGAGTTGGCAAACGGTCTGGAGCTGAGCGGTGCGGGCGAGGCGCCCGTATACGTGGAAAACGGCGTAGCGACGCCGGATACGGTAACCTTTACTTATAAGAAGCAGGAATCGCCCGAAGAAGTCTATGCTGAAATTTCCATCTCTTATGTGGATAAGGACGGAAACCCGGTAGCAACTGCAGGCTCCACGCGGCTGCCGGTAGGGCGCCATACCGTAACGGCTGCGCCTGTGGATCTGCTGGAAGGCTATTCCATTGCTAATGAACCCAACGTCACGGTGGAAGTAGGGGAAGACGGCGTAGCCGATCCGGCAGCGATTACCTTCGTATATAACAAAATTGAAAGCGACCCCACGGAAAATCCCAGTCCCAGCTCGGCGTCGGTGACCATTTTGTATCTGGCGCGAGATGGCGATCGTGAAGTTGCAACGGCGCAGACGGTTACGCTGAACGAAGGCACTTCGCCTGTCTCCGCTGCCCCTGAAAACCTGGAGGCTGGTTATACTCTGGACGGTTCCGCCACCCAGGATGTGGTGGTGGACCATCAGGGCAATGCCAGCCCCAACCCTGTAACTTTCTACTATGTGAAAGCGCAGGAGCCTACTGCTGCGCCGCAGGCGGAAGTAACGATCCGCTACGTGGATACCAAAGGCGTGGACCTTATTCCTGCTGAAAAGCGCCGGCTGGATGCCAATAACGTGTATGCCATTGCACCGGACGCCAGCAAGGTTCCCAGCGGGTACTCCGTCCTCAAGGCGGATGCCGTTTCCGTGACCGTGAACGCCGAAGGCGTGGCGGATATAACGGAAATTACCTTTGTGTATCAAAAGGATGCGGTGGAAACCCCCATCCCCACGGGCGAGTTGATTCAGCGCTGGGGTTATACCACCGCGGAAAAGGGCTCGATTAACTGGCGCGATCAACCGTCTACCGGCGGCCGCAGACTGGGGGCGCTGAACCAGAATACCTATGTGTGGCTCATTCGCGAAGAAACAAACAACGCCGGCGAGAAATGGATCAAGGTGCTGTATAATGGACAGGAAGGCTACATCATGTCCAAATACCTGGTGGTGCTTTCTCAGGCGGAAAGCGACTACTACACCATGGTGAATAACATTACCCCGGTTCCCACGGAGACGCCTACGCCCTCGCCTACACCGTCTCCTACGCCCACAGCATCGCCTACGCCCACAGCGTCTCCTACGCCCTCGCCCACGCCGACGGGTGCGCCCACGGAGACCGCCACGGCTACGCCTACACAGACCGCTACGCCTTCGCCGACGCCTGCACCGTATACGGGCTATGCGCTGACAAACCAGAATGTGGCGCTCCGTAACGGCATGGATTACCAGGATACGTCGATTTTGACCATGCTGAACCAAGGCACCCTGGTAAAGGTACAGCTGCAGACCACCGATGGCGACGGCACGCTGTGGAGCTACTGCACCACCACCGACAGCAACGCGCTCAGCGGCATGGTGCCTGACAGCGCCCTGAACCGCATCAGCGACGCAGAAGCGCAGGCAATTATCCAGGCGAACGCCACGCCTACGCCTTCACCCACGGCAGAACCGCCGCAGCAGCAGGGTTACGCGGTTGCGCGGGGCGACAACGTCTACATGCGCAGCCTACCCAGCGAACTCAGCGGTATCAGCCATGTGCTTTCTGCTGGCGAGGTTGCCTATGTAACCGGACAGCAGTACATCCAAAATAACGGCACCTACGAAATTTGGCATGTGGTGCAATACGGCAGCGAGTGGGGCTACATCCGTGCAGACCTGATGCGGATGCTGGAACCCTGGGAAGAGGAACAATATCTTGCTAGCCTCAATACGCCTTCGCCTACGCTGGTGACTACACCGCAGCCTTATGATGAGAATGGACTTTCCAGTTATGGTTACGTCTCTTCTTCTACGGTGAATTTCCGCCAGTCGGCCAGCACGTCATCCACACGGTTGGCAACCCTGCGGCAGTATGCATTCTGCCTGGTACTGGGTACTACCGAAGCGAATGGTGCTACCTGGTACAAGGTGAATTATGGCGGTACGGTTGGCTACATTCAGGGTGATTACTTCAAGCAACTGACCATCAAGGAGCTGGAGCAATTCCTGCTCAGCGATGAGTACAAGCAAGGAATCGCCAATAACTCCACTTCCAGCAGCGGATCTTCCAGCGGAACCTCCGGCGGCACTTCTAACCTGCCCAGCGCAGAGGATCAGACGGTGCAGGAATGGACGAATCCGAACAGCGGCATCAATGTGAGCTATGAGCCGTTCGATCCTTTTGCTACGCCTGCGCCGCTGGTAACGGAATCGCCTTCCGCGTCCGCGTCTCCCAGTGCGGAGGCGACCACGCTGGAACCCTTGGAGACATTGCCTGTAGAATATCCCACCATGAATACCGAGAGCGGCGAAGGCGGTTCTGCGGTGGGCTGGGTTATTGCCGCGGCGGTGGTGCTCCTGGGCGGTGGCGGCGGTGGATATGCCTACATGCTGCATAAGCAGAACCAACGGAAGGCAGCGCAGCGTGCCGCGCAGCGGCGGGCCGCCGCGCAGCGGACTGGAACAGCTGCCGATGGCGCCAACCGTCCCTATGCGCGTACTGGCGCAGCAACTCAGCCCCGTACCGGAACATACACCGCCAGTGGAACAGCCGCGCCGTCGCAACGCACAACTGCGGGTACGGCAGCCGGAACAACAGCCGCTGGAGTTTACGGGGCCAATCAGGCTCGACGGCCCTATGCCGGAGAAAACAGTAAAACAGGAAGCGGCACGACAAACCCATATGCCAACTTCCAACGCCCGGCTACTGGGACAGGCGACCCCAAGACCACGACGACGTCCGCCGGAACCGCGCCCGGAACCGGTACGGCAGGCAGCTATGGCACCCGCTCAGGTAGCGGAATTGCCACGGGCGCCAATACCGCCAGCAGCTATGGCGCGCGTACAGGCAGCGGAACCGCGCCCGGAACCAGTGGGGCAAGCAGCTATGGTACCCGCGCAGGCGGAACAGCTACAGGAGCCAATGGAGCCAGCAGCTATGGCACCCGCGCAGGCGCAGAATCCGCTTCTGGGACAAATACAACATCAAGCGAAATGAGCGGGACGAACGACAGCGCCTTGAACGGTGGGTCCGGTACCGCAAGTGCTGCTTCCGCTCCCAGAACGGGCGCAAGCAGCTACGGTACCCGCACGGCAGCAGGGACGGCTCCTGGAATGTATGCCGGAGCACCCAAGCCGCCTGCACCAGGTGCTTCCAGTGCAGGCGCATCGGGAACCGGAATCTATGGCCAACCAACGGCTACCAATGCAAAGACGGACGCCGGAACCAACGGTGCGGCTACCAACGATAATGTTTCTGATGCAGCGGCTGCCACGGATGCAACGTCTGCCACGGTACAGCAAAAGCCTGCAGGGGCGTCTGCCTATGGATCACAGCGGCGGAGCGCGGCCAACGGTCAGTCCGTGCGCCGGACTTCCAGGCAAAACGATGTCGACTTCCGCAAGGACGATGACAGCGATTTATAAAGAACAAAAAACAAAGGCGGACGCTTCCCAGCGATGGGAAGCGTCCGTCAGACTGCTGACAAAGTAATTTGCCTCATCATTTTTGTAAGTTTTGTATGCATTCTTGCAGGCACAAAAGGTTTCGTGCCTGCGGGCGCGACCAAAGGGCTTTCCGATCGCCCTTTGGAAACCTTCGACCCATACGCTATGGAGTTTTTGCATGTTTGGAAGCCTGAAGGTTCATTTTTTTTGCATCTATATGAAAAGACATGCCTTTTTTAACAGTCTGAGGCGGGGGCTGCTGCAAAATGAAAACACATTAGCAACCTGCACAAAAAGCGGTAAACAACAACCAAAACCGGCCGCAAAAGAAGACAAAACACTTCTTTTGCGGTCGGTTTTTTGCATTATTTTAGGGTTGGCTATTTTGCAACAGCCCCCGTTTGGGGAGGATTAACTGTTTTTGCAGCTGAATGGTTGTCCATGGTTCCATACCGGGGGCTTAAGGCTTGTTTTCCGAAACTTCGCCATTTTCGGAAAGCATGGCAACCTGCACGCCGTTTCCGGGGTTAGGTTCAGTCATTGTGCATTCACGCTTCAGACTGTCCACCTGATCGTGAATGCGCTGCATCCGCTGGTCAAGCAGTGCTATGTCCGTGGCCGTTTGTACTAGCTCGGCGGAAATACTGGCAGGAATGGAGGGAATAGCTTTGTAACGCAACTGATGCTCCAGCGTAGCCCAGAAATCCATGGCAATGGTGCGGATCTGCACCTCTACCGGTACCAACAGCTTTCCTGCGGAAAGATATACCGGCACTTGAACGATTAGATGCAAGCTGCGGTAGCCGTTCTCCTTGGGCTGACGGATATAATCCCGGGTGCGGATCAGACGGACATCATCCTGCTGAAGCAGCAGGTGCGCTACGGTATAAATATCATCCAAATAGGAGCAGATCACCCGCACGCCGGCAATATCTGTCAGGGTGCTGACGGCGGTGTCCATGTTCATGGGTAACTGCTTTCGTTGTAGCTTTTCCATGATGCTCTGCAGGGATTTCAGCCGGGTTTGCATATGATGAATGGGATTACGGCGGTGACGCATCTGAAACTCAGCGTCCAGATTTTCAAGCTTGGTTTTGATCTGACGGATGGCGGCTTCATAACGGCATTGTACCGCAAAAAAATCATCCACCATTTTCTGAAACTGATCCGTGATCTGCTGGACCGTCGATTCTTCAAAAGTAGCCATGGCTTACGTCACCTCCTGAGGAACAAGCGTGGTGGGCGCGGGGGAAAGCGGCAGGGAAACGCGGAAAGTGGACCCTTTTCCCGGCGTGGAGCGAACGTGGATTTCTCCACCGGACTGCACGACGATCTTTTTGACGATGCAAAGGCCAAGGCCGGACCCTTCGCGGGAATGGGAGGTATCTCCTTGATAGAATCGTTCGAAGATTCGCTCCAGGGTTTTCTCGTCCATGCCGTACCCGTGATCGATAATCTCCACGTACGCCTGGTCGGTCATGTAACAGCTCACCTGTATGACACCCTCCCTGGGGGAAAACTTGATGGCGTTTGCCAATAGATTGATCCATACCTCCGCCAGCAATTCCTCGTGCGCGGTAATCGTAACGGGGGAGAGCTCCAGCTCCCAGTTTATGGCTTTATCCTCCCAGGTTGGCTCCAGCTGTACCACCATGCGGCGCAGCTGCTCATCCAGGGCGTAAGAAGACGCTTCGGTGACAGGGAGACGGTCCAGGCTGCTCAGACGCAGCAGGTTCTGGGAAAGATGGCTCAACCGCTGGGATTCCTCGGCGATGATCTCCACATATTCCCGCTTAGTTTCCTCGTCCAGTCCTTCGGACTGGAGCAGCCGGGCGAATCCCTGTATGGAAGCGATGGGCGTCTTCAGCTCATGGCTCACATTGGAAATAAAATCTTTTTGCAGGTATTCGTTGCGGGCCAGCGCCTCGACCATGTCGTTGAAATTTTTTATCAGGCAGCTAAGCTCGTCCTTGCCTGGAGCGGGCAGCCGCACCGTAAAGTCTCCCTGTGCCACCCGTTGCGTAGCCTTGCGCAGGCGCGCAATGGGGCTGGCGACCCTGCCTGCAAAGGACATGCCCAGCAGCATCAGCGCCATAAGGAAGAACAGCGTTGAGAAGAAGAAACGCAGCACGGACATGTGCAGCAAATTATAATTTGCCTTGGGTGAGATACGGGCGAGGCTGTTGCCTAGGCGCACATAGGTAACCGGCAAAACGGTGAGATTGCCTTCCTGCGTTACCATGAGGTGGCTGTCCAGGGCGTCCAGCTCCTGCTCGGTAAGGTGAACGTCGCTTTCCGATACCAGGCGGATATTCAGGGAGCTGTTTGCTGCCAGCGCCGCGATCTCCTCCATGGAAAGATCCGTTTTTTGCTCAAGTCCCAGCAAATAGACCGCAGCATAGCGTTCGCTGGCCGCCAGCTCGTCCAGCACGTTGTAATTGCTGACCACGTAGGAGGCCGCAAAAGAGAGTAGGGCCGCTATGATCACACAAAAGAAGAACGAACGCGCCACTTTGCGCCGGAAGGTAAAAACAACGTCTGCCTGACTTTTCATGCGCTTTTTTCGGCCTTATAACCCAGGCCGCGGACGGTCACCAGGGTGAAATCGGGGAAAATTTCGCATTTTTCGCGCAAGCGGCGGATATGCACGTCTACCGTGCGCTCATCACTTTCTGCGTCCATACCCCATATTTCATCCATAAGCTGACGTCGGGTAAAGATCTGCTTGGGATAGCTCAGGAGCTTATAGAGCAGATAGAACTCCTTTTTGGGCAACTGTAGCTCCGTATCTCCCCTTGATACGGTGAGCGTGTCATAATTGAGAACGGTTTCACCAACCTGCAGCCGGTGGCTGGTAACCGCTTGTGCGCGGCGAAGCAAAGCGCCCACGCGCATGAGCAGTTCGTCCAGATCCACGGGCTTGACCATGTAGTCATCTACGCCCAGGGTAAACCCCCGGCGTTTGTCTTCCAGCGATTCCCGGGCAGTGACCATAAGTACGGGAAGCAACGGGTAGCTCTGGCGAATCTGTTCGGTAAGGGTGTAACCGTCCATAACGGGCATCATGATATCCGCAATGACAAGATCGGGTTGGGTGCGCTCCATGGCTTCCAGCGCTTCCTGTCCATTGGAAGCCTGAAGTACCCGGTATCCGTTCATGTGCAGGTATGCGGTCATGAGTTTGCGCAGATGCAGGTCATCCTCCACCACAAGAATCGTAAACAAGGCAGTCATCCTCTCTGGAAAGGGAGAAGCTACAGCCTTTGCCAGAAGCTCCTCCGCGTCCCCTTATCTTCATTGTATCACATGCTGCGAAGGGCATCAATGGGATTGAGCTGGGAAGCTTTGCGCGCCGGGGCCCAGCCGAAGATGACGCCCACCGTGGCGGAGAACAGGAACGCCAGCAGGATGGCTCCGGCGGACAGGGTGAAGTCGATCTCAAGCCAAAGGGCGAAGACCAGGGAGAGCATATTTCCCAACAGAATGCCGATCACGCCGCCCAGCAGGCTGAGCATCACCGCTTCCAGCAGGAACTGCACCTGAATGGCCTTGGGACGCGCGCCCAGGGCCTTACGCAGGCCAATTTCCATGGTGCGTTCGGATACGGATACCAGCATCATGTTCATGATGCCGATTCCGCCTACCAGCAGGGCAATGGAGGCAATGCCGGCCAGCATGGTGGTCATCATCCCCAGCATGGTGTCCATGGCGTCCAGCAGGGACTCCAGATTGATGACACGATAGGCGTCGTCCTTGTAATTGAAAGCGGCGTTCAGTACGCCTTCGATGTCGTCGATGGTCTCGTCGGTGCGGGTGGTATCGTGAATATAGATGCCCAAGGAGGTGACGCTATTGGAGTGAACCATCCTTTGCGCGGTCAGAAAGGGAAGAATGACTTTGCCTTCATCGCCCGAGGAGAACATAACGCTCATCACATCCTCGGAGCCGTCGCTGAGCAGGCCGACGATGGTAAAACGCTGCCCGCCTACAATCAATGTCTGACCAATGGGATCCTCTCCAGGATAGAGCGCCGAACGCAAGGTTGCGTCAATGACGCATACATGGCTGTTTCGGTCCATGTCCATGGGCGTCAACCCACGTCCTGCGCTCAGCAAGCCGTCGCTACGCTGAAAATAGACCGCGTTGCGTCCTTCGATGGTTACATTTTCTGTCAGGCGTTGACCGTTGGATACATGACGGGTAAAGGAAACGGTTGGGTCCAGGCTTTCCACGTTGTCAAGCTCGCTCAGCCTTTCCAGGTCTGCTTCGGTAAGCCCTCTCTTGAGTGCCGTACCGCTTACGGAGACGGATACCTTCCCGGCGCCCAGCTCGGAGAACTGACGGGTCATCTCCTGGGTCGCGCCTTCCACCGTGGTGATCAGTGCAATGATGGCAGTAACACCGATTACGATTCCCAAAATCGTCAGGAATGAACGCATTTTGTTAGCGCGGATATTTTGCCAGGACATGCGCAGGCTTTCTTTAAGCATCCTCGACCCCTCCCTCACTGAGAATGCCATCCAGCAGCCGCACAATACGTCTGGCGTGCCTGGCGATTCCCTGATCGTGGGTAATCATCAGGATGGTATGGCCTTCCTCGTTCAGGTCGTGAAACAGCGACATGACTTGCTTGCCGGTTTGCTGGTCTAGCGCGCCGGTGGGCTCGTCTGCCAGGAGAATGGCAGGATTGTTGCATAGCGCCCGGGCAATGGCAACCCGCTGCTGCTGACCGCCGGAAAGCTGATTGGGATAATGATGCAGCTTTTCCTTGAGTCCCACGCGCACCAGCATTTTCTCGGCCAGGGCGGAACGCTCATGAGCGGGTACGCCGCTGTAAATCAGCGGAAGCTCCACGTTGCTCAGAGCATCCAGGCGAGGCAGCAACTGAAAGGACTGAAAAATAAAACCGATTTCCTTGCTGCGCACGCCGGCCAGCGCGTCCTCATCCAGACCACCTACATCCCGGCCATGAAGCACATAGCTTCCCGATGTGGGAGTATCCAGACAGCCGATGATGTTCATCAGCGTGGATTTGCCTGAACCGGAAGGCCCCAATACCGCTACAAACTCTCCCTTGGATACCTCCAGGTGGATGCCTTTGAGCACGGTCTGCTTTTCTCCGCCCATGTCGTATACTTTGGTAATGTCATCCATGATGAGTATTTTTTCGCCCAGCGTTTTCTCGTCCATGTCCCTTACCTCAGCTCCGTGCCCATGTCCATCATGGGATAGGTGATGATTCTGGGGATCAGGATGGTTTCGCCGCTTCGCACACCGTCCCGAATTTCCACGATGGTTCCGTTATTGATGCCCAGCAGCACAGACTGCTGTACGATTTCGTCTCCGCGGCCATAGCAATACACATAAGGCTTGTTGTTCTCATCATATTGAATGGCGTCCATGGAAACGGTCGTGGCGTTCAGCGCGCTCTCGCGCAGCACGGACACTTCGCAAGTGAGTCCCATGACCAGACTGCCATTCTGCGGAATGGAGATTTCAACGACATAATAGGCCACGTCGTTCTCCACGGTGGCCTCTTGGGCGATACGGGTGATTTCCCCCCGCAGCTCTACGCCCGTGGCATGCACCGTGACGGAAACTTCCATGCCCTTGCGCAGCGCGGAAATATCATACTCATCCACCTTGATCTTCAACACGGGGTGCGCATAATCCGCCACACGGAACAGCTCGTCCCCAGCGTTGTAGGTATCGTCGGCCTGGACGTAGATATCCGAAATGGTGCCGTCCATGGTGGACTCGATCTTGGAGCCGCTCTTGGGTTGAAGCACGGCTTCCTCATTTTCCACCGTATCGCCCTCTTCCTTGAGCAGGGATTTCACCGTACCCCGTCCTTTGGCATAAATCACCTGGGCGTCTCCAGGTTCCAAATTGCCGGAGAAGGTGTAGTAGGTGACAATATCCTGTGTGCGCGCAATTTCCTCCGTGTACCGGCTGCTTTGCCGGCGGGCAAAGCCGAAGATGGCGAGGCATACTACTGCTGCCACCAAGAAGAAAACTAATAACCATTTCCAGCGCTTATGTGATTTACGCATGGGAATCCTCCTTCTTCCAATCCTATCCATGATTCTATACGCCACAGATGAACTGGGTATGAATTGTGCAGGCCAGCCATAGAAAAAGCCCCAGGCAGCCGGCGGCGTGCCTGGGTCAGCGGATTATACCGGTGAAGAGGTTGCACGGAAAGGCATCATTACGCGTTTCCAGCCAGAATATCCAGGCCGCGCTCATCCTGGAACTGGTTAGTGTAGAGCTGATAGTAGTATCCGCGTTTGGCAATCAGCTCATGATGCGTGCCATCTTCGGTGATTTTACCGTTCTGGATGACCAGAATCCTGTCTGCGGAACGCACGGTGGAAAGCCGGTGGGCGATAATGAAGCTGGTGCGCCCGGTCAACACCGTTTGAATGGCGTGCTGGATGATCTGCTCCGTTTCCGTATCCACGGAGGAGGTGGCTTCGTCCAGCACAAAAAGCGCGGGATCGCACAGGATAGCCCGGGCGAAGGAAATCAGCTGCTTTTGCCCTGTGGAAAGCCGGTTGCCGCCTTCGCCCACTTGGGTGTCATAGCCATGCTCCATTTTCAGGATAAAGCCCTCGGCATTGACCATTTGCGCCGCCCGGCGTACCTGTTCTTCTGTGGCGTCGGGACGCCCGTAGCGGATATTGTCCGCTACGGTGCCGCTGAACAGATGCGGACTTTGCAGCACGTAGCCCAGATTGCTTTGCAGCCACAGCTGGCTGCGCTGGCGGTAATCCACCCCGTCAATGCATACGCTGCCTTCCGTGGGTTCATAGAAGCGGCATACAAGATTCACAATGGTGCTTTTGCCGCTGCCGGTTTCACCTACCAGCGCAATGGTCTGGCCGGCCTTGACTTCCAGATTGAAATGAGATAGCACCTGCTCCCCGTCCTTGTAACGGAAGGATACATCCTTGAAAGTAACATCGCCGTGCAGAACCGGCCAGTTTTCACGCTTGGGATGAAAGTTGTCGCCAAAGACGGCGGCCACTTCTGGCGTGTCCACAATGTCCGGTTCCGTCTCCAACAAAGAGAGCACCCGCTCCGCTGCCGCCTGAGAGGATTGCAATTCCGCAAAAATACGCGCAATATCCCGCACGGGTTGGAAAAACTGCACGGTATAGCTGACGAACACGTTTACTGTGCCCAAGGTCATGGCGCCTATCAGCACGTCCTGACCACCTTTCCATAGTGCGTAGGCGGTGGCCAGGGAGCCCAGGGATACTACAATGGGTAGGAAAAGCGCCGACAACGTAGCCGCCCGGATGGAGGAAGAACGCATGGTATGCGCTACCTCGCTGAACTCCTGAATATTCATTTCTTCGCGGACCAGCGTCTTGGTGGTTTTGGCGCCGTTGATGCCTTCGTTGAAACCGGCAGTGATTTGGCTGTTGGTTTTGCGCACCTGACGGTAAGCGGCCAGAATACTTTTCTGAAACTTCCAGGAAATCAGCGCCAGGGGAGGCAGCACCAGGATCACCACCAGCGCCAGCTTCCAGTTCAGCAGGAACATCTGCACGGAGCAGCAGACCAGAAATACCGCGCCCCAGCACAGATCCAGCAGCGACCAGCCAATGGTATCCGCCAGGCGCTGGGTATCGTTGGTCAGACGGCTCATGAGGTAGCCTACGGGCATGCGGTCATAGTAGGAAAAGGGGAGTTCCTGGAGTTTTTGAAATCCTAGCCGGCGGATGGTGTAGCAGGTGCCCGTTTCCACATAACCGCTTTGGCGCAGAAAGACGAAGATACTCACCACCTGTAATGCCAGCAAGCCTAGATAAATGGCGATGAAGCCGGGAATGCCCGCGGTGGTCTGCTTGGCGATGAAGTTGTCAATGGCGTAGGAAGTCAACAGCGGGAATACTACGTCCAGCACGGCGCACAGCGCCATGAAAAATCCAACGATAAAAAGGTTCTTATGGAAAGGCTTGGCGATGCGCAGCAGCTTTTTCCATAGCGTGAGATCAAATCGTTTGGTATAATCTTCTTCCTGAAAGGCCTGCATCAGTTGTTCACCTCGCTTTCCGGCTGGACGGCGGTATGGTTCAACTCTTCCTCCAGCACGTTCTGAATGTTATTGATCCGCTGATATAGTCCGGGGCGGGCACAGAGTTCTGCATGGGTGCCCTGATCCACTACCCGGCCATCCTCCAGCACCAGGATGAAGTCTGCCTGGGAGAGTGTGGTGATCCGGTGGCTGATAATCAGCGTGGTCATGCCTTGCTGCCGCTGTTTCAGCGCTGCGCGTATCTGCGCGTCGGTTTCCGTATCCACGGCGGAAAGGGAATCGTCAAAAATCAGGATATGGTTGTCCTTGAGCAGCGTCCGGGCAATGGCGACCCGCTGCTTTTGTCCGCCGGAAAGCGTTACGCCGCGTTCGCCTACCAGGGTATCCCAGCCCTGATCGCTCTGGGTGATAAAACCTTCCGCGCAGGCTACGCGGGCGGCGTCCACAATGCGGTCCTGCATAGGATCGCGTAGGGCGATTCCCACGTTATCCCGGATGGTCTTGCTGTACAGGAAAGGTTCCTGCAGGATCAGCCCCACATGGCTGCGCAGATGCTCCCGGTCGATCTTGGTAAGCGGGACGCCTCCGATAGAAATGACGCCGCTTGTGGGTTCATACAGCCGCTGCAACAGGTACATTAACGTGCTTTTGCCGCTGCCCGTACCGCCAAGCACCGCTACGGTTTTGCCGGCGGGAATGGTGAAACTCATGTCCTTGAGCACCGGCGCGTCCTGGTCATAGGCAAAGGTTACATGGTCGAACACAATATCCCCGTGCAGGTCCGGCTTGAGCGCGTCGGGTTCTTCGGGTTCGGCCGGGGTGGAGAGAATTTCCTGAATACGCTCCATGGAGATCAGGCTTTTGCCTGCGTCGGAAAGCGTGCGGCCCAGCTGGCGGATGGGGAAGAGCAGCTGGCCCACATAGGTGGTGAAGATGATTAGCGTGCCCACGGTGATTTCGCCGCGGCTGGCATATACTACGCAGATCAGCAGGGTAATCATGGATTGCAGCATGCTCAGCGCGTCGCCGCCGCCCCAGTATACGGCCAAAAGGTCGTTCAGGTGCTTGGCCTTTTTACGAAAATCGCTGTTGGCGGCATCAAATTTCTCCACTTCCCGCTGCTGCTGCCCAAAGGCGCGTACTACGCGGACGCCGGAGAGGTTCTCCTGGAGCACGGCGCTCATTTTTCCCTCGGCCTCATCCATAACCCGGAAGCCTTTATGCACTTTGCGAAAGAACCACATGGCAAACAGAAAAAGCGCGGGTATCAGCACCATGGAGTACAAGGTAATGGATACGTTTTTACCCAGCAGGATCATCAGGGACAGCGTAACCAGCAGCAGTGTGTTTACCACTTCCATGATTTGTACCGAGAGAAAACGACGAATGGTTTCCACGTCGCTGGTGCAGCGCTGGATCAGGTCGCCGGTGGTAGCCCGCACATGATACGCAAAGGGCAGGCGTTGCAGATGGCCGTACAGCTGCTCGCGCAGCGTCAGGGCAATGTTTTCACTAGCCACCGCGCTCAGACGGCCCTTGAAAAAGGTGAAAACACCGTTGAGCAGGTTCAGCCCCACAAGGACCGCACCCATGATCCACAGATTTTCCCGCAGGAATTCTCGTCCACCCAGGGCACGCACGGGCTGGAGCAGCCAGTCCGGCAGGGTGGAGGGAACAGTACCCAGCACGCTGTCCACCGTCTCTGCCAACAGCACCGGCGTAGCAAAGCTGATGAGCACCATCATGACCGTGCCAACCATGGCGCCCAGGAAGCACCAGATATTTTGGCGAATCAGCTCCAGCATGCATGCTGCCGGTTTTTTCCGGTTGGGTTGCATAGAGTAGGAACCTCCTTTTGGAAGAATTGATGAATACGCAGGCCGGATTGAGGCCGGCACAGGCATATAAAAAGCATCGGCTGCTTTTGCAGCCGATGCGTTATCAAACAGGACAGTAAAAGGACAGCGTTATTTTCCCCTTGTCCCGAGCGCAAAAGGCCGCAAAATACGCAGGCAGACAGACTCCGCCCGTGCAGGATAAGCGTTGAATTCCCAGGTATGAACAGTCAATTTGCGCATATATGCGGCCTCCTTTCTTTCATATTTGCCTTATTGGCAGCGCAATTAGTGTAGCGTATGATCACACTGTTTGTCAAGTATTTTTTCGAAGATCTGTAAAAAAATGTATACCTTCTGACCGAATCGGGGAGATTTCTTCAATACAGACAAAGGCGGCAAACCTTTCGTGTCTGCGCAGCGATTGCGGCCTTGTCTTGCAAGCGAAATACAGGATATTCATGAAACTTTCATCGCCACTTCATGGTAGGTTCATCCAGGACCATTATGATAGCACCATCAAGATTCCCCCAAGGCATCCGATGAACGGCGGTTGGGGGGAACACCGCCGATAGCATTCCGTCCGGGACGCTCTCCTTCTCCCGGGCGGGTTTTTTATGTATATTCCTATGGAAGCGGCGTACACTTTCCATGAGGAGGGATGGGGGATATGGAATCGACCGCCGCAAAAAAGCAATATACATGGAAATCCCTGGTGGCGCTACTGGCAATTACCCTGGGCCTGGCAGGCATCTCTGGATTTTTGACACGGGACAGCAGGGATGTTTACGCTACGCTGTCGCTGCCTTCATTTGCACCGCCGGGGTGGGCGTTTCCCGTAGCGTGGGGCATTCTGTACCCTGCCATGGCGGTCGCGGCATGGCTGTCGTTGCGTCAACTTCCGGAAAACGCCTTGCCCATTGCGTTGCTGTATGGTGCGCAACTGCTTGCCAACGTTATTTGGCCGCTGCTGTTCTTCTTGCAGCATGCTTGGGGTCTGTCCTTCGTATGGCTGCTCCTGGTGTTTGCTTTGGCCCTGGTGACGTGCTTGCGCTTTTTCCAAAGCAGCAAGTGGGGCGGGGGATTGATGTTGCCTTACCTGGCCTGGTTGGCTTTTGCGGCGGTATTGAATTTCTCCATTGCCAGGCTGAACCCACAGTAAAGCTACCGTGCGAATCGTGCCGGCTGCGCCTTGGAGGAGCAGCCGGCTTTTTATGGGAACAGCACGGCGCCGGGCCTTGCCCTTTGGCGGCATCTGCGTATAATATAAAAGCCAGGTAGAGGACAAGCGCCGTCTACCGGGCGATTCATGCGAATGCCGCGCAAAAGAAGAAGGAGTTCCCGCGCGGTAGAACGTCACAGGAGGCAAAGATTTATGCGGCATACAGACAAAATACTTAAGGCAGAAGGCTTCTCCCCAAGAAAATTGCGACTCGTTTCTCTCCTGCTGGCGTTGACGCTTATCCTTTTGCCGGGCATAGGCAGGGCGGAAACGGCGCCTGATTACGCGCAGGCAGACAGCTGGGCATATTTCAATACGGACCCGACCAAGGCTGCGGACGTGTTTTTTATTTGTCCCACGGTTTATGCCGGCCATGAGAATGCCTGCAATATGCCCCTTGCGGATGAAACGGTCAAAGGGGACTTTATGGGCGCCACCAATATGGAAAAAGGTATTTATGACCCTTACGGCAGCTTTTTTGCGCCCTATTACCGGCAGGTCGGCCTCAATGTTTATGAAATGCCGGAGGAAACTCGGGAACCGTACCTGTCCTTGGCATATGCGGATGTGAAGGACGCTTTTATGTATTATCTGGAGCACATGAACGGCGGACGCCCCATTGTCCTGGCCGGATTTTCCCAGGGGGCGGATCTGTGCCTTCGCCTGCTGAAGGAATGTTTTGCGGAACCATCGGTCAATGACCTGCTGGTGGCGTGTTACGCTATCGGCTGGCGAGTTACGGAAGAGGACCTGGCGGACTATCCCCATCTGCGCTTTGCCACGGGGGAGAACGATACGGGGGTCATTGTGGCCTTCAATAGCGAAGCGGAAGATGTGACCGGTTCGCTGCTGGTGCCTGCGGGG
>CALVVZ010000059.1 GCA_944364075.1 uncultured Clostridia bacterium
GATTTCTTTTTCCTGGGCGGCGGCGTGCTCCGCCGCTGGGCGGACTGTCTGCGGGATGTAGGCGGTATTTGCGTCATTCGGATTCCTCCTTTGATATACCAGCGTCCTGGCCGCGGCGCGGCACGGACAAGGCGCCCGCCATGCCCATGGGAAGGGCAAGGGACAGGTTCGCCGCCGGGCTAAAGCGCAGGGCGGCGACCGCCTTCATGGGGGCGGGGGGACAAGCTGCCCGGCAAAACAGGCGGAAGGGCCGCCGCTTTCGACGCGGCCGCCTATGCCGGGACTCCCGCCCAGAAACGATGGTATCAGGGACGCCCCTGTGCGGTTTGCTTGCTGTTTTGCATTATACCCGATTCCCGGACGGATTGCATCTGTTTTTCCTGAAAAATCCGGGAATTTGTCATTTTGCGCCGGGCTCCAGGGGCGGCTGCTCCCCGAAGTAGTCGATCATCTGCTGGTCGGTGAGCGCAAAGGCGTCCTGGATGTATCCCCACAGGTAGTGGGGCCGCCAGGTGCAGGTGTTCCGCAGGCGGCTGACGCGGCCTTCCCAATAACGCAGGGCGGCCTCCGGGGTATTGGGCACCTCCGCGATGATGGCCGGGTCGGTTTCCTCCGCCCAGCGGGCGAAATGGATGGGCATTTCGGCCTTGATTTGATTCACCATGGGCTCCAGGATGCTGAGCATGTATTCCGTGGTGAAGGTCTTGTAGATATCGGCCAGCTTGAGCAGGAACTTGTCCTTGTACTCGGGCACGGAGAGCAGACGGCGGAAGATCACGTTGTTGATGTTCTTTTCGCCCATGCCGCTTTCCTTGGTGAAGGAGCGGGGACTGTTGAACTGCGAGTCAAACATGCCGTAGTCCGAGTCGTAGAAAATCCACTTCCATTTGGCGCCTTCCTGGTTCAGCTTGTAGAAGCGGATGTTGCCGATGTCGGAGTTGCCGAAGAACATCTCGAAGGCCAGGTATTCGAAGTAGTTGTCCACGTCCACGTTGTCCAGGATGTATTGCAGGTCCTCGGGGTTGTTGGCCGGGTCCCCTGCCTCGATTTTCTTGCGCATGGCCAGGTATTCCTTATTGGAACCGAATTCCACGGAGGAATTGGAGCGCAGGATGGTCATCTGGTCGGCCTGGTCCAGGGAAAGCCCCTCATGCTGGGCCACAAAGAAGCGGTCCACGCGCTCGCGCATGTTGTAGTGGCCCCAGTAGGCGCCGTTGAGGTACACCACCACGGGGTTCCAGGCCTGATGGATGACCTGGGAACCGTAGGCGTCCATCATCCGGGACTGGAAGCCGTCCAGCAGCCGGGTCCACACCGCGTCGTTGCCGCTGACGCGCAGCACGAAGGACTTGTACTCCGTGAAGGGCCGGTCCTCAAACAGGGCGGCCTGGAAAGTCTTGGGGCCATAGAGGGACTTGGCCCGTACCTTGAAGGTCTTTTGCGGCATGTCCAGGCTGTACTGGCCTTGCAGGCCGAACTCCATGCCCTGGTTGAGCACCTGGGTGCCGTCCAGCAGGTAGTACTCCACGTTGCCGCCGCGCTCGCCTATGTCAGTTTCTTCCTTGATATAGCGGTATACGGTGTTTTCAAAGGGGATGCCGCCGGACTTGTCCACATTGTCCCCCACGGTGAGGATGCCGGTCTCCGGGTTCCACAAGTCATCGGGGTCGGCCACCAGGGACACGATGGGCAGGGTATGGTAGGCGTTGATGAAATAGGTGCCCGTTACCGTGTCGCTGGGCATGTAGCCGTCCTGGCGGAAGGCCCGCGCCCGTACTACGGAGGTGAAGTTGAACTCCAGGGTTTCCCCCTGGTACAGGGTATCCTGCTGGGTGGGGATGGAGCCGTCCAGGGTGTAGTACACCTGCGTACCCTCGGGAACGGTGATGCCGGCATAGACCGTATCGTAATACAGGCCCGGTTCCACCGTCAGCTGGGGCTGTTCCGCGTACCCCACAAAGCCCGTGCCGTTGGCCGCCATGGGCGTGGGGGAGTCGTAATAAAAAAAGCCCGACAGGCCCGTGGTGCGGCCATAGGAAATATTGGTGGGGATCAGGGGCAGGATCATCTTGTCCAGAATCTTTCCCGTGGGATCGGAGAGGCACACCACGTCCCCGCCGTCCCGGGCCAGCTTGAAGGAAGCGTGCAGCTCGCTGGCAGTGGTCAGCGCGCTGTTCCCGTCCAGCAGGATGACCTTGTATTCCCCCGGATAAATCAGCGTTCCCGAGGGAAACTGCCACTTCCGCGCACGGGTCAGCCGGTTGGTCAGCCCATAACCGCTTAAATCCACCGTGGACTGGGAGGAGTTGTAGATCTCCACCCAGTCCACATAGTTGCCGCCCAGCACGGCCACGCTGTCGTTGGAGGCCATCACCTCGGTGATGTAGACCCCCGTCTCGTTCATGGCGATGAGGTTCCGGTCGGCCTGATTCATCCCGGACTGGTTGTTGGGCAGGCCCGGGGTGGCCGTTTGGAACACCTTCCAGTTGTTGTTTTCATCCCGACCGTAGCTGCAATCCTCGGCCAGATTGTCCACAATGACCCGGTCCACCAGGTTGCCCCGGCTGTCGGAGAGAATCACCGTGTCATGCTCGGCGCTGATGGCGAAGTTGGTGTGGCTGATGCCCGCGGCGCCGTTGTTCCGGTCCTTGCCGGAGCAGAACACCAGGTAGTACCCGTGGGGAGCGATCACCGCGTCCTCGGGGAAGCGCCACTTGAGGGGCTTGTTTTCCTTGTCGCTCAGGGCGTAGTTTTTGAGGCTGATTACCTGATCGGTGGTGTTGTACAGCTCGATCCAGTCGCTGAACTCCCCGTCCTCGTCGGTGAGGCCCGTGAGGGCGTCGGCCATGACCTCGTTGATGATGACCGCGCCGTCGGTGACGGTGGTGGAGGCCAGGTAGGCCGCGGCGCCTTCCTCGGTGTTCTCATAGCCGGGGCTGACGTAGGTGACCTCGGCCCAGGAGCCGTCGGGCAGCAGCGCCCAGGAGGAATCGCTGGCCATGATGGGGGTGGTCACCTGGTCGATGGTGTAGGCGCTGGGGTCGAACAGGTAGACCGTCTCGCCCACGGAGGAGAGCTTGAACTTGGCGTGGAAATCCTTGCCCGCCTCCGCCTGGTTGGTGTCGTCGCAATAGACCACCGTGCGCTCCCCGGCCTTGAGGGTCACATCGGGGAACAGGAAGCGGATGGAGTCGCCCCGGTCGGAAAGGCCCACGCCGGAGAGATTGATGTCCCGGTCGGAGCTGTTCCAGATCTCCACCCAGTCGGGGTACGCGCCCCTGTCGTCGGGGACGCTGCCCTGGTTGGAGGTCATCAGCTCGCTGATGCGCAGGCCGTCATAGGCGTTGGTCAGCGCGCCCACCTGGGCGGAGCCGTCCTCGGAGCCCACGGAATAGGTGGCGTGGGACACCGGCTCCCAGGGGCAGATCAGCACCAGCAGCGCCAGGGCCGCCGCGCAGGCCGCCAGCGCCAGGATGATGCTTGCCCGGGATTTCTTTTTCCTGGGCGGCGGCGTGCTCCGCCGCTGGGCGGACTGTCTGCGGGATGTAGGCGGTATTTGCGTCATCCGGGTTCCTCCTTTGAAACATCCGGTGCGGCTGTGCCGCGGCGTGTCGCAGTGCGTCGGTTCATAGGGCATAACCCCTAGCATTATAGCATGCCAGGCCCTTCCTGGCAATGGCGGCGGAGGAAAGGCCTCCGGGAAGGAAGCGCCGTTGCGCTTGCCGGGGGTCGGCTGTTCCAACCATGCAACGGGCGGAAGCCAAAAAATCTTCCCGGGCGGCCTGCCGAAAAAGGAAAGCCCGCGGCGGCTGGCGAATGTTTCTTTCCCGGCGGCTGCGCGCCGCCCCGGACAATACCGCAACGCCTTTGTGCGGCGTTGTCCCGGGAATACCTACCGGAGGCTTGCGTATGCATGTTGACCTGACCCGCGGCAGCGTCCGCGGTGGACTGATTCGCTTCAGCCTGCCCCTGATTGCGGGCAACCTGCTCCAGCAGCTGTACAACCTGGTGGACACCTGGGTGGTGGGGCGTTACCTGGGGGCGGCGGCTCTGGCGGCGGTGGGAAGCGCCTTTTCCCTGATGGTGCTGCTCACCAGCCTGCTCCTGGGGCTGTGCATGGGCAGCGGCGTGGTGCTGAGCAACCTGTGGGGCCAGGGGCGGCGGGAGGAGCTGAAAACCGCGCTGGTGAACGCCTTTGGCATGATCGCCCTCATGGCCCTGGCGCTGACCCTGCTCTCCTATGCGCTGCTGGGTTCCATCGCGGCGCTTTTACGGGTGCCTGCGGAGGCCGCGCCGGACTTGACGGCGTATCTTCGGGTAATTTTCGGGGGCATCTTTTTTGTATTTCTGTACAATTTCTTTGCGGCGGCGCTGCGCAGCGTGGGCAACTCCGCCGCGCCGCTGGTTTTCCTGCTGGTATCCACGGTATTGAACGTGGCCCTGGACCTGTACCTGGTGCTGGGGGCGGGCTGGGGCGTGGCCGGGGCGGCTTGGGCCACGGTGATCGCCCAGGGAGTTTCGGCCCTGGGCATCATGGGGTATTTCTTCCTGCGCATGCCCGAGCTATGCCCCGGCCGGCGGCACTTCCGCCTGGACGGGGGGCTGTTGCGCCGGGTGGCGGGCATTTCCTTGCTTACCAGCGTGCAGCAATCCATCATGAATTTCGGCATTTTGATGATCCAGAGCCTGGTCAACAGCTTCGGCATCCCCACCATGGCGGCTTTTGCCGCGGGGGTGAAGATCGACTCCCTTGCCTATTCCCCCGCCCAGGACTTTGCCAATGGCTTCGCCACCTTTGTGGCCCAGAACCGGGGCGCCGGGCGGCAGGACCGGGTGCGTCAGGGCATTCGGCAGGGCGCGGCGCTCTCCCTGGGCTTCTGCGCGGCGGTGTCCGCGCTGGTGTATGTGTTTGCCGAGCCGCTGCTGGGGCTTTTCCTGGAAAGCGGCGAAGCGGAAATCCTGCGCATCGGCGCGGGCTATCTGCGATTGGAGGGCGTGTTCTATCTGCTCATCGGGCTGCTGTTTTTGCTCTACGCCATTTACCGGGGCCTGGAGCGGGCGGGCATGTCCGTGGTGCTCACGGTGATTTCCCTGGGGCTGCGGGTGGCCTTGGCCTACGCCTTTGCTCCCGCCTTCGGGGTCATGGCCATCTGGCTGTCCATCCCCGTCGGTTGGCTTGTGGCCGACGCGGTGGGGCTGCTGGGCCTGCGCAAGGCCCTGGCCGCCCGCTGATTCTGAGAAGATCTTCAGGGAATTCTAATCCTTTTTTTCTTGGCATGGCGGGGAAAATGCGCTATGATAGTCCCGAACAGGAGGGAAAACAACCATGTGGGAATTGATAACCTTGCCCTTTCGTCTGGCCTGGTCCGTGCTGACGGTGGCGTGGAATATTGTTTGGGGCTGTGTGTCCCTGGCCTTCGGGTTGGTGGGGGGTATTTTCTCCCTGCTGCTGGGGGTGGCGGTGCTGGTGCTGCTGGTGGCGCTGATTTCCCGGGCCTTGCGGGAGTCCGGCCACAGGCAGGGCCATCCCTACCGGGACAACGCCCGGGACGAGGACTTTATCAGCTTTTATGACAAGGACGCGGTGAAGTAATTGGCGAAAGCGGCCTGCGCCCCTTCGGGCGGCGCGGGCCGCTTTTTTTGTACCGACGAGCGTGTATATTTCGGCAAAATTTTTCCCAAATCCCCCTTGACTTTTGGAACGGAGGGGCGTATGATACAGCTATGGAACCGTTTCCGATACCGTTACCGATAACGTTTCCCCTTACTTCCAAACCGAAGCGGAGGTAGGCAGCATGAAAATCTATACCATCCGCGACGTGGCGAAACTGGCGGGGGTGAGCGTGACCACGGTATCCCGGGTGCTGAACCACCGGCCGGATGTGAACGCGGCCACCCGTGAGAAAGTGGAGCGCGTCATGGCGGAATGCAACTTCGTGGGCAACGCCAGCGCCCGCAGCCTCAAGCAGCTGGACGGGGACGTGGCCGCGCTGATTCTGCGGGGCCGGTCGAATATCTTTCTTTCCCAGCTGGCGGAAATGATGCTGCAATTCGCGGGGGAAACCGGGGTAAGCTTTCTGCTGGAGACCATCGATGAAAAGGCCGACGAATTTCAGACGGCGCTGCGCCTGACCCATGAAAAGCGCGCACGGGGGTTCATCTTTGTGGGCAGCCGGCTGGACGGCCGCGCCCAGGTGCTGCGCGGGCTGGAGGCGCCGCTGGTGTTCGCCACCGTGCCGGCCCGGGAGCTAGAGCTGCCGCGGGTGGCTTCCGTGGCGGTGGACGACCGGCGCATGGGGCGCCTGGCCATGGAAACGCTGATCCAGGCGGGGCACCGGCGCATCGCGGTTTTCGGCGGCAGACGGGATCAGGGCGACGCCCTGGCCGAGCGCTATCTGGGCGCGCGGGAGGCCTGCGAGACCGCGGGCGTGCCCTTTGACGAAAGCCGCTACGTGGAAACCCGCTTTTCCCTTTCCGACGCCTACGGCGCGGCCCGGGCGTTTTTTCCCACCCGGGGAGATACCACCGCGGTGTTCGCCATGAGCGACCTGGTGGCTATGGGGGTCATCCGGGCGCTGAAGGACATGGGCAAAAGTGTGCCCGAGGATGTGAGCGTGTTCGGCTTTGACGGCATTGAAATGGGTAAATATTTCCTGCCCAGCCTGACCACCATCGCACAACCCCAGGAGGAGATTGCCCGCAAGAGCGTGGAAGTGCTCCTGGACATGATGAACGGCGGCGAAGGCCGGCATGTGACCCTGCCCGCGGCGCTGATCCGCCGGGAATCTGTGGCAGCGCCCAGGAAATAACGGGCAACGGTTTTAGTATGAACTCCGCGCGGACAGACTACCGCGTGAGAATAAAAGGAGGAACTACCATGAAAAAGATCCTAGCATTGGTACTGGCGTTGGCCATGGCCCTGTCCCTGGGCTCCTGCGCGCTGGCGGAGGACGTCTCCCTGCGCGTGTGGGTGGGCGACAACCAGGACATCGACTGGATCAACACGGTCATTGAAAACTTCAAGGCCGCTTATCCCGAGAACAACTACAATATCGAGGTGGGCGTGCAGAACGAGGGCGACTGCTCCAAGGTGGTGCTCACCGACCCCACCGCGGCGGCGGACGTGTTCACCTTTGCCGACGACCAGTTCAACAGCCTGATGAACGGCGGCGCGCTCCAGCCCGTGGTGGAGAACGCTGAGGAAATCATCGCCAACAACACCCCCGAATCCATCGCCGCCGCCACCGGTTCCGACGGCATGCTCTATGCCTACCCCGCCACCGCGGACAACGGCTACTTCATGTTCTACAACAAGGAGTACTTCACCGAGGAAGACGTGCAGACCCTGGACGGCATGCTGGCCAAGGCTGCCGAGGCCGGCAAGTACGTGGGCTTCCCCATGAGCAACGGCTGGTACTTCTACTCCTGGTTCAAGGGCGCGGGCCTGGAAATGCACGTCAACGAGGACGGCGTGACCAACTCCTGCAACTGGAACGCCACCGATACCCCCATCACCGGCGTGCAGGTGCTGGAAGCCCTGCTGGAGATTGCCGCCAACCCCGGCTTCAAGGAAGCGGACTCTGATCCCTTCGTGGCCGGCGTGAAGGACGGCTCCATCATCGCCGGCGTGTCCGGCACCTGGAACGCCAACGTGGCCGCCGAAGCCTGGGGCGACAACTACGCCGCCACCAAGCTGCCCACCTACACCGTGGCGGGCCAGCAGGTGCAGATGGCTTCCTTCTCCGGCTTCAAGCTGGTGGGCGTAAACCCCTACTCCGCCAACCTGGGCGCGGCCATGGACTTCGCCACCTTCATGACCAACGAGCAGAGCCAGGTGCTGCGCTTTGAAATGCGCCGCCAGGGTCCCTCCAACGTCAAGGCCCTGGAGGCCGACAGCGTGAAGGCCGAACCCGCCATCGCCGCCATTATCGCGCAGGCGCCCTATGCGGACGTGCAGCGCGTGGGCCAGAAGTTCTGGGACACCGCCGCCGCCCTGGGCAAGATCGTCGTCAACGGCAACCCTGACGGCACCGATCTGCAAACCCTGCTGGACAACTGCGTGGCCGGCATCACCGCCCCCGCGGAGCAGTAATCACCAAGGAATCGTTGGCCGCCCTGCCTGCTGGTCTTGCCGCGGCAGGGCGGCCTTTCTACACACCAGAGCGGAGCTTTCCACCTTTCTGATTAAAAAGCTGGGTAACAGCACGTAAGGAGCGCGGGCGCAATGGAACGTAGCAAGGCAATCAAGCAGGCCGCCGTCCCGGCGAAACGACCGGGGCTGGTGCGGTTCTTTGCATCCATCGGTCAGTACATCGCGGGCGTGTGCCGGGACTTCATGGAGGGCGACCTGTGGGTCAAGCTGTCGGCGCTGCTGTGGGGGAGCAGCTGCGCGGCCCGCGGACAGTATGTCAAGGGCGCGCTGCTCACGGTCCTGGAGGCCGTGCTGGCGTATTTCATCCCGGTGGTGTTCTGGCCGTACATGAGCAAGCTGAATACCCTGGGCACGGTGCAGCAGCAGCGGGTCTACAACCCTGACACCCGGCAGAACGAATTCAACGACTACGACAATTCCTTCCTCATCATGCTCTTTGGCGTCATCGGCTGCGTGCTGCTGCTCATCGCGGTGGTGCTGTGGCTGCGCAACATCCGCGCCGCCCGGGCGGTGGAGGTCCGGGCCAAGGAGGGCAAGCACGTCAACTCCTTCCGGGAGGATCTGACGGACTGCTTCGGCGTGAAGTTCCACCGCACGCTCCTCACCCTGCCGGTGCTGGGCGTGGCCTGCTTCACCATCATTCCCCTGATCGTGATGATCCTCATCGCCTTCACCAACTACGACCGTAACCATCTGGTGCCGGCTAAGCTGTTCACCTGGGTGGGGATGGGCAACTTTGAGCTGCTGTTCAACATGACCGCGGACAGCACCTTTGCCTACGCCTTTGGCCGGGTATTGGCCTGGACCATGATCTGGGCCGTGCTGGCCACCTTCACCTGCTACTTTGGCGGCATCCTGCTGGCCATGTTCATCAACAACAAAAAGACCCGGGGCAAGAAGTTCTGGCGGACCTGCTTCATGGTGGCCATTGCGGTGCCGCAGTTCGTGAGCCTGCTGCTGGTGCGCAACTTCTTCGCGGACGCGGGCATCGTGAACACCCTGTGCAAGAACGCGGGGCTGACCGACTGGCTGTACAGCATCGGGGCCATTCCCACGGCCAACTACATCCCCTTCCTGACCCACCCGGCCTGGGCCCGGCCCATGATTATCCTCATCAATATCTGGGTGGGCGTGCCCTATCAGATGCTCATCGCCACGGGCATCCTGATGAACATCCCCAACGAGCTGCTGGAGAGCGCCCGCATCGACGGCGCCAACGCCTGGCAGTCCTTCAAGTCCATCACCATGCCCTACATCCTGTTCATCACCGGCCCCAGCCTGGTGAACTCCATCGTGGGCAATATCAACAACTTCAACGTCATCTACCTGCTCAGCAAGGACGTATACACCACCTCCGACCAGCTGATGGCCAACGCCAACGCCAATGAGGTGGACCTGCTGGTTACCTGGCTGTACCGCCTGACCCAGGACCAGAGCAACTACAAGATGGCCTCGGTGATCGGCATTCTGGTGTTCATCGTGTGCGCCATCCTCACCCTGCTGGCCTTCAACCGCATGATCAAGGGCGATAAGGAGGAGAATTTCCAATGAAAACCGCGAAAGTCTTCCGTCAGATCGGCCGGCATCTGGTGCTGCTCTTCCTGGCCTGCCTGTGGCTGGTGCCCATCCTGTGGCTGGTGGTCACCTCCTTCGGGGTGGACAAGGGGCCGAACCTCTCCACCTTCTTCCCGGCGGCGTATACCCTGGACCATTACAAGGCCATTCTGTTTCCCGGCTCCGACACGGTGAGCCAGTTCCCGCGCTGGTTCCTGAACACCTTTACCATCGCCGTGTTCACCTGCATCATCTCCAGCATGTTCGTGCTGATGGTGGCCTACGCCATGAGCTGCATGCGCTTCAAGGCCCGCAAGCCCCTGATGAACATCGCCATCATCATGAACCTGTTCCCCGGCTTCCTGTCCATGATCGCGGTGTACTTCATCATGAAAAACCTGAACCTGACCAACTCCATGACGGGCATGGTCATCGTGTACTCCGCGGGCGCGGGGCTGGGGTACCTGATCGCCAAGGGCTTCTTTGACACCATTTCGAAGTCCCTGCGGGAGGCCGCGTATCTGGAGGGCGCCAACGAATTCACCGTGTTCTGGAAAATCATCATCCCGCTATCCAAGCCCATCATCGTCTACACGGTGATCAATTCCTTCCTGGCCCCCTGGATGGACTTCATCTTCGCCTCCATCATGCTCAACTCCGGCGTCAGCGCGCAAAAGACCGTGGCCCTGGGCCTGTTCGCCATGGTGGACAAAGTGAACCGGAACAACTACTTCGCCCAGTTCTGCGCCGGCGGCGTCATCGTGTCCATTCCCATTTCGGTGCTGTTCATCATCATGCAGAAGTTCTACGTGGAGGGCATCACCGGCGGCTCGGTGAAGGGATAACCGGGCATAGCAACAGTTTTTCTTCGGAAAGGATGAGGCGGCCATGCGCCGAAGCGGTATCCTGATGCACATTACCTCCCTCCCCGGACCGGGAGGCATCGGCGGCCTGGGCAAGGAAGCCTATGCCTTCGCGGACTTTCTCAAGGCCAGCGGCATGGCGGTGTGGCAGGTGCTCCCCCTGGGGCCCACGGGCTACGGGGAGAGCCCCTACCAGTCCTCCAGCGTGTTTGCGGGCAATCCCATGCTGATCTCCTGCGCCACCCTGCGCCAGGAGGGCCTGGTGGACTATGCCGACGGGGAGGAATACGCGCCCGCCGACCCGGAAAAGGTGGACTACGCCGCCGTGCGGGAAAGCAAGGAGAAGCTCCTGCGCCGCTGCTTCGCCCGGTCCGAGGGCAAGCTGCAAAAGGAGCTGGCGGCCTTCCGCCGGGAGAATCCCTGGGCGGAGGATTTCGCCCTGTTCACCGCCCTGAAGGCCCGCTACGGCGGCGCCATGTGGACCAAGTGGCCCGACGCGGAGGTTCGCCGCCGCCAGCCCGCCGCCCTGGAACGCTGCCGCCGGGAGCTGGACGGGGAGATTCGCTACCATCTGTTCTGCCAGTACCTGGTCTCCCGGCAGTGGTTCGCCCTGAAGCGCTACTGCAACGGCCTGGGCATCCGCCTATTTGGGGATATGCCCATCTACGTGGCCGAGGACAGCGCCGACACCTGGACCCGACCCGAGGTGTTCCAGCTGGACGGGGAGGGCGTACCCAAACGGGTAGCCGGGGTACCCCCGGACTTCTTCTCCGCGGACGGGCAGCTCTGGGGCAATCCCCTGTACCGCTGGTTCTCCCTGCGGCTGCACGGCTACGGCTGGTGGGTGGAGCGCATGGCCGCCATGGCGAAAATGTACGACATTGTGCGCATCGACCATTTCATCGGCTTCGCCAACTACTATTCCGTGCCCCACGGCGCGCCCAACGCCCGCACCGGCAAGTGGATCATCGGCCCCGGCAAGGCGCTGTTCCGCACCCTGGAAAAAAAGATCCCCGGCCTGAACATCGTCGCCGAGGACCTGGGCTGCGTCAACGACCGGGTGCGTCGGCTGCTGGCGGCGGTGGGGTATCCGGGCATGCGGGTTTTGTCCTTCGGCTTCGGGGGCGGGGAGGACAATCCCCACCTGCCGGCCAACTATGTGACCAACAGCGTGGTGTACACCGGTACCCACGACAACGACACCGTCCGGGGCTGGATCGACGCTGCGGACGAGGCCGCCCTGGCCCAGGCCAAGCAGCTTCTGGGCTTTGAAAAGCCCGAGGACGGCCCCGCGGCCTTTGTGCATGCGGTGCTCAACAGCCGGGCGGACACCGCCGTGATTCCCATGCAGGACGCCCTGGGCCTGGGAGGCTGGGCGCGCATGAACCGCCCCGGCACCATCGGGGACAACTGGCTGTGGCGCATGGCCCCCGGGGCCGCCACGCCGGCGCTGGCGCAGCGCTTGCGCCGGGAAAACGAAGCCGCAAACAGGAGGATGGACTGACCATGAACGCCAAGGAACTGATCCGCGACACCGAGCGCCTGCTCTTGACCCAGCAGCACTGCACCCTGGAGCAGGCCACCGCGCCCCAGCTGCACAACGCCCTTTCCACTGCGGCCATGGAGGCCCTGACGCCCCTGTGGATGCGCTCCCAGCGCAAGCGGGAGGGAAAGCGGCAAGCCTATTACCTCTCCGCGGAATACCTCATGGGCCGCATGGTATACAACAACCTGTACTGCCTGGGCCTGCTGGCGGACGCGCAAAAGCTGCTGGCCGAAAAGGGCGTGGACCTGACCATGCTGGAGGACATTGAGGACGACGCCTTCGGCAACGGCGGCCTGGGCCGCCTGGCCGCCTGCTTCCTGGACAGCGCCGCCACCATCAACGTGCCCCTGACGGGCTACGGCCTGCGCTACCGCTACGGGCTGTTCAAGCAGAGCTTTGTGGACGGCCGCCAGCACGAGGAGCCCGACGACTGGGCACGCTACGGCGACCCCTGGAGCATCCGCCGGGAGGAGGAGGCCGTGATCGTCCCCATGAAAACCGGGGATGTGCGGGCCGTGCCCTATGACATGCCCATCATCGGCTATGGCGCGAAGAACATCGGCACCCTGCGGCTGTGGCAGTGCGAGAGCCTCCATGAGATCGACTTCGACCTGTTCAACCAGCAGCAATACGCCAAGGCCAGCGCGGACAAGAACCGCGCCGAGGACATCACCAAGTTCCTCTACCCCAACGACACCCGCCGGGAGGGCAAGCAGCTGCGGGTGAAGCAGCAGTACGTGCTCTGCTCCGCTTCCCTGCAGGATATGCTCCGCCGCTATATGGCCAGGTACGGCCATGATTTCAGCCACTTTGCGGCCCTGCATGCCGTGCAGCTCAACGACACCCACCCCACCCTGTCCATTCCCGAGCTTATCCGCCTGCTGGAAAAGGAGGGCGTGCCCTTTGAGGAAGCCTTCCTGATCGGCCGGGACGTGTTCGCCTACACCAACCACACGGTCATGCAGGAAGCCCTGGAAAAGTGGGACCTGCCCCTGCTGGCCAGCGTGTGCCCGGACATCGTGCGCATTCTGCGGCGCATCGACGCCCGGTTCAAAAAGGAAATGGCCCAGGCGGGCAAGGAAGTGCGCCGGGACCGCTGCATTATTTGGGAAAACCAGGTACACATGGCCCAGCTGGCCGTGTACGCCACCCACGCCACCAACGGCGTGGCGGAGATTCACTCCCAAATCCTCAAGGACGACATTTTCAGCGCCTGGTACGAGGTGTATCCCAAGCGCTTCCAGAACAAGACCAACGGTATCACCCAGCGCCGCTGGCTGGGGCTGTGCAACCCCGAGCTGACCCAGCTGCTGACGGAGGAAATCGGCCCGGGCTTCCTCACCGACCTGTACCGCCTGGAGGCCCTCCGTCCCCGCATCAGCGACGAACTCTGCGACCGCTTCCATGCGCTCAAGCAGCTGAAAAAGGCGCAGCTTTCCGCGGAGATCCTTCACAGCGAGGGCGTGCTCATCGACCCGGAGATGCTCTTTGACGTGCAGGTGAAGCGCCTCCACGAGTACAAGCGGCAGCTCATGAACGCCCTGTCCATTCTGGCTATCTACCGCCAGCTCAAGGCCGGGGAGCTGCCGGACTTCACTCCCACGGCCTTCATCTTCGGGGCCAAGGCGGCCCCCGGCTACGACCGGGCCAAGGCCGTTATCCACCTGATCAACATGATCGCGGACAAGGTCAACGCCGACCCGGACATGGACGGCGTGCTCAAGGTGGTCTTTGTGCAGAACTACAACTGCTCCTATGCGGAGAAGATCATCCCCGCCGCGGACGTGAGCGAGCAGATCTCCCCCGCGGGCACCGAGGCCAGCGGCACGGGCAACATGAAGCTCATGCTCAACGGCGCGGTGACCCTGGGCACCTTCGACGGCGCGAACATCGAGATTGTGGAGCAGGCGGGCCGGGAGAACAACTACATCTTCGGCGCCACGGTGGAGGAGCTGAACGCCATTCGCGACACCTACGACCCCAAGGCCATCTACGAGCAGAATCCTCTGCTGCGCTCGGCCCTGGACGCCCTGGTGGACGGAACCTTCCCCGACGGGGACGGCATGCTCAAGGAGCTGCATACCGCCCTATTGGAGGGCGCCAGCTGGCACAAGCCCGACCACTACTTCGTCCTGCATGACTTCGACGCCTATCTCCGGGCCAAGCTGCAGGCCAACGCGGACTACCAGGACACCCGTGCCTTCAGCCGCAAGTGCCTGATGAACGTGGCCGGAGCGGGCAAGTTCTCCTCCGACCGCACCATCGCCCAGTACGCCAAAGAAATCTGGAAGGTATAACGGATGCCTTCGACTTGTACGCAAAAGGGCGCTGCCGCGAAAATGTGGCAGCGCCCTGATCTTCTCCAAAGGACGATATCTTCTTGAGGCTGCCATGCCTTTTCGCAGCAGCTTTTTTTCTATGCCTCAGCGGGCGAATTCCCGCTTGAGGGCGTCCACATAGTCCAGCTTTTCCCAGGGAAGATCGACGTCCGTGCGGCCGAAGTGACCGTAGGCGGCGGTCTGCCGGTAGATGGGCCGGCGGAGGTTCAGCCGGGTGATGATGGCGTTGGGGCGCAGGTCAAAGAGCTTCTCCACCGCCTGGGCCAGGCGCTCGTCGGAGACGATGCCGGTGCCCTTGGTGTCCACCAGCAGGCTCACCGGGCGCGCCACGCCGATGGCGTAGGCCAGCTGCAGCTCGCACTTGCGGGCCAGCCCCGCGGCCACGATGTTCTTGCACACGTGGCGGGCGGCGTAGGCCGCGCTGCGGTCCACCTTGGTGGGGTCCTTGCCGGAGAAGGCGCCGCCGCCGTGGGGGGCGTAGCCGCCGTAGGTATCCACGATGATCTTGCGGCCCGTCACGCCCGCGTCCCCCTCGGGGCCGCCGATGACGAAGCGTCCGGTGGGGTTGATGTAGATGCGGGTGTTCTCGTCCAGCAGTTCGGCGGGGATGGTGGGGCGAATCAGCCTTTCCATCAATTCCTGCCGGATCCTCGCCTGGGAGGCCTCCTCGCCGTGCTGGGTGGAGACCACCACCGCGCTCACCCGACTCGGCACGCCGTTTTCATATTCCACGCTCACCTGGGCCTTGCCATCCGGCTTGAGATAGGGCAGCTCGCCGCTCTTGCGCAGCCAGGTGAGGCGCTTGGTGAGCCGATGGGCCAGGGAAATGGCCAGGGGCATGGCCTCGGCCGTCTCGTCGCAGGCAAAGCCGAACATCATGCCCTGGTCCCCCGCGCCGGTGTCCTTGCCGCCCCGCTCGCGCGCCTCGACAGCTTGGTCCACGCCCATGGCGATGTCGGGCGACTGCTTGTCCAGCGCCACCATCACCGCGCAGGTCTTGGCGTCAAAGCCGCAGGCCCCGTCGCGGTAGCCGATGTCCGCGATGACCTCGCGGGCCACCTGGGCGTGGTCCACCTGG
>CALVVZ010000060.1 GCA_944364075.1 uncultured Clostridia bacterium
AGCCGGCGGATACGAATGAAAGTCGAAGGGGCTTCGGCCCCTCCGACGCCTCCCCGGGGTTTTTTGACAGCCTGAGACGTTTTTCCTTGTAAAAAACGCCAGGCTGTTGACAAAGTATTTTTTATTGTTTTTGCAAGTTGCGTACTGCATTCTTGCAATCACTGAGAATTTCGCGCCTGCGGGCGCGACCAAAGGGCTTTCCGATCGCCCTTTGGAAACCTTCGGTCCCATACTTGATGCAACTTTTGCAAGTTCGGAAGCCTGCAGTTTCGTTTTTATATATCAGTATGAAAAAGTATGCCTTTCTCATACTGAGGTGGAATCGTGAAAGACTCGGCTTCTACCCTTGCGAAATATTCAACCAGCATGGGGCCGAAGGGGTCCAGGGGGCGATCGGAAAGCCCCCTGGTCGCGCCCGCAGGCGCGAAATATTCTGCGGCTGCAAGCATGTATCCATCGCCTTCAAAAAATGATGAAGCTGCATATTTTGTCGACAGCCAGACGTTATCCCTTCCAGCTAAGACGCGCAAATTGCTTTGGCCTCATGCATTTGGAAAGGGCATGCGAAGACCCGCCGCGGCGCCCATGACCGCGGCGGGCCTGTATTTTTGTCTATTGCATACCGTTGGTAACCCTGGAAAGGCGCTCAGTCCTCCACGCGGATCATGCTTTCCAACCGGCATACGGCGGGGTCCATGTCCGCCAGAGCGGCCTGCATGGCCTGCTCCGACGCAGCGTGGGTGATGAATACCAGGGGCACGCGGCCGTCCTCCACGGAGCCCTTCTGCATCATGGAGGCGATGGACACGTTCTCCTTGGCAAAGCAGCCCGCCACCGCGGAGAGCACGCCCGGCGCGTCAATGGCGGACACGCGGATGTAGTACTTGGTTGTCCAGTTGTTGGTGAAGGTCAGCTCCTTGGCAGGCTCGGCCTGATTGGCGAAGGTGGGATGCACATGCACATCCACCATGGCCGCATGGAGGATGTCTCCCACCACGGCGCTGGCGGTGGGCATGTCCCCGGCGCCCCGGCCTTGGAGCATCATCTCCTGGCAGGCGTGACCGTGCAGGTAAACCGCATTGAAAGAGCCGTCCACCGAGGAAAGGGGATGGTTTTGGGGCAGGAAGGTGGGATGTACCCGCACTTCAATGGTGTTCCCGTCTCGCTTGGCGATGGCCAGCAGCTTGAGCACATAGCCCATTTCCTTGCCGCAGGCGATGTCCATGGCCGTCACCCGGGTGATGCCCTCCCGGTACACCGCCTTGAAGGGCACCCGGGCATGGAAGGCCAGGGAAGCCATGATGGACAGCTTGTAAGCCGCGTCCATACCCTCCACGTCGCTGGAAGGGTCCGGCTCCGCCAGGCCCAGCTTCTGCGCGTCCTGGAGCACGGCGTCGTAGCTTTCTCCCTGGGCGGACATACGGCTGAGGATATAGTTGGTGGTGCCGTTGATGATGCCCATAAGCTTGGTGATGCGGTTGGCCTGCAGTGGCGTCATCAGCGCGTTGATAATGGGAATGGCGCCGCACACGCTGGCCTCATAGTACAGCCCCACGTGGTTGGCCTGCGCGGCGGCCTGCAGCTTGTGCCAGTTCAAGGCCACGGCCACCTTATTGGCGGTGACCACGGTCTTGCCGTTTTGAAGCGCCCGGAGCAGATATTCCGTGGCTGGCTGCTCGCCGCCCATGAATTCCGCCACCAGGGTAATTTCCGGGTCGCAGAGCACGTCCTCGGGCACGGTGGTGAGCAATTCCCGGGGTACGGAGCAGCTGCGGGCCTTGTTCACGTCCCGCACCAGGATTTTCTTCACGCGGACGGACAGCTGGTCCCGGTGGGCAATTTCCGGGGCAAAGCCCTGGAGCAGCTCCCACACGCCGCCGCCCACATTGCCGCAGCCCAAAAAGCCGATGACGATTTCCTTCATTTTCCGTCCCTTCCTTCCATACGGTTGCGTTCATAGATCAGGCGCAACCCCTTGAGTGTCAAAAGGCCGTCCAGCTTGTCGATGACCTTGGATTCCTCGCTGATGAGCACGGCCATGCCGCCGGTAGCCACTACCATGGCGTCCTTGCGGCCCAGCTCCTGTTTGATCTTGTGAACGATATGGCTCACCAGGCCCACATAGCCGTAATACATGCCCGACTGCAGGTTGGTCAGCGTGGTCCGGCCGATGACGTTGTCCGGCTTGGCGATGGCGAAGCGGGGCAGCTTGGCTGTGCCGGAAACCAGCGCCTCCGAGGCCACTTTGATGCCCGGACAGATGCATCCGCCCAGGAAGGAACCTTCCTCGTCCACTACGCCGAAGGTGGTGGCGGTGCCAAAGTCGATATAGATGCAGGGTCCGCCATACTCGGTATAGGCCGCCACCGCGTTGGCAATGCGGTCGCTGCCCAGCTCTCGGGGATTTTCATACTTGATGTTGATCCCCGTCTTGATACCGGGCGCCACCACCATGGGCTGCAAGTGGAAATAGTTCTGACACATGTGCTCAATGGTAAAATTGATGGTAGGCACCACGCTGGAGATGGCAATGCCCTCCACATCCGCAGGGGAAACGCCCTCATGCGCAAACAAATTGCACAGCAGGATGCCGTATTCATCCGAGGTATAGGTGGAGTTGGTGGAAACCCGCCAATACTTCACCATCCGGTCCCCGTCGAAAAGGGCCGTTTTGATATTGGTGTTGCCGATGTCCAGCGTGAAGATCATGGAATGCCTCCCTTGACGATGCTCCGCCGGGGCGGAGGGCAAAATGCCGGGAAGGCGCGGCCTTCCCGGCGCAAGATCAGTGATGTTTCTTGAGCCGGCGCAGTGCCAGCAGAATGGGCGTACACAGCACGGCAGCCGCCACGGCCTCGCAAGTGCCGGCAATGAGCGCCGTGCCGCCGATGAGGCTGAGCACCGACGCGGTGTCGATGCCACACAGCACATAGAACAGGAGCATCAGCCCCAGGTAAAATACCGTATTGGTCAGGGAACCGCATACCGCCGCCACGCCCACGGCCAGGTTTTCCCGCTTACCCCGCAGCCGCGCATAAACGGCGTAGGCCGTCAGCGGCACCAGCAGCCGGGGAACAATGCTCATCAGCGCCACCAGTACCGGCGACGCGCCCATAAGCGTGCTCACCAGGGCCGAGGGCTTCATCAGCGCGGAGGCGAAGCTGGTCAGGCCGAAGGCCAGACCCAGGATCAGTCCGTTTTTCCAGCCCATGTACAGCGTGCCCACGATCACCGGCACGCACAGAATGGTCACGTTGATGAAGCCCAGGGGAATCAATCCCAGGGGCGTGAAGCCCAGTAGCACAATCAACGCCACAAACAACGCCAGCAAGACAAGGTTCCCGAGTTTTTCCCGTTCCATGGTAATACCTCCGTTCAGGTTCCGCAAAGGGATACCCTACGTATGTGGATTCCGCGTTTCACCGGGACCTGAAACCGTCAGGGGCCGAAGCTCCCCGCGAAGCCCCCGGCAAAAGCGGTTGCTTCATTATACAAGGGCGGATGAAAAAAGTAAAGGAAAAGACAGGGAAGATACAACGCCTGCGGAGAAAAAGAAGCATTTCTCCCGAATTCGCGGACCTTCGACCTTCTTCCGCCTTGCGGGGCGGCAAGCTTTTTGTTATACTGAAACCAATCAACCGCGGAGGATGCCGGGTATGGATGAAGTCAAGCGCCTGGTGCGCATGCATAAGCTGGAGCTGCTGGAACTGCTCCAGGAAGTTACGGAGGAAAACGACCGCCTGCGGGCCAACTGCCGCCAGCTGGAGGAAGCCAACGCCAACCTGGCGCTGAGCAACCATGAACTCAACGCCGAATGCGACGCCCTGCACGGAGAATTGACTGCCCTGCGGCAAGGCACAGAACCGCCGCCCGAACTCGAACGCCAGCCTTATACCTCCAGGGAGTCCGCTTATGGTCTGCCCGGCGGGGAAGAGCCCTCTGCGCCGGCGCTTCCTGTCGAAGAGCGGGCGCAAACGCTGCCGCCGGGCAGCTTTGCCGAGGCCATGGTAGCCGCGCAGCAGATCGTGGCCCGGACGCAGGCGGCGGCGGACGCCTATCTGGCCCGCTGCCAGGAGGCCGAGGCCGAGGCGCGCGCCCAGGCGGAGGAAACCCTGGCCCAGGCCCGGCGGCAGGCGGAAGCCCTGCTGGAGCAGGCCAGAGGCCAGAAGGCCGCCATGGAGCGGGAAACCCGGGAGGTCAGCGGCCGCCTGAAGGGAGAAATGCAGCGGCTGCATCAACTGATGTCCGCCATGGAGCAGGCGGAGAAAGCGGAGGAAAACCTGTGACAAGGCTGATGGACCGACCCGATACGCAAGTCATCGCCCAGGCGCGGGAGCGCTACGCCCGCCGCTGCCGCCGGCGGGGAAGAATCGGAAAGTGCCTGATTGCGCTTTTGGTGTGCGCGGCGCTGCTCTTTGCCGCGGGACTCACCGCGGCCTGCCCGCTGCTGGTGGAGGACGGAGCCATGGCGCCCACTCTGGAGGCGGGGACGCTGGCGCTGTACAACGGCTGGAACTATACCCCCGCCAGGGGAGACGTGGCGGTCTCCACCGTGGAAAGCCCCGAGGGCGGCATGCTGGTGCGCCGGATTATCGGCCTGCCCGGGGACCGCGTGGCCATTGACCGCGCCACCGGCCAGGTGTCCGTGAACGGCCAGCCGCTGACGGAGGCGTACGTCTCCTGCCTGGCGGTAGGCAATATGGACGTTGCGGACGAAACCCTGGTGCCCGAGGGTGAAGTGTTCGTCCTGGGGGACGAGCGGCTTTCCGCCCTGGACAGCCGGCGGCAGAGCATCGGCACGCTGCCGGTGGATACGCTGCTGGGGAAGGTATGGTTCCGGCTCTGGCCCCTGGACCGCCTGGGAACAGTGCGGTAAAGAACGGGAAATTTCGCCGATGGGCGCGCTTTTTGCCGCTTCGCCCCCTTGACAATCCGCGCCCGCGCGGGTATACTGTAAAGGCTGTTTTGTAGTACGGAGGGGGACTGTCCCCCGATGGGACAGAACCCGCAACTTACATATAGGGATAGCAAAGGAGTGTTGACAGATGTTCCGCACGTATCAGCCCAAGAAGCGTCAGCGCAGCAAGGTACACGGCTTCCGCGCCCGTATGTCCACCAAGAACGGCCGCCGGGTGCTGGCTGCCCGCCGCCGTCGCGGCCGCAAGGTGCTGACGGTCTGATTGATTTTCAACCAGACCGCGGCCCGTATCAGCTTTTGTGGATAGAGCCCGCCCGTCCGTAGGGTCGGGCTTTTCCTACATCATGGGGACGGCTACCGTCCCCCGGCACCGGGAATTCGGCAAAGGATCCCCACGCTCCACGAGAGGATGGCACCATGGAAAGACGCTATCGGCTGCAAAAAAACGGGCAGTTCCAGTACGTGTACCGTCGCGGAAAGAGCGCTGCCTGTAAGGACCTGGTCATGCTCTACGCCAAAGGCAAAGGGCTGCGGGTCGGTTTTTCCGTCAGCAAGAAGGTGGGCAACGCCGTGGTACGCAACCGTACCAAGCGCCGCCTGCGGGAATGCTTCCGGCCCTATCTGGGGGATGTGAAAAACGGCCTGTACGTATTCGTAGCCAGACCTTCCGCCGCGGAGGCCACCTTCCAGTCCCTGGAAAAAAGCATGCGATACCTCATTCGCAGGCAAGGGGTGCTCAAGGAAGGGAATCGTGCCCAATGAAGCGCTTTCTTCTGGCCTGTATCCGGTTCTACCGCCGGCAAATCAGCCCGCGCAAGCCGCCCTGCTGCCGCTACATCCCCACCTGCTCCACCTATGCGGTGACGGCCATCAACCGCTACGGCGCGCTCAAGGGGGGCTTGATGGCGGTATGGCGGGTTTTGCGCTGCAATCCTTTCAGCAAGGGCGGCTACGATCCCGTCCCCGAAGATCCACTTGTAACCTTTAGGAGGGAATGAACCCGCATGAACGAGTTCCTCAAAGGCATCCTGGACGGCATCAACTCCGTCATCGGCAACTACGGCTGGTCCATCGTCGTCTTTACGCTGCTGCTGCGCATCGTGCTGTTCCCCTTTGACTACAAAAGCCGCGTCAGCATGCGCAAAACCACCAAGCTGCAGCCCCAGCTCAACGCCCTGCAGAAAAAGTACGCCAACGACAAGGAAAAGCTCAACCGGAAAATGTCCGAGCTGTACAAAAAGGAGAAAATCAATCCCCTTTCCAGCTGTTTGCCCATGCTGCTGACGCTGCCCATTCTTTTCGCCATGTGGACGGCGTTGCGCATTATCGCCAACGAGCAGATGGTGAATCAAGTATTTACCATCCTCCAGGGGCAGGCCCCCGTCATGGAGGGCTGGCTGTGGGTGAAAAACCTGTGGATGCCCGATAGCCCCTTCGCCGCGGCCTGGCCCGACCTGAACAGCCTGCAGCTGATTCCCGCCGACATCTGGCAGAACGCCTATCAGGCTATCACCGCCCAGGGCGTCGTGCTGCCCGCGGAAATTACCTACGACTTTGCCAATAACCTCCAGGGCACCATTCAGGCCATTTATGCCTACATGGAGAAGATGCCCGAATACGTCACCGCCACCTCCAATGTGCCCGGCTGGAGCTTTAACCTGCTGCTGACCCAGGTAGATCTGAAGACCATGTACAACGGCTTCTTCATCCTGCCTATTCTGGCAGCGGCGACCCAGTACCTGATGACGGTGCTGCAGCCCACCCAGCCCACCGGTACCGAAAACCAGCAGGCGGCCGGCACGGGGAATTTCATGAAATGGTTCTTCCCCATTTTCTCCCTGTTTATCTGCTCCAGCTACAACGCCGCCTTCTCCCTGTACTGGGTGATGGGCAACATCATTGCCGCGGTGCAGAACGTGGGCATCAACTGGTACCTGGACAATAAGGAAAAACGGGAAGCGACCATCGGGGAGGGCACGGTCAAATGAAAAGCTACGAATCCAGCGCAAAAACCATTGAAGAAGCCATTTCCGCCGGACTGGAAAAGCTCGGCGCATCCATCAGCGACGTGACCATCGACGTGCTGGAAGAGGGCAGCAAGGGCCTGTTCGGCCTCTTCGGCTCCCGGCAAGCCAAGGTTCGCCTGACCCTCAAGGAAGAGGAAGTTGATCCCCTGGCCGGCCTGACCGACGAGCCCAAATCCAAGCCTGCCCCGCAGAAGGAAAAGCCCGCCCCCAAGCAGGAACCCAAGGCGGAAGCTCCCAAGCAGGAAGCCAAACCCGCCTCCAGGCAGGAGCCCAAGCCTGAGGCGAAAGCCGAAACGCCCAAGCAGGACAAGCCTGCCAAGACCAAACCCGCCCCCAAGCAGGACAAGCCTGCCAAAGCCAAACCTGCCCCCAAGCAGGAAAAAACCGCCGAGACGGAAAAGCCCAAGGCCAAGCCCGCCCCCAAGGCGCCGGTACAGCCGCTGGAAAAGCCCGTGGTGACCATGATTCCTGCCGGCGAGGTAGACCCTGACAGCGCGCCGGGCCGCGCCCTGGCCTTCCTCAAGGAGCTGACCCATTTGATGGGCGTGGAAGTCTCCGTGGAAGTGGGCACCGACCAGGAGGGCAACGTATTCGCCAATATGTCCGGGGATACCCTGGGCATCCTCATCGGCCGCCGTGGCGAAACCCTGGACGCCCTGCAGTATTTGACCAGTTTGAAGGTGAACCGCGGCCAAGAGGGTTATACCCGCGTGACTCTGGACACGGAAAACTACCGCGCCAAGCGGGAGGAGGCGCTGGCCCGCCTGGCCAACCGTATGGCAAACCGCGCCATCAAGACGGGCCGGAAGGTCAGCCTGGAGCCCATGAATCCCTATGAGCGGCGCATCCTGCATAGCGCTCTGCAGGCAAATGACCAGGTGGATACCCACAGCGAAGGCGAGGAGCCCAACCGCTACGTGGTGATCACCCTGCGCAAGTAACGTCATTCCTACCGGCGTGCCTCGGCCGCCGGTTTTTTTGTATCTGATGACCAAAGACTTTGGCCTCGGTGGGATAATTCCCCTCCTCGGCCTTTTTCCCCTGAAGCACGAAGATCGTTTTTTTCTTTCCTGCCACTTTCAGACACACCTTGACAAAGACGTTAAATTGTAGTTTAATCAAAATGCTGTGTTAAGGTATAGGATGATGGGGCTGCGAGGCTGCTTTGAAGGAGGAACTTCTGTTGCAGGTTCTGCAATCTATATTGTTGACGATCTCCGCGCTGCTGGGCGGCTGGCTGATGTTTATGCTGGCTTACCAGATGGTGCTGACCGTTCTGGGATTTTTACCCAGAACGAAGAATTATGCCGACCATGCGCCCCAGAGCCGTTTTCTTGTGCTGGTTCCGGCGCACAATGAGGAAAAGGTTATCGGCGACATTATCGAGAACCTTCAGCGCATGGACTATCCCCGAGAGCTTTACGATTTTTATATCATTGCGGACAACTGTACGGACCGTACCGCAGAACGTGCCCGCGCCCTGGGGGCCCAGGTGATCGAAACCCATAAGGATACACCCGATTCCCCCACCGGCAAGCCCATTGCCTTGAAAAAGGCCCTGGAACAGCTGGGAGATTACGACCGGCGCTACGATCTGATGATGATCTTCGACGCGGACAATCTGATTGACGTCAATATGTTCCGCGAGGTAAACAGCCAGTATCTGGACAAGCAGAAACCGGATTTCATTCAGTGCTACCTGGGCAGCAAAAACAAATCCGGCGTGATCGCCTGGTTCTACTACACCAGCTATACCATCACCAACCGTTTTTTTCAGGAGGCCAAGTGCCGTCTGGGCCTGAACTGCTCCATTGGCGGCACAGGCTTTGCCATGTCCACCGCCTATTTGGCCCAGCGCGGCGGTTGGACCACCATGTCCCTGACGGAGGACTTTGAAATCCAGGTGGAGGCTACCCTGGACGGGCGGCGCATCCTGTGGAACCACAATACCCGGGTTTACGATGAAAAGCCCACCCGCGGCAAGGCCAGCCTGCGGCAGAAGATCCGTTGGGCGCAAGGGCATTGGTTTGTGGCCCTGCGCAACACAGGTAAGGTCTTCAAGGGACTGTTTACCGGCAAGATCGGCCTGGGCGAGGCGTTGAGCCTGATCACGTATATGTATAGTTTGTCCACCTACCTGATTGCGCTGATTCAGTTGGCAATCTCCCTGATACTGCTTCTGCCCGGATTCGAATATGAACCCGGCGAGGTAACCGCAAGCTCCTATTTGGGCGGTTTAGGCATCTTCGTATACAGTTACTTTATGCTGTTCTATGTAGCGGATTATCTGGACAACGGTATCCCGTTCCGGCTGCGCACGGTGCCGCTGATGATCTGGAGCGTGCTGGTCAATACGGTCATCGCCGCGCTGAGTCAGCTCATCGGCCTGGCCAAGCACCGCCAGCAACAGCACTGGGTCAAGACCGAGCACAGCATCGACCGTCGCAGCAAGCTGCGCAACCCCACCCTGGAGGAAGAGCAGGCGGCCGAGGCCAAGCACAATACCGATCATCTGGCAGAAGGCATGTGAAACCGTCACGGGAAGCGGCGCAAAGGCTCCGCTTCCCGTTGCTTATACCCTTCAGGGAATGAGGTTGAGCATCTCCGAATCGTTGTTCACATCCACAAAGGAATCCGGCACAAGCCCCACGATAATGCTTTCCGCCACGGCCATCTGGGAGCTGACGGCCACCTCCTCCACCCCGTTGGGGATGACCAGGCGCACCGTGGCGTCCAGGGTCAGGAGAATCTTGTGCCGTGTCTGGTTGATGCCCGCGGATTGGAATTCCGTGGAGAACTGGGCGGACACGGCCCCCACCGGCAGAATCTGCACCCGGATGCGCGGCCCGGTACCGGCCAGAATGGTCATTCCCAGCGCCGCGCCCAGGGGAATGGACACAAACTGATTTTCCAGGCTGGCAAGGGCCGCCTGGGCATGCAGGGCGGTTTCGGAGGCCAGGGAATTCATCAGCGTGGTGTTGGCCTGCAAAAGGGAAACCCGGCCGCTGTCGTCCTTTTGGACGATCATCATGTCGTCATAGCTGACGCCTGCGGCCAGCACCTCCTGCACCGCCTGGTTGAGCACGTTCACCGTCAGCGCCTGGGCGTTGGCGTAGGCCATGGAAAGGACCACCTGGTTCAGGTTCTGCTGCATCAGCCACAGAGCCAGCAGCGCCAGGAGCAGGACGGCCAGCAGCCTGCGCCCCAGGGACGGGCGTTTTTTTTCCGGCGCGCATGCAGTCAATAGGACCCCTCCTTCGTTGCATAGGCAAGGGGGAACGGCTTCTCTCTTTTCCCCCTTGCGGGGGTGTGCTATAATGGTGCGTGTAAATGATATGCCCGGAAGGCGGCCATGATGCCTGCCGCGCTCCGGTTGATTGATTGAGCTTGTTAAGGAGGCGATCCATTGGCTTATCAGCGCAGATTCCCTTCCAGGGATGAGCAGGAGCCCACGCGGGCTTTTCATCCGGTGCAGGATGCATATCCCCCCCAGGATGCGTACCCGCCCCAGGAAGCCTATCCGCCCGAAGGCGCGTATCCGCCGGAGGATGCGTACCCGCCCCAGGACGCTTATGCGCCCCAGGATGATGTTCCCTCTCAGGCGCAGGCCCCCGCGGAAGGCTGGGCCGACGATTCGGAGGAGGACGAAGACTGGGCCGATGATCTGGACGCGCTGGACGTGAAGCCCCCCAAGCCCCATCCCCACAGCATTTTCAAACCCGCCACCAAGAAACCCAACTTTGCCATCTGCGTGGCGGTAAACGTGGTGCGCATTCTGGCCATGCTGGTGGTACTGGTGGGTCTGGCTGGCGTGGGCCTTGTGGTGGGCATCGCCAAAGGCTATGTGGAAACCGCCCCCACCCTGGACCTGACCGTGCTGGACGACCAGGCGCAGACCTCGTTTATTTATGACAGCAACGGCAACCTGATTACCGAGTACAAGGGCATCGAGAATCGCGTGAACGTGAGCCTGGCCGCCATGCCCGAATACCTTCAGGAGGCCTTTATTGCCGTGGAGGACGCGCGCTTCTATACCCATAACGGCGTGGACCTGAAGCGCATTGTGGGCGCCTTTGTGTCCAATCTGTCCTCGTCCTCCACCCAGGGCGGCTCCACGATTACCCAGCAGCTGATCAAGAACACCATCCTGTCCGACGAGCTGAGCTACAAGCGGAAAATTCAGGAAGCGTACCTTGCCCTGCAGCTGGAAACCCGCTACACCAAGGAAGAGATTCTGGAGTGTTACCTGAACACCATTTATCTGGGCGAAAACTACTACGGCGTACAGGTGGCCGCCCAAGGCTATTTCGGCAAGAGCCTGGGCGAGCTGACCCTGCGGGAGTGCGCCATGCTGGCGGGCACTAACAACAGCCCCTATTACTACAACCCGCGCCGCAACTTCTACACCCGTTCCAAGGAGGGCGTGGACTATGTGGCCATTACCAACAACCGGACGGACTACGTGCTCCGGTGCATGTATGAAAACCAGTTCATTACCTACGAGCAGTACCAGGAAGCCCTGAACCCCGACACCGCCACCGTGCTGGAAAAGGACCCCAGCGAAGGCACGGGCATGTACAAGTATGCCCACTATGTGGAATACGCGGTGGAGGAAGTGGTGGACATCTTCCTGCGCATGGAAGGCCTGGAGGACACCTCCGAAAACCGCAGCGCTATGGAGCAAAAGCTACGCACCGGCGGCTACCGGGTCAAGCTGGCCATCGACACCACCATCCAGGAAACCGTGGAAGATACCCTGGAAAACTGGACCAACTATCCCCGCCTGCAGGACCCCTCGGACAAGGTGTACAAGAGCAAGAACGCCGATGGCACCTACACCGAGATTGTGCAGCCTCAGGCGGCGGCGGTGGTGCTGGACTACCGCACGGGCGAACTGAAGGCCATCGTGGGCAGCCGCACCCGTCCCACCGTGCGCAAGACGCTGAACCGCGCCACGGACATGCAGATGCCCGTAGGCTCCTCCATCAAGCCCATCGGCGTGTATGCTCCGGCCATTGAGCTGGGCGCGTCCCCTGCCAGCGTGGTATATAACATGCCCCTGCCCATCTCCGGCTGGACGGGTTCAGACGGCAAGGACAGCTGGCCCAAGAACTACGGCGGAGGCGGCTACGTAGGCCCGGAAACCCTGCGCAGAGCGCTGCGGCAAAGCCATAACACCGCCGCCGCGCAAACGGAAATGACCATGGTCAGCGTGGAGCGCTCCGTGGACTTCCTGCTGCGCATGGGCGTGGACCCCAACCACATCGACGCTACGCCCTTCGGCGTGACCCTGGGTTCCAGCGGCATCACGCCCCTGGAAATGTCCGTGTGCTATGGCGTGCTGGCCAATGGTGGCGTCTATCAGGCGCCCATCTCCGTGCTGGGCATTTCCGACTCCGAGGGTAACGTGGTTTGGGACGGCCATGCAAACCAGACCCGCCGCCGGGTATTTTCCGAATCCACGGCCTGGCTAACGGTGGATATGCTCAAGGATGCCGTTTCCAGCGGCACGGGTACCTCGGCCAAGATCTCCGGCCAGACCGTGGCGGGCAAAACCGGCACCAACTCCGACCAGAAGGGCGTGTTCTTCGCCGGCATGACGGGGTACTATTCCTCCGCGCTTTGGGTGGGGCACGACAACTACAAGGCCCTGGCCTCCAGCTCCACCGGTTCCAGCGCCGCCGCGCCCCTGTGGCAGGCCTATATGAAGAAGATTCATTCAGGTCTGGAAAACCGGGACATCCTGGACGGCGACCCCAGCCAGTACGGGCTGGTGAAGGCCACCACCTGTGCCGTCAGCGGCCAGCTGGCCACCGACGCCTGCGCCAACGACGCCAAGGGCTACGGCGTGGTCACCGACTGGTGGGCTTCCGGCACGGTGCCCACCACCTACTGCCAGATGCACGTGAACCAGTCCGTCTGCGCGGAAACCGGCGACCTGGCCTCGTCCTACTGTCCCAACGTGGTAACCCGGGGCGTTATCGTCATCCCCAGCGGGCACCCGCTGTACAAATTCATCGGAACTTCCTATGAGGATGTGCTGTCCCAGTATCTGGGGTCCTCCGCCACCATCAAGTATGACGGCAGCGGCAACGTGATCTCCGGCGGCACAGTCTGCACGGTACACGGTCCGGGAACCTCCTCCGGGGACAACTATGTGGTCACCAACACGCTGATTCCCGACGCGCAGCTGCTGCTCCAGCAGGCCCAGGCCCAGCTGAACAGCATGGACCCCGCGTCCGCCAATTACGCCACGCTGCAAAGCGCCATCAGCAATTTGCAGACGGTCATCAACATGGAATCTCCCAGCACCGCCCAGGTGGCCGGAGCCATGGGCCAGTTGACGCAGGCCATGGCGGGGGGCTACTGATGGAGCTGGAACAAGTCTATCGGGCCCTGACGGTCCTCAGGGCCCCCCTCCAGCGGGGAGAATACGACCTGCACCGCCTGGTGGGGGAAGCGCTGGCTGCCGCGGAGCTTCCCGCGGAGCATGAAAAAAAACTGGCGCCCCGCTGCCGCATTGACTTTCTGTGCGGCGGCGTGGGCGTTGAGATCAAACGCGGCAAGCCGGGCATGGCCCGGCTGCTGCCGCAACTGGCCCGCTACTGTGCCTGCGAGGAGGTGGCGGGCCTGATTCTGGTTTCGGAGGGCAGCGTCCGCCTGCCGGCAACGCTGGGCGGCAAACCCCTGCGGAACCTGTGCCTGAACCGACTGTGGGGGATTGCGCTATGACGAAGGAAGAAAATCGCCTGCTCCCGGCCTATCTGCGGGAAACGGAGGAGGCCCCGGGGCGGGTGTACGGCACCCTGAGCTACAACCGCCGCAGCAAGGTATGGACGGTCAAGGGCGACCCCAGCGTAACGGAAATGTGCAAGCGGCTTTTTCCCGGCACGGCGGGCAGCAAGCGGGGGGAAGCCCGCTTTACGGCGCACGCAAGGGTCATCGGGGATCTGTGCTGGCTGATGCTGCGCTTTCCCCTGGCGGTCAAGGAGAGCGACCGTCCCCTGTGGGAGCAGGCGTTGGCAGGGGCCAGGGCGTACGCCCTGTGCCGGGAACGGGCGGCCGCGCTGCCGGAGCGCGCCGTGCCGCCCCAGGGAAGCTTCCTGGGGGAGCTGCGTCCCTTTCAGCAGGAAGGGTTGGCCTTTCTGCTGGGGCATGACCGGTGCCTCCTGGCTGATGAAATGGGGCTGGGAAAAACGGTACAGGCCCTGGCCTACCTGGCCGCCAGCGGCAACCTGCCCGCCCTGGTGGTGCCGCCGGCGCACCTGACCCGCAACTGGCTGGAGGAAACCCTGCGCTTTCTTCGGGTGGAGGGCCGCGTGCCCCGGGTACACGTGATTCACGGGCTCAAGCCCTACGCGCTTCCCCAGGCGGACGTGTACATTCTGCACTATCTGCTGCTGCGGGGCTGGAAGGAAACGCTGCCGCAGCTGGGGTTTCGCACGCTGATTTTTGACGAGGTACAGGAGCTGCGCCACAGCGGCACGGAAAAATACTCCGCGGCCAGCCTGGCGGCGGAGAAGTGCGAGCATGTCATCGGCCTGTCGGGCACGCCCATTTACAATCGGGGCGGCGAGATCTGGAACGTGGTGAACATTTTGGACTACCATTTCCTGGGGGATTGGGAAAGCTTTTCCCGGGAATGGTGCTGGGGCTACGGCAACGCCATTGTGGCCAAGCCGGAGCTGCTGGGGGCCTATCTGCGCCGGGAGGGGCTGATGCTCCGCCGGGTCAAGCAGGACGTGCTCAGCGAGCTGCCGCCCAAGCGCCGCCTGGTGCAGGAGCTGGACTGGAACGACCGGGTCTACGCCCGGCTCATGGAGCCGGTGCTGCCCCAGCTCCTGCGCTGGAAGCAGGGAGAGGGGCTGACGGCGTCCCAGCGGGCCATCCTGGAGGACAGCATCTCCCAGCAGGCGCGAAGGGCCACGGGGGTTGCCAAGGCGCCGTATGTGTGCCAGTTTGTGCGCGCGCTGCTGGAAAACGGGGAAAAGGTGCTCCTTTTCGCCCATCACCATGACGTGATGGATATTTACAAGCAGGAATTGAAGGCCTTCCGCCCCGGCTTCATCACCGGCCGGGAAACCCCGACGCAGAAGGCCCAGGCGGTGGACCGCTTTACCCAGGGAAAGACGGACCTGTGCTGCATTTCCCTGCGGGCGGCCTCGGGGCTGAACCTGCAGCGGGCCACCTGTGTGGTGTTTGGGGAGCTGGACTGGAGCCCCGCCGTGCACTCCCAGGCGGAGGACCGGGCGCACCGCATGGGACAGGCGGACTCCCTGCTGTGCTATTACCTGGTCAGCCCCCAGGGCAGCGACGCGGATATGCAGGAAGCCCTGGGCCTGAAGGTGAGCCAGTTCGTGGGGCTTATGGGGGACGCCCCCCTGCCCCCCGAGCAGCAGCAGGACCTGGCCGCCCAGGCCCGGCGGCACGTGGAGCGCCTGGCCGCAGCCATGTAAAAAGCCCGGCCTGCACAGACGCACCCTGTATTGCGTCCGGCATGCCGGGCTGTTGCTATACGCCTTTCAAAGCGCCAGTCCGTCCATAGGTTGTTTACAGGCGCAGGGCAT
>CALVVZ010000061.1 GCA_944364075.1 uncultured Clostridia bacterium
GGCGTACCTCCGGCCAGTAATCCACGGGAGGATAGGCGCCGCCGGTCAGCCCGGCCCAACGCCTGGCCGCATCTACGGGCTCGAATTCCAGCGCCGCGCCCAGGGTGCATCCGGCCATGCGGCCGTAGAAAGCGCCGCGGAGCCTTTGGACGTAATCCGCCGGCAGGCTGCGCAACAGCCGCCGGGGACCGTTGGGACGCAGGGCGCGAATGGCGTCCAGCTCGTCGGGTTCCTGGGGATCGGCGGCGGAGCAGACCAGACGTTGCATTTCCCGGCCTGCCTGGGCGAGGCTTTCCTGCAAGCGGCGAAAGACCGCTTCGCCTTCCTCCGTGCAGCCGAATTCTCCGCACAGGCGCAGGTAACGGGTCAGATCGTCAAGCTGTTCGGCCAGCATATTTTCCTGCAACAGCGGGGAATAGCGTACATCTTTGATGTTCATGGCGTTCATACTTCGGCTGTAAAAAAGCTTTATGCCTCCCAGCCCAACTCCTTGTTCAGATTTACAATGAAGTCCTGCGCGTTGGTGACGATGCCCCGGGCGGACAGGCTGCCCCGGTCGCTGAGCTTGTTTACCGTAAATTCGGAGATGTCCACGCAATAGAAGTATACCTGGCGCACGGTGCCGTCGGGGAGCACGCGGTAGGAGGGCGTCATGTTGCCCGTGGCGATGGTGTGCAGCGCCGTGGCCATGCAGATGACCGTGGTGGCGTCGCGCACCTGGTTGCGCATGGCGTCCTGGGCGGCGTAAACGTTGGCGTACACGGGGGGCAGGGGGCCGTCGTCCCGGATGGAACCGGCCAGTACGTAGGGTACGCCCTGCTGTTCCAGGGCGTGGAGGATGCCGTCATGGATGCGCTCTTCCCGCAGAAAGTCGGGAATGGAGCCGCAGGCGCGCACCCGGTTGATGGTGTCCAGATGGTTGTAATGGCCGTTGGGCTGGCTTTCCTGGGTATAGATGTTCTGGCCCAGGGCCGTGCCCAGGTAGGCTGCCTCCAGGTCGTGGGTGGCCAGGGCGTTGCCTGCCAGCACCGCATGCACGTACCCTTTTTCAATCAGCGTGGAGAAGGCCCGCCGGGCGTCGTGGTCAAAGGCGAAGGCCGGACCCATGACCCAGACGATTTTGCCGTGGGCGCGCTCATGGCGGAGCAGTTCGTACAGCTCGTCATAGTCCCGGGAAAAGGCCGTTTCCCGGGAGCGGCCCTGCCGGAAAGCGAATACGTCGCCCTGGCCGCGGCGCTCGCCGAAGCCGTCGGGATGGACATAAATGCCTTCCTGGCCGTCCTCGGTGCGGCCCATGGCCACCAGGTCGCCCACCTTCAGCAGGCGAAATTCCCGCACGATGATGCGACCGTCCTCCAGCACGGCCACGCAGTCCATGCGGCTGTCCTCGGCCAGCAGCCAGGCGTCGCCCACGTGGAAGTACTCCGGGAAAATGCTCATGGCATGGTATCCGGCGGGAGCGACGCCGTCCTGGGGCGCGGGAAGAAACAAGGCATGGGGCGCGCTGTGCAAAGGTTCCTGCGAGAAATCCGGCGGGGTATATGGCCGAAGGGTAAAGGGCATATGGGATCGCCTGCCTTTCCTGCTTTTTTTGCAATGCCGCCGGTAGCGGCGGCGCTATGCGTTTCCGCCTTTTTCCCAGCGCAGGGACCGCTGCACGCTGGGATGCTCCTGGCCCTGGGGGAAAAACGCGACGCATCCGTTTGCGGTCAGGGCGACGGTGCCCGTGCTGCCGCGCACGGCACGGTGCGTCAGCAGCAGCGCCACCACCCGGGCGTTCAGCTCCGGGCCGCCGCCGCGGGTGAGGGCGTTCTTCCACAGGGTGAAGGCGCAGCCTTCTGCCAGCCGGGAGCAGAAGAAGCTCCTGTCGCCCTCCAGCACCTTGCCCTGCCCGCACAGGGGGCAGCGGACGCCTTCCACGGCCTGGGCCTGGGAGACCCGGCGCTGGGCCTGCTGGGCGCGGAACTTCCTGCGCCGGGCGTCCTCGGGAAAGTTGGCGGGCTGCTGGTTTTCCCGGGCGTAGCGCACCAGAAAGGCGCTGAGCTTGCGGATGCCCTCCATGAAGCGGGCCGGGTCCTGCTTGCCGGTGGTGATCTCGTCCAGGGCTTTTTCCCAGCGGCCCGTGGTTTCTGGGGAGGCGATTTCCGCGGGCATGATGCCGATGAGGGCGATGCCCTTGGGGGTGGCCAGAAGCGTTTTTCCCTTGCGCTGCACATAACCCACCTGCACCAGCCGCTCGATGATGGCGGCCCGGGTGGCGGGGGTGCCGATGCCGCTGCCCTTCATCTGCTCGCGCAGAGCTTCGTCCTCCAGCTCCTTGCCCGCGTTTTCCATGGCCAGGAGCAGGCTGGCGTCGGTATGCTGGGCGGGGGGCTTGGTCATATCCTCCTTCACGTCGGCCTTGGTCACGGTGCGGGTATCGCCCGCCTGCAGGGGCGGAAGCGCCTTGTCCTCGCTTTCGTCCTTGCTTTTGCGCTTGCGGGGCATGACCTCCAGGGGCTGCACGTCCCGCCAGCCGTTTTGCAGCACCACCCGGCCGGTGGTGCGGAAGGTGTGCTCGCCCACCTGGGTAATGACCCGGGTGGCGTCGTATTCGCAGGGGGGATAGAAGGCCGCCAGCATGCGCCGGACCACCAGGTCCCACAGCTGCCGTTCCTCCGGGGACATTTTGCTCAGGTCCGCCCGGCGGGTGGTGGGCAGCAGCGCGTGGTGGTCGGTCACTTTGCCGGCGTCAAATACGCGCTTGGTTACCGGCAGCTTTCCCTGGGGCATGGCGCCGGGAACCAGCTTCTGGTAGCTCTCGGGGAGCAGGCGCATGGCCTGGACTACCCGGGGAATCATGTCATCGGGGAGGTAGCGGCTGTCCGTGCGGGGATAGGTGAGGGCCTTGTGCGTTTCATAGAGGCTTTGCGCCAGCTTGAGGGTCTTATCGGCGGTGAAGTTCAGGTAGCGGTTTGCGTCCCGCTGCAGGCTGGTCAGGTCGTAGAGCTGGGGCGGCGGCTCCTTCTTGCGGGTGGTTTCCGCGGAGAGCACCCGCCCGGTCTGCCCCCGCACCTGGGTGGAGATGGCTTCCGCTTGGGCCTTGTCGGGGATATGCGTATCGGGATCCAGCCCGTCCCGGAACCATTGGCCTTCATAGTCCTCGAAGGAGGCTGTCAGCGTGCAGAAGCCTTCGGGCTTGAAGGCCGCGATCTCCTGGTGACGCTTGACCAGAATGGCCAGGGTGGGGGTTTGCACCCGGCCCACGGAGAGCAGGGTGTCATAGCGCAGGGTGAAGGCGCGGGTGGCGTTCATGCCCACCAACCAGTCCGCCTGGGAGCGGCACACCGCGCTGCGGTACAGCCCGTCGTAGTCCGCGCCGGGGCGGATGTTCTGGAATCCCTCCTGAATGGCCTCGTCGGTCATGGAGCTGATCCATAGGCGGGTGATGGGCTTGCGGCAGCCGCATTTCTCGTAAATGTAGCGGAAAATCAGCTCGCCCTCCCGCCCTGCGTCCGTGGCGCAGATGACGCTGTCGGTTTCCTTACCATTCATCAGGCCGGAAACGATGCCGTACTGCGTCCTGGTGGCGGGAAGCACCTTCAGGGGAATGGACTGGGGCAGGATGGGCAGGGTCTGGTAACTCCAGCGCTTGTACTGCTCGTCCAGCTCGTCGGGTTCGCACAGGCTCACCAGGTGGCCGATGGCCCAGGTGACGATATACTTTTCGCCCATGAGGCAGCCTTCGCCCCGCTCCCGGCAGCCCAAGACACGCGCAATATCCTTGCCCACGCTGGGCTTTTCTGCCACCACCAGGGTCTTTGCCATGGTTCCACCTCCTGTACCCTGATTGTAACATGATTTTTGCCGGGAAGCAAACCGCCGAGCTGCTTTATCCGAACGAATACGCCTTGACAACAGGGCGCAATGTGCTATAGTATAGCTGGAATCCAATCATCAAGCGAAGGGGTGCGGTCATGCGCAATCAATAATCCAAAGCAACCGAAGGGCAGATCTGCGTTACCTGAAGGATGCTCCGTCAGGTGTGCTTGCCGTCGGGATTTGGATGTATGGATTGCGCATAGGGTAAGGGCCGGCTCCGCGCTTTTTTCTGTTGGCGCAGGGGACCGGCGCGCCGTTCCGTGCGGTCATGCTCCATGTTCCGTTGGCGATGGTTTGCCATGGGAACATGGAGCTTTTTTGTTCGGAGGAAACGCATGCTGGAACTAAAAAACGTAGGAATCACCCTGAAAAAAGACGGCAGGGAACTGGTCAGGGACTTTTCCTTTACCCTGCAAAGCGGGGACAAGGCCGTAATCATCGGCGAGGAGGGCAATGGAAAGTCCACGCTGCTGAAATATCTCTATGCGCCGGAGCTGGTGGAGGGATACTGCGACTGCGCGGGCAGCGTAATCACCCGCTGCAAACTGGCGTACCTGCCCCAGACCATGGACGAGGCATACGGCGATATGCCCCTGTGCGATTTTTTCGCGGACACGGAATACTACCTGCATACGGATCTGCTGGCGCAGCTGGGGCTGAGCGTGGACTTCCTTTTTTCACGGCAGCGGATGGGCTCCCTGTCCGGCGGGGAAAAGGTCAAGGCGCAGCTGGCCCGCCTGTGCATGATGCAGCCGGACATCCTGTTGCTGGACGAACCCACCAACGACCTGGATATTCCCACGCTGCGCTGGCTGGAGCGGTTCATCATCCGCAGCAGGCAGCCGGTGCTGTTCATCTCCCACGACGAGACGCTCATTGAGCGCGCAGCCAATGTGATCATTCATATGGAGCAGCTGTCCGGAAAGACCAAGCCCAGGATTTCCGTGGCCCGGTGCGGCTACGGCGAATACCTGTCCCACCGCCGGCAGAATTTTGCCCATCAGGAGCAGGTGGCCCAGAAGCAGCGGGACGATTACAGCCGGCAGATGGAAAAATGGCGGCAAATCTATAACCGCGTGGACCATGAGCAGCGCGTCATCACCCGGCAGGACCCCGGCGGCGCGCGGCTGCTGAAAAAGAAAATGCATACGGTGCTTTCCATGGGCAAGCGCTTTGAACGGGAAAAGGAGGACTTTCTGGATTTTCCCCAGGAGGAAGCCGCCATTCTCACCAGGTTTGCGGAGCATATCGCGCTGCCCGCGGGCAAAACGGTGCTTGATCTGGAGTTGGATGCGCTGCAGGCCCATGGGCGCTGCTTGGCCCGGAATATCCGACTGCACGTCTCGGGAAAGGAGCGTGTGGGCATTACCGGCCTCAATGGCGTGGGAAAGTCCACGCTGCTGGCCTTCCTTTGGGCGCAGCTCAAGGAGCGCCAGGACATCCGCGCAGTCTATATGCCCCAGGATTACCGGGAAGTCCTCGACTTTGAAAAAACGCCCATGCAGCATCTGGTGGAAAGCTACGCCAAGGACCAGGTCACCAAGGCCCGGACCTACCTGGGCAGCATGCGCTTCACCCAGGAAGAGACCGGCGGGAAAATCGGCAGCCTCAGCGGCGGACAGAAGGCCAAGCTCCTGTTTCTGGACATGGTATTGCAGGAAGCCAACGTGCTGGTGCTGGACGAACCCACTCGAAACTTCAGCCCCCTGTCCGGTCCCGTGGTACGCCGCGCCCTGCGGGACTTTGGCGGGACGATTATCAGCGTATCCCACGACCGGAAATACCTTGGCGAGGTTTGCACCACGGTGTACGAGCTTACGGAAAACGGCCTGCGCAGCGTTGCGGAGCTTCCGTAAACGCGGCTGCGTGGCAAAGCGCGCGCCCGTGCCTGTTCATCAGGCACGGGCGCGTCACATGTTCGGGGCGTTTATTCCGCTAGCTGATAGGTCAGCGATACCTGTGCGGAAACCGTCAGATCGTTGGCCAGAATGGTGGTGCCGCCGACCGCTGCGTCATACTTGAGGGTTACTCCACCGCTGCCGCCGTAGGGGCTTTCCGTAACGGAGATCAGCGCCCCCAGGGTCTGCCCGCAGGCTTCTGCCAGCAGTTCCGCCTTGCGCTGTCCCTCGGCCACGGCGGCCTGGAGCGCCTGATTGGCGGCATCCGCGGCCTGGGTGGAGCAGAAGGTGATGCCGAAGGCTTCGTTGGCGCCCGCGGCCACGCCGGTATCCAGTACGGCGCCCACCTGCGTCACATCCCGGACGGTGACGCGCACCCGGTTTTCTACCTGATAGCCGGTGACGGTTTGGCTTTCGCCCAGCTTGCCATACTGATAATCATAGACAGGGGAAATGGAGAAGTTTTCCGTGACCATGTCCTCCGGGGCGATGCCGATGCCGTGCAGGGCCTCGATCACGGCGTCCAGGGTGGCGCTGTTGGTGGCGCTGGCCTCGGAAACGGCTTCGGCCAGGGTGGAGACGCCCAGGGTCAGCTCCGCATAATCCGCGGGAACGACCACCTGCGCCTCGCCGGTGACGGTGAGTTCGCCGGGAATGTCCGCCGCGGCCTCCTCCGCCATGGCGGCGCAGGAAAACAGGGCAAAGCAGAGAACCAGCAGCAGGGACAAAACTTTTTTCATAGGTTACTCGCTCCTTTCATGGCGCTTTTTCCGCAAAATGATGCGTACGGGGATCACGATGACGGCCAGTACGGCCAGATAGGGCAGCGCGGCGCTGAGGAACACCAGCATATCCTTGCAGAAGCTCCAGAAGGTGTCCCAGCCTGTCTTTAAGCCTGCCAGCAGGCGTTCGCCCAGGCTCAGCTCGCGGGTGGTCACGGCGTCGGCGCTGGATTCCTCCCGCAGGGAAACGTCCACCGTGGCGTAGGCCACCTGGTCGTCGGTCTGGTTGAGCTGGCTTTGCAGGCTGTCCAGGGTATACTGGGTGTCGGCAATGGCGCTTTCCAGCTCCAGCAGCTCCGACAGCGTGGCCGTTTCGCTCATGAGGGCCTGCAGGCGTTCCATCTTGGCCTGCTGGGTGGCCAGGCGGGCGGCTATGTCCTGATAGGAGGCGGTGACATCCTGGGCGGTTTCCGTCTGGCTGATGACCCGCCCTAGCTCTCCCGCACCCTGGAGGAAGGCGTCCAGCTTTTCCTCGGGAACGCGCAGTGTCAGACTGGCCCGCCGGCTGGCCTGAGCTTCGTCGCCGCTGACGGAGATGTAGCTAATCCAGCCGCCTGCCTCCTTGCATAGCCCTTGCAGGGTTTCCAGGTCCTGGGCGAAGGTTCCGCTGCCCAGGGACAGGGACACCGTGCGGATGATCTTGCTCTCCGCCGTCTCCTCCACGCCCCCGTTGGCGGCGCTGAGGCTGTAGTTTTCCACACCGGAGGCGCGGGTGCTTTCGCTCATGTAAAGCGTGTCCGCAGCAGAGTAACCGTTTGTGTAGCCGGTTCCGCCGCTGTACTCCTCGTCGCTGGTTTCCTGCGTCCGGACGGAGGGCGTGGTCAGCTGCAGCTGATCCCGGGTGAGCAGGGTGCCGCCCACCAGGAAGGCCGCGGCTGCCGCCAGGGAAAGGAACCGCGTGAAATGCCGCCGCTGTTCCTTGGGGGCCTCCGAAGTTTTCCGCATGTTGTCCGCCTCCTGTTCCACCAGTTGCATCCAGCCCTGGTGAAAACCTTCCGGCAAGGGAAGCTCCTCTTGCGCCAGGGCATCCAGATCGCCGCGCAGAAGTTCCGCCTCCCTGCGGCGCCGGGCACAGGCGTCGCAGCTTTCCTCATGCTCCCGCAGACGTGCCGCTTCCTCGGGGGTGATGGCGTCCTCCCACAGCTTTTCCAGGAGAGCCGCGTGCTGTTCACAATTCATTTGATCGCCCTCCCTTCACTGTGTTGGACGCGGGGAACCGGGAAAGGTTCCGCCTTTGACAAACAAATTTTGCTGATTTTTTCCCGGGCGCGGTTGACGCGGCTCTTCACGGTGCCCACCGCCGTTCCCAACCGCTCCGCCGCGTCCTCGTAGGGAAGCTCCTCCAGCACCACCAGCGTAAAGGCCAGGCGCTGGTCCTCGGGCAATCCGGCGATGGCCCGGCGCACCGCTTCCATGCGTTCCTTCTTCTCCAGGGCTTCATAAGGCCCGTCCGCGGGGGCGGCGGGGCCGAAGCCCTCGTCCATGAGCGCGTCCAGGGACTGGGCCGCCCGCAGCTTCTTCTTGCGCAGGGCGTCCAGGCAAACGTTGATGCAAAGCCGGTGCAGCCAGCTCTCCAGGGCGCAGTCGCCGCGAAAATCCTTCAGGGTGCGGAACGCCTTGAGCAGCGCCTCCTGGGCGCAATCCCGGGCGTCCTCGCCGGGGCCCATCATATGTACGCAGGTGCGGTATACCCGGCCCTCCAGGGGCGTGAAAAGCGCCTCGAAGGCTGCCGGATCGCCCTTCTGCGCGCGTTTTAAGGTCAATGCATCCACTTGTTTCGATCACCTCCACCAGTTCTGACAAACAAACGGATCAGCCGGTTGTTTTCCTTCCAGCAAAAAACAAGGGAAGAACAATCCGCCGCCTTGACAGCGTTTCCAGGCATATGCTATCATATCTGCAATCAAATATCCACTGCAAATGCTTTTGACGGAGACACACGGTTTTCCTCCTCTGCGCTCAGAGATCCGGCGGTTGGTGCAAGCCGGAGGCACGGGGAACATCGCATCCCTCCCGAGCAGCCCGCGTGAAAAGCGCCCTGTGCGCTGAGTAAGGCGGGACGGCGCCGCGTGATAGGCTAGGGCTTGTTGGAGCCGACGGAATGCGCGAAGAGACGTCCTTCGCAGCGCCATTTGCTTTGTAACACGCCCTGCGCCTCGGTATTTGAGGAAGCAGGTTTTTTTCTGTCCTTTTTCGATTCATACAAGGAGGTCAACCATGAACCAGATTCAGCTCATCGCCCTGCGCATTTGCGACCTGCGGGACATCGCCGGACTGACCCAGGAGCAGGTGGCCGAGAAATCCGGCATGACCCTGGAGGAGTACGCCGCCTATGAAAGCGGCACGAAGGATTTCTCCTTCTCCCATCTGTTCAATATTGCGGAAACCCTGGGGGTGGACATTTCCGACCTGCTCACCGGAGAAAGCCCCAAGCTGCGGGGCTACGTGCTTACCCGTTCCGGCCAGGGCCTGGCCTTTGACCGGCGCAAGCAGTACCACTACCAGCACCTGGCGTACAATTTCGCCCACAAGCTGGCGGAGCCCTTCATCGTCACCGTGGAGCAGGACGCGCCGGGAACGGTCAAGCAGGCCCACAGCCATGAGGGACAGGAATTCGACTATGTGCTGGAGGGCTACCTGAAAATCGTCCTGGGGGGCAACGAGCTGGTGCTGAGCCCCGGGGACAGCCTGTATTACGATTCCTCCCTGCCCCACGCCATGTACGCCGTGGAAGGGGATTGCCGCTTCATCGCCGTGGTTATCAAGGAGGATACCAAGGAATAAGCGCCGTACCGCCATACCAAATAAGGAAAGAGGTCCTTGCCATGCAGCCGTTGTATCATGAATATATGGACGTTCAGGGCGACTTTATCAGCTATGACGATTTCAACAAGAATTTCCGCCTGAAGCGTCCCGATTCCTTTAACTTTGCCTACGATGTGGTGGACCGCCTGGGCCGGGAAGACCCGGAGCGCCCCGCCCTTCTGTGGACGGACCCGGAAGGAGACGTGGTGCGCTACGATTTCCGGCGGATGATGCTGGACTCCAACCGCGCGGCCAACTACTTCAAGTCCATCGGCGTGAAGAAGGGCGACGCGGTGATGCTGATCCTCAAGCGGCATCATGAGTTCTGGCCCATCATCATCGCCCTGCACAAGATCGGCGCCATCACCATCCCGGCGACGCACCTGCTCACCGCCAAGGACATCCGCTACCGGGTACAGGCGGCGGACGTGACCACCATCGTCTGCACGGAGCATACCACCTGCGTGGCCGACGCCGTGGAGGAGGCCCTGCCCGACTGCCCCACCCTGAAAAACCGCGTGCTGGTGCGCACCAAGCGTCCGGGCTGGCTGAGCTATGACGAGGGCTTTGCCGCGGCCTCCGACGTGTGGGAAAAGCCCACCGGCGACGCCTACGCCCAGAATGAAGACATCATGCTCCTCTACTTTACCTCCGGCACCACGGGCATGCCCAAGATGGTCACCCATAATTTCTATTATCCCCTGGGGCATATCCTGACGGCGGTGTACTGGCTCCAGGTGGAGGACGGCGGGCTGCACCTGACCGTGTCGGAGACCGGCTGGGCCAAGTCCGTGTGGGGCAAGCTCTATGGCCAGTGGCTGGGCGGCAGCTGCGTGTTTGTCTATGACTTTGACAAGTTCAAGGCCGCGGAGCTGCTGGGGATGATCGAGAAATTCCACATCACCACCTACTGCTCGCCGCCCACCATGTACCGCTACATGCTCCAGGAGGACTTCTCCAAGTATGACCTGAGCAGCCTGAAGCACTGCTCCGTGGCCGGGGAACCCCTGAACCCGGACATGGCCGAAGAATGGAAAAAGCGCACGGGCATCGAGCTGCGGGAGGCCTTTGGCCAGACCGAGCTGGTGGTAACCCTGGCCACCTTCCCCTGGATGAAGGTGTGCCCCGGCTCCATGGGCAAGCCCGCGCCGGTGTTCGACGTGGACCTCATCGACGAGGACGGCAACTCCTGCCCCCCCGGCGTCAGCGGCGAAATCGTCATCCGCACCCACCATGGCGCGCCCATCGGCATGTTCTCCGGCTACTACCGCAACCAGGACATGACCGACGACGTGTGGGATGGAAAAATCTACCACACCAAGGACGTGGCCTGGCGGGATGAGTGGGGCTACTACTGGTACGTGGGCCGCGCCGACGACGTGATCAAGTCCAGCGGCTACCGCATTGGACCCTTTGAGGTGGAAAGCGCGCTATTGGAGCATCCGGCGGTGCTGGAGACGGCCATCACCGGCGTGCCCGATCCCCTCCGCGGCCAGGTGGTCAAGGCCACCATCGTCCTCAAGCCCGGCTATGAGCCCTCCGACGCCCTGAAAAAGGAGCTGCAGGACCACGTGAAGCACCTCACCGCCCCCTACAAGTATCCCCGGGTGGTGGAGTTTGTGGATTCCCTGCCCAAGACCATTTCCGGCAAGATCCGCCGCACGGAGCTGCGTGCAAGGGACGCGGCCAAATAAACCGGGACATTTCCCACCTGGAGGCGAAAACAATGGATTTCACCCCCGTAACCTTTTCCCTGAAGGATGGACGCACCGCCGTTCTCAGCGCGCCCACTGCGGAGGATGCCGCAGAAATGGTGGCGTTTTTGAAAGATGTGGCGGCGGAAACGGAATTTATCATTGCCTATCCAGAGGAGCGGCAGGCCATGACCGAAGCGCAGGAGGCCGCTTTCCTTCAGCATAAGCATGAGGACCCCAACGCGCTGATGCTCATGTGCCAGGTGGAAGGCCGCCTGGCGGGCACTTGTGATGTTTCCTTCGGCGGCAGAATCAAGGTGGCCCACCGGGGAACCATTGGTATTTCCGTTCGCCGGGAGTTCTGGGGCCTGGGCATCGGTACGGCCATGTTTCGTGAGCTGATTGCCCTGGCCCGTCGCCGGCCCGGTACCTTGCAGCTGGAACTGGACTTCATGGAGGGCAACCGGCGCGGCCGGGCCCTCTATGAGAAAATGGGCTTCTGGGTGGTGGGCGTCAAGCCCGATGCCATCCGGCTGAAAAGCGGCGAGCTGCGCAACGAATACGCCATGATGCTCAAATTGTAAAGACAAAGCGTTCTTTCATGCGGCCTTCTCCACGGGGAGGGCCGCATGATTTGTATCGGGAACGCATACAGGGAGGATATGCGATGATTTTGTTGGAAACGGAACGCCTGATCCTGCGCAACCTGTTGCCGGAGGATGCGCAAGTCATGTTCGATTATCGGAACAACGAGGCCTGCGCCCGGTATCAGCGTGGACAGACCAAGGATGCTGAAGGAATCGTTCAGCTCATCCACAGGCGGGCTGGTGATCAACTCTCCGCCGACGCTCCCTGCCTGGCGTCGGTGGCGCTGAAGGCAACGGGGGAGATGGTAGGGGAGATCGTGGTCATACCCAGCGAGCATACCTTTTCCCTGGGCTATACGTTCTCCTACCGGCACCACCGGAAGGGTTACGCCTTCGAGGCGGTGTCCGCCTTGATGGAGACGCTCCATGAACGCTACCCGGGATGGGAATTTCTTTGCTTCACCGATCCGGAGAATCTGCCCAGCATGGCGCTGCTGCGCAAACTGGGCTACCGGGAAATGGGTTACCTGCCTGTCAAGGCATCCAACGTATTTGGGAAATGGATCACGTCCGCCACGGAGCAGGAGATCGCCCGGGCCGTACGCGGGGAGCAGTAACCCCTACGGCCGCGTCATGGCCGAAATCGGGAGGACGGTGCCTTGCGGCGCTGTTCTCCGGCTGTCTTTCCAGGGATCATTCTCCGGCTGTCTTTCCAGGGATCATTCTCCGGCTGTCTTTCCAGGGATCATTTCTTGACGTTTTGTGCCTGAACGGCTATAATAGGCCTACATGTGTTTGGTGCAGACGGATGTCCAGACGCTGGAAAACCAACCGACGAAGGGAGGCGGAGCCATGCGCGTCAAGGGACGCTGGATTTTGCTTGCCCTGCTGGCCGTGGGCCTGGCGCTGCTGGCCTCCGCGTCCCTGGTGGAGCGCCCGGCAGAGCTTAGGGAGGCCGCGGAGCTTCCCACCGCGCCGCCCGCCGCCGCCTGGACGGCGGAGAGCTTCGCCTTGCCGGAAACATCCGCCGCCGCGCCGCGGACGCAGATCCGCGGAGATGCTTGCGCCATCCTGCCTGCACCCGGAAGCTTTTCCGCGGCGGGTTGCGTGGAGGAGTGCGACACCAACGGTTGCCCCTTGCACGGCAAGGGCTTTGTGCAGGCGCGGTACCAGGCGTTTCCCCGGGAGGATATGCCGGGATAGGCTTAAACCCCGCTGGCTGAACGTATCCTGCGCTTTATCATCAAACTGAACTGGAGGAAGCGATCCATATGAAAAAGATCAGCGGCAAGCGCATGAACGGACGCACCAAGTCCATCATCGCGCTGACCATCGCCGCGGTGCTGACGATTTTCTTCGGCATCGTGGGCGTGACCGGCATGAACCTGACCCCCAACGGGCTGTACAAGCTCAAGAGCTGGCTGCCCACCACCAACGCGGACAACTGGCCCGACAGCCTGGCCCTGGGCCTGGACCTGCGGGGCGGCGTGTATGTGGAATACTCCTGCGCCGCGCCGGAAGGCTCCGAGACGGACTTCGGCACCCTGCTCAGCGGCACCATCCGCGTGATTCAGGAGCGCTTGACCGATAAGGGCTACGCCGAGGCCACCGTGCAGCAGATCGGCACCGACGGCATCCGCGTGGAGATCCCCGACGTGACCGATCCCAGCGCCGTGCTGGACCTGATCGGCTCCACGGCCAAGCTGGAGTTCAAGGACCCCGACGGCAACACCTTCATGGACGGCTCCATGGTCAAGACCGCCGTGTATCAGCTCAATGAGGGCGATCATCAGGTGGCCTTCACCCTGACCGACGAAGGCACGAAGATCTTCGCCGACATGACCAGCAACAACATCGGCAAGACCCTGGGTATCTACCTGGACGGCGAGGAATTGCTCTCTCCCACCGTGCAGAGCGCCATTACCACCGGCAGCGGCGTAATCACCCAGATGCAGAGCGCCGAGTACGCCCAGACCGTGGCCGCGCAGATTCAGTCCGGCGCGCTGCCCATGGAGCTGACCCAGCAGAAGGTGGATACCGTGTCCGCCACTCTGGGTACCGACGCCCTGTCCACCTCCGTGCTGGCGGCCGTGATCGGCCTGGTGCTGATCATGTTGCTGATGATCTTCCGCTACCGCCTCAATGGCGTGGTGGCCAGCTGGGCGCTGTGCGACTATGTGATCATCCTGTTCTTCCTGCTGGCGGTCATCCCCGGCATCCAGCTCACCCTGCCCGGCCTGGCCGGTATCGTGCTGGGCATCGGCATGGCCGTGGACGCCAACGTGATCATCTTCGAGCGCTTCAATGAGGAGCTTCGCGCGGGCCGCGGCATCCGCACCGTCCTGCGCACCAGCTTCAAGAACGCCATGAGCGCCATTCTGGACGCCAACGTAACCACCCTGATCGCCGCCATTGTGCTGATGTTCTTCGGTACCGGCACCATTCAGGGCTTTGCCAAGACCCTGCTGCTGGGCGTGGTTGTCTCCATGTTCTCCGCGGTGGTCATTACCCGCTTCCTGATGAAGAACATCATCAATCTGGGCGTGAAGGACAAGCGCATGTTTGCCAATCTGCCCGTGGCTGAGGAGGAGCAGAAATGACTGTAAAGAATCACTCCAAGACCTGCCTGATCGTCTCCGCGTGCATTATGGCGCTGGCGGTGATCCTTTCCCTGTGCGGGCTTGGCATCAACTATGGTATCGACTTCACCGGCGGCCTGTCCCTGCAGTATGACATGGGCGGCGACTTTGATCAGGCGGACATCAACGCCGCGCTGAACGAAATGAACGTAGGCTCCTATACCGTGACCGAGCAGGGCGCCAGCGAGGTGATCGTCCGCATCAAGGAGGTCAGCGAGGAGGGCGTGCAGGGCCTGCAGGCGGCTTTCGAAACCGCGCTGGCCGAGAAGTACCCCAACATGACCCAGTCCGGCGACGTAAGCTATGTGGGCCCCGTGGCCGGCCAGACGCTGCTGTATAACGCTTTCATGTCCGTGCTGATTGCCAGCGTGCTGATGCTGGCGTACATTGCCGTCCGCTTTGACCTGAACAGCGGCATTGCCGCCGTGCTGGGCCTGATACACGACGTGCTGATGATGCTCAGCTTCATGGTGCTGCTGCGCTCCGTGGTGCAGATGAATAGCAGCTTCATTGCGGCCATGCTCACCATCGTGGGCTATTCCATCAATAACACCATCGTAATCTTCGACCGCATCCGCGAGAATGCCAAGAAGCTCTCCCCCAACTTGCCCCGGGCGGATGTGGTCAACCGTTCCGTACAGGAGTGCCTAGGCCGTACCGTCAACACGACCCTGACTACCCTGGTGACCATCGTGCTGCTGTACATCCTGGGCGTGGACAGCATCCGGGAGTTTGCGCTGCCCATCATTGTGGGCCTGCTCTCCGGCGTGTACAGCGCCAACATGATCAACGGTTATATCTGGGCCCTGCTGGAGGAAAAGCGCAAGACCCGCAAGGCTGCGCCCAAGACCAAGACGGCCTGATTGCCTACGAAACCCTTTCTGGCGGAACCGCACTGACGGCGGTTCCGCTCAGACTGTCAAAGAACTCCAGGGAGGTGTCGGAGGGGCCGCAGCCCCTCCGACTTTCATTCGTATCCGACGGCTTTGCCGGCTAAAGGTTGGCTTTTCCTTGGAAAAGCCAAGTCGCTTTGCGACCGCTGTTTTCATGTATGAAAACAGCGCCTTGCTGGGTCGTTGATTTTGCTTGCAAAATCAATTCCTTACACCTTCGGACGACCTCTGGTT